>JBCBNX010000018.1:11254-73392 GCA_039821555.1 Bacteroidota bacterium
GCAGCCGCGCCGTCGCCGCGCCGTCGTGCAGCCGGGCCACCGCGCGCCCGAGCACGTCGTAGACCACCACGCGCGCCACGGTCGCTGGGCCAACGCTCAGTGACACCGTCGCCGTGCCGCCCGTGGGATTCGGATACACCGAGAGCATCGCCTCAGTGGGTATAGGCGCGTCGTCCTCCGTGTCGGTGCCTGTCGTCACGGTCATCGTGAGCGGTACCTCCACGACGGCCTCCGTCGTCGCGTCAAAGACCTGGAGGGCTGCGCGGTAGGTACCCACGGCTCGCCGCCCTGGCCGGAACCACAGGGCCATCTCGGTCTGGGCATCCGGCTCGCCTGCTGCACTGAGCGTGCCCTGCCAGCGCTCGACGGTGAGCCAGCCCGGCGGCACCGGGTGCGGGCGCAGCATCGCGATGCCTGCATCGCCGAAGTCGCTCCAGGCGTAGTACACCGCCCCGTTGGGGTCGGTGGCGCTCCGTTCCAAGCCGCCCGAGACCCCACCGCTGCTTCGTCCTGGCAGGGGAAGCAGGAGCGGCGTCTCTAGCGGTGCCGGGGTGCGCCCGTCTGCCTTGGGCGTGAGGTCTTCGCCGCGCGGCCCGACAACCACATGGCGGTCGTACTCAGGCTCTCCGGGTATACCGACCGCAAATTCGAGGCGGGGGCCGTCCGGGTCGTGAGCGGGAGTGACGGAGCCAGAGCCCGACGTGTAGGTGGCTAGGTCGGGCAGCGCCGTGACGCCAAAACCGAGGTTGAGGCCAGGGTAGGCGGCGACGGGCGTGGGATAGCCTGGGCGTGCCACGCCCGAAGTGTCGGCAGCCCAGATGGTACGGTTGAGCACATCGAGCCAGTAGAAGCGCTGTACGGGCGTGTTGTAAGCCAGGCCTACGACCGACCCTGTTCGAGCAGGAGGCACCCCAGTTTGTGCGACTGGGATTTCGATACGGCGGCCGGTGGGAGCGCCCTCGAAGGTGCCTTCGAGCAGGAGTGCACGCTCGATGCCGAAGCCGGTGCCCTCGGTGTTGAGCCACCAGAGCGTGCCGACCTCCGCGCGGTAGGCCAGACCCGTCGTCGAGACCGACGGCCCCACCTCCTCCACACGCGGGTGATCGAACGACCCCACACGGCGCAGATCCGCTGTCACCTCGAACGTCCGCCCCCGCAGACTCCTCTCAGCCGTGAGGAGGCCTCCCTCTGGCAAGGCCACAAACCCGTACGGGTCCCATGGACGCCCTCCGTTCGCCTCTTCCCCCACAACCAGCAGCACCTCCCCAGGCTCCCCGCACGCCCCACTGAGCGCCGCCGCCCCCAGACGGCCCGCAGCCACCGGCCGCTCAAACGACACGCAGTACCCCACCGCCTCAGCTTGCGCGTTCGAGAGCGAGAGCACCACCAGCGCCTCGCTGCCCTGCGCCACGCTCACGCCGATCTCCTGCGGCGCGGGCACCGGCTGGGCGTGCGCGCCTCCCGCCGCACACACAAGAAGCGCAAGAGCAACGACGGCACGCATGGGCTAGCGGACGACGGTGAGACGGCGTGTGAGTACGGTGTCGCCCGCCTCGGCGTGCACCACGTAGACACCCGCGGGCAACGCCGCCGTGTCGAGCGTGAGCCGCAGCCGCGCCGTCGCCGCGCCGTCGTGCAGCCGGGCCACCGCGCGCCCGAGCACGTCGTAGACCACCACGCGCGCCACGGTCGCCGCGCCGACGCTCAGTGACACCGTCGCTCGACTACCCGTCGGGTTCGGATACACCGAGAGAGCAGGTCCGGTAGGCGAAGAAGCCGATCTCACTGTGCGTAGGGGCTGGTCTGCCAGACGGGCTCCCCCACTTGACGACTCCGCGTCTTCTTGGGCCCGCATGGCGTAGTGCTCGGCGAGCCGCATCAGCCCATGCGCGGCTTCGGCATCCGGCTCTGTGGCAGCCACCTCATCCACACGAGCGGCCGCGTCGGCGAATAGTCCCTCCCGTGCCCACAGGGCGGCCTCGGCCACGTCGAGCACGCGCGCTACCGGCGGCGAGACCACGCCCGGTCGTCCCCGTGCAATCTCATCCGCCGCCTCGTCGTAGCGTTCGTCAGTGAGCGCGTCCACTACGAGCACTTCGAGCGCCGCGTCGGCGAGCGTACGCTCCTCGCCATCGGTCTTCGCGCTAGCCTCGACCTTGGCATCGGCTCGTCTTGCTCCGTTGCTAGCACGCGCGAGGGCCTGCAGCAGGCGCAGTGTGGCTGGGTGCTCCGCTCGCACCCCCGCCCGGTCGAGGCGGTGGTAGCTCCCCAGTTCGTAGACCAGTTGGACCGCCTCATCGGGCTTCGCGCCGTCCGCAAGCGTCGCCAGGAGCGCACGGACACGGCTACGTAGACGCGCAGAGGCACGGCGTTGAGCAGAGCCGTCCTGTGCCGCTTCAGAGCCGGTCGGTCGCTGTCTCGAATTAGCGCTGCACGGGCTCGGATCGTCCGGATCGAACGGTTGAACCGGGTCGCAAGCGAGCGGCGACGACACCGAGACGGGCGCGCTCTGAAGGTCACTCGTCAGGACGGCTCCAGGGGGTGGCCCACTCGGATAGCCCCAATAGACATTCTCCGCACTGATGGGTGTGCCGGACGAATTGGAGAGGAGCGTTCCTGAAGCATCGAAGACCGCGTTAAACCCTGAGTTCGTAGCGGCACTACCCAGAAAGGCAAAGCCGCCACCGCCGATGAACACCTCGCGCATAGCATTAGAGGCGATGCGGTTCTCACCTCGATCATTTGGGACAGCGCGGCTGAGGAAGAGATCGCCCCCGGCGACGATGTGAGTCCCTGAGACATCCCAGCTGTAGCCATTGCCAACGACCTGATTGTTCGTGAAGTCGTCCAGGGCCGTATTCGAGGCATAGACGCCGTACCCGCCGTTGTCGCGGATTTGTGTGCCCAGAACACCCACGTTGGCGAAGGTGAGGTGCATTCCCGTGCCCGTGTTGTCGCGGATCTCAGTATCGAGCACATCCAGGCCCGAGCGGCACTTGCGGCAGAGCACGCTGATGTCCGACGTAGTAGGCGTGCCGGTACGGATGCCGGTGCCGTTGTCCTCGAAGAGGCTGTTCGCCACCTCCGTGCCAGCGGCCGAGAGCACGCGCAGACCCTCCATGTTGTTGCGGAACGTCACGGCATTGAACTCCACGCTCCCCGGCTGAAACACCAGCGCTCCATAGCGGCCCCCATCGAAGATCGCATTGCCCACTTCGAGGTTGTCCCCCTCAAAGGAGACGCTGTGCCAGCGATGATTCGCGTTCAGGCGCTCGAAGACGAGTGGGCTGTTGCTGGAGCCACTAATGCTGTAGTCACTGTTGCGGAAGGCAAGCTTGGCGTCTTTGCCTAATTCGAATCTCGGCCTCTCAGAAAAACGCGGTTCACCAGCCGTGGGCTCCAATGTGAGTGAAGCATTACGTTCGAGACGTACGGTTCTCTGTGTTCGCAAGATGCCACCGTTCTCGAAGGTGGCACTACTGCCGTTGCCAAGCGTCAGCAAAGCCGTTGTCCCGACCACGAGAGAGGATCCTGGATCAGTGACTGAAATGTTTCCCCCAGCAGAAACGCTAACCGACAACGTATGACCACCTGTGGGATTTTCTCGAGTCTGACCCTGAAGTTTTTCTACATCGAAGCCTAGAGAGAGTACGCTACCCTCCGAAACGGTTATGCCTTGTGAGACCGCTACCGAGCCAACGTCGCCTCCAATTTCTACAGAGCTTCCCCCCATGAGATTGATCGAGGTAACCCCCGATAAGTCTGTATTCCCTGTGATAACTAGCCTGGAACCATTATCGAGGGTCAGATTACCCTGTATAGTTATGTTGGATCCAGGTAAGATGTATATATTCTGACTTGATAAGTTTATGTTTGATAATACCTGAGAAGATGATTGGGAGTCGTAGAAAACGGTTCCCGCCGTAGATGTGCCGAGAGCTGACCTCCTTATTTCTCTAAAATATTGAAATCTTGATATTTGGCCATTCGTAAAGCGATTTCTGCATATGGCACTTGTAACATGCATGAAGTTATCAATGGGGTCGAGTCCATCACGGCTAGGGCATGTATCTGGGATTAAGGATGGACAACTGGGCCCAGTGTTTTTATGTATTGGAGTATCTGGTACCCCGTCTTGGTCACATCCATTACACGATTCACTATCTCCAATAAACGTATGGTCAAGTCCGAAAAAGTGGCCGAACTCGTGAATAGGAGTAGCAAAAGATCTCCCTGATAAGTCGTTTGGAAAACGATCCGCAGTAGTAAAAAGACCATCTCTGATAGTACCAATGGTTTCTTCGTTTCCTGGGGTTAATTCAGGGATAGCTTCTACACCACCACTCCTATATGCTGTTTTAGGGATTACTACATTTATAAAATTACTAGGGTCTATAGTATACTTTTCTAGGAAACCGGTAAATTCGGAATTGTTGCCAAAGTCCGAGAAACTCGAATTTGAATGATGACTAACTGCAGCCTTATTAAATATAATTCCCGAATCGAAAACAGCGGCATTAAGATCGGAAATAAAGTCGTCCACATCTTGAGTGCTCACTACTGGGCTGTTGTTCTGGGATACTGTGTGGAACACGACGGGAATCGGAAGCATCGTGCCTGGACTGTAGGCGGCAGGAATCTGAGCTCGACAGCCCAGAGTTGGACCAACGCTACATTCCTGCTGCCCTAGCCCGGTAGGCACCGATATAATGAGTGCGACGATGGCAATGACGAACCTAATCATAGAAGAAATCATGAGCGAATGACAGTCGGCTGGTTTTGATTTAGATGACGCAAGTTCGATAGTCTAACATAAATGATGGTATAGTCAGATGGCAACTTGGGAATCGACGGACTGCCTTCTTGCTATGATCGCCGTGATATAATGGGTGAGTGTGTAAGAAGGATAGTCTCAGAGCAAGTCTGTTGAGGAGCCAGATCGGACGAGGGATGAGGCCAAACTATTGGATTGCTTCGAGGTCAGACTGGGGATTTAGTCCTTGCTAAAGCCAGACTACTCTCTTGAGATATTCTGATCCTTGAGAGCAGAGCCGTCCGTGCTACGACTGACATCCAGCGACTCGCTTCCCAGCAAGCGTGTAGCAGAAGCGGGCTGACAGACATGTGGCATCGTGGAGTACGAGCCTGATCGTTGCCTCTCCTCTAACCCGCCAGCCCTCCATGACCTACTGCGAGGCCGCGCCCGGCCACCCGTTCCACGGCCCCTACCACGACCACGAGTACGGCGTCCCGAGCCGCGACGACCGCGTGCTCTTCGAGCGGCTCGTCCTCGAAATCAACCAGGCAGGCCTCTCGTGGCTCACCATCCTCAAGAAGCGCGAGGGCTTCCGCCGCGCCTACAGCGGCTTCAACATCGACGCGGTGGCCGCCTACGGCGAGGACGACCGCGCCCGCCTGCTCGCCGACGCGGGCATCGTCCGCAACAAGCTCAAGGTCAACGCCGCCATCGAGAACGCGCGGACGCTCCAGCGCCTCCGCGCCGAGCACGGCTCGTTTGCCGACTGGCTCGACCACCACCACCCGCTACCCAAGGCCGAGTGGGTCAAGCTCTTCAAGCGCACGTTCAAGTTCACCGGCGGCGAGATCACGGGCGAGTTCCTCATGAGCCTCGGCTACCTCCCCGGCGCGCACACGCCCGCCTGCCCCGTCTACGCCGAGGTCGCTGCGCTGGACCCACCGTGGATGCAGGCCGAGCGCGCCGCCTGAGTTCGCTGCCCGAGGGTCGCACCTGGCCTGCGCTGTCAAGCACGAGGACCTCGCGAGGAGGACGCGCTACCGTACCTCGATCGCCCTCGGCAGCGCAGGCGGGGGGCCGCCTCGTTTCGGAGCTACCTAGCCTGGTTTCGATACGGGCTCCCCACGCCCGACAGCGCTCGTTCTCCGTTTGAGACGGGCCAGTTTCAGAGTGAGATCCCACGCGGTTCCGTTAACGATACGCGCGACCAAGGTGGCTTTCTGTGCCATTCCAGGCTGTTTTGAGGGATGCGCCGTGTACCTGGACAGTGCTTTGTCGGATGGGGCGTGTTCCCATTCTCCCCGATCCACGCACCCATGTTCACCCAGCGGATTCCTACTCCACACCCGGCACGCCTGCTCCTAGGCGTTGCCCTTCTCCTCGCATTCGTACTCGTCTCTGGCTGCGACACCGGCCTGCCTGACATCGAGGCCGAGTCGATCTCGCCGGCCATCCCGGCCGACTCCAAGCTCCGCCACGGGCACCTCCTCGAACGGGCAACCTACGCGGCCCCGCGCGTCGCGGCCGAGATCCGCTCCCGCAAGGGCTCCGCGGCCCCGACGGCCAACTCGAGCACCGGCGAAGACGAGCTCGGCGACGGCGAGTACGTCGGCCTCATCATCGGCCTCGACACCTACAAGGTGCTCTCCCGCTACGGCGAGATGGACCCCTACAAGGTCATCTCCCGCTACACCGACCCCGACACCTACAAGGTGCTCTCCCGCTACGGCGAGATGGATCCCTACAAGGTCATCTCCCGCTACGAGTACGACAACGTCTTCGACGGCCTCTCCGTGTGGGTGAGCGAGGAGATCGTCGCCCAGCTCATCATCGACCTGTCGCTCAACGACGAGATCGAGTGGATCGAGCCCGACATCGAAGTGCAGCTCCACCCGTTCGGCATCCGTGAGGTGTCGGCCACCGGCACCGAGTCGGTGTCGTGGGGCACGCTCGTCTCCGGCGAGAGCGATGCGCCGCACAACAAGGTGGACCTCTTCGTGATGGACACCGGCATCTCCACGGACGATGTCAAGCTGGAGAGCGCCTACGACTTCACCTCGAACACCGACGGCTCTGCGCCTGACATCGACGGCCACGGTACCCACATCGCGGGCATCGCAGCGGGCCTTGCCAACCAGCGTGGCATCCGGGGCGTGGCACCGGGCGCCCACGTCCACGCGCTGCGCGTCCTCACGGGCCAGGAGACCGACGACGGCGGGCCGGTGGACCTCTCGAAGGCCATCGCGGCCGTCGAGCACGTGGTGAGCTACAAGCTGCAGAAGCCCGGCCGCCCCGTCGTGCTTAACATGTCGCTCGGCGCCGAGGTCGGCACGTCGGAGTACAACGCGCTCGACGAGGCCGTAGTCGCGGCCATCGAGAACGACGTCACGGTCGTGATCGCGGCGGGCAACGCGGGCATCGACGCCTCGACGGTGACGCCGGCGCACGTCCACGAAGCCATCGTGGTCGGGGCCTACGATCAAGCGAACCAGTTCGCCTCGTTCTCCAACTATGGCGCGACGGTCGACATCCTGGCGCCGGGCGTGGACATCATGTCGCTCGACCACGACTCGGACGACCTCGTGCTGATGAGCGGTACGTCGATGGCGGCGCCGTTCGTGGCGGGGGCCGCGGCTGCGTTCCTGGCCGAGAACAAGAACGCGACGCCCGCGCAGGTGGAAGCCCTGCTCGTGGAGTCGGCGCGGTCGGGGATCGCCGGGGTGCCGAGCGGGACGACGGACCGCGCGCTCGACGTGCTCGCCCTCACCAACGACCACGACCTGCTCTGGCTGACGCGCTACGCCCTCGCGTCGGGCGGTGACATCGCCATCGAGAACGAGATCAAGGTCACCTCGATCACCGGCGGCAACGCCAACATCTACACGTCGGGTCAGCTCAGCATCGCGGCTGGCACCCAAGCCCGCATCGATGGGTTCGGCTACTACGCTGGCTCCTTCAGCGGCGACGCCAGCGTGTTCCGTCCGCGCTACAACCCGACCGACCTCCCGGTCGTGATGCAGCAGGATCCCCTGGAGCTCCCCTCGTTCCAGGCCCAGAACTACCAGCACGTGGCCTCGCAGCAGTCCAGCGGGACGGTCCGCATCAGCGGAGAGCAGATCCAGCTGGGCACCGCCGAGGCGCCTGTGGTCTGGTACGTCGAGGGCGACCTGGTGCTCGAAGACGCCAGCATCACGGGCTACGGCGTGATCTTGGTCGGTGACGACCTGTTCGTGGAGCAGGGCTCGGCGATCGAGTCGGCCTCGGACACGCACGCGACCATCGCGATCTATGCCCAGGACGATGTCCGGATCCGCGGCCACTTCGACGCGCACGCCTTCGCGCAGGACCAGCTGTCGGTCGACAACGAGGTGCGCGTCGTCGGTGGGCTGGCCGCGCTCGGCCAGGTCTCGCTGCGCGCCGACGCGTCCATCACGTACGCGCCGCTGGCCCAGGAGCTGCTCCAAGCCCTGCGTCGCGGTCAGTGACAAGCGCGCCCCTGCCTTTCGCGCGAAGGGCAGGGGCGTGACGCTCTTCCCCCTCTGCTATCCCCCGTTTCCATGTCTCTTGCAGAACTCCTTGAACGCGCCCACGCCCTGGGCCACCTGATCAGCTGGCGCGCGTGCAGCCGCAACGTGACCCTAGTCTGCGCCGAGGGCCGCTACGCGATGACGCCGCGCCAGGCCAGGACCTACCTCCGCACAGTCGTGCACCTTGAGTCGTCCTCGGTCATGTATTGAGCGCCTCTGCATGGCGCCGATAGCCATGCCAGAAGGACCTCAACGAGCCTGGTAGCTCTTCGCGCTCCAGCCTCCCGAAAACTGGGCACTCTGTTTGCGGAGTGCCCAGTTCCATATCCGACCAGGCGGCATAGGCCCCCTTTCCGCCCGGAATGGTATATCATCAGCGAATGTCTTGCCAGGGTGACCCCCGTTTCTACCGATAGCCGTTTCTACCGCCGCCTGGTTGGTGTCTGCTGCCTGGTCTGCGTGTGCCTGCTCTGGAGCACCGATGTGCTCGCGCAGCGCATTACGCCGTCGATCTCGCAGTACATCCAGCAGACGTGGACGCTTGAGGACGGCCTGCCGCAGTCGAGCGTCACGGCGCTGCACCAGACGCGCGACGGCTACCTCTGGATCGGCACCCAGGAAGGTGTCGCCCGGTTCGACGGCATCGACTTCCACACGTACAACGCGGCGAACAGTGCCCTCGCGCTCAACGCGGTCACGTCGCTGCAAGAGACGCGCGACGGCTCGCTCTGGATCGGCACGATGGGCGGCGGCCTCACCCGCGTGCAAGCCGACTCCATGGTCACCTACGACCGCAACGACGGCCTGCCTGGAGACCGGATCAGCGCCCTCGTGGAGGACGCCGACGGGCGGCTCGTCGCCGGCACCTACGAGGCCGGGCTAGCGAGGTGGATGGGCGACCGCTTCGAGCCGCTCCTTCCCGACGACCTCCCCCTCAACATCGTCGACCTCGCCCTTGACGGCAACGGAGGCCTGTGGGTCGCGTCGCGGGATCAAGGCCTCTTCCACGTGCGGGGGTCACTCGCCACCCGCATCAGCTCTATCCCCGAGAGCGTCGCTCTCCGAGACATTGAGGTCGGAGCCAACAACGTCGTGTGGGTCGCCACCGTCGAGAGCGGCCTCTACCAGCTTGCCTATGCCGGCAGCACGACCCGCCTCCTCGCGCACTTCCCCCCCGGCGCCCCCATGCCCGACGAGGGGATCCGGACTCTCCTCGAAGCCCCCTCGGGCGACCTCTGGATGGGAAGCGGACAGGAAGGCCTCTTCCGGTTCGACGGCCAGCGCAGCGACACCTATTACTCCGCTGACGGCCTCGCCTTCGACAACATCAGCGCCCTCCTCTTCGACCGCGAAGGCACGCTGTGGGTTGGGACCGACGGGGGCGGGCTCGTCCAGTTCCGAGTCGGCAAGTTCATCACGTTCACCGAGCAGGAAGGGCTGGGTGCCAACCCGGTGTGGAGCATCACCGAGGACCGCGACGGCGGCATCTGGATGGGGACCGAGGGCGGTGGTCTCACCCGCTACATCAACGGCGACCTGACCACCTACACGACGGCGAACGGCCTCGCCTCGGACCTGATCATCGCGGTGCTCGGCACGCAGGACGGCAGCGTCTGGGTAGGCACCTACGGCGAGGGCCTCCAGCGCTTCAGCCAGGGCCGGTTCCGCACGTACGGCCCCGAGTCGGGGTTCAACGCCCGGTCTGTGTTTGCGCTCTACGAGGATCGCGAGGGCGTGCTCTGGATCGGGACGCAAGAAGGCGTCTACCGCTTCGTCGACGACCAGTTTACGCTGATTTCGACGGAGCAGGGCTTGTCTAACAACCTCATCACGATTGTCTCCGAGGACAAGGCCGGCCGCACCCTTGTGGGCACCTATGAGGGCGGCGTCAACGTGCTGGAAGACGGCGCCGTGGTTGAGCAGATCACCGTCGAGCAGGGGCTCGAAAGCAACACCGTTCTCTCCCTGTATGCCGAGGAGCATGCGCTCTGGATCGGGACGCAGGGCGGCGGGCTAGCCCGCTACGACGGCGAGGTGCGCACGATCACCGCCCGAGACGGGCTCTACAGCGACGCCATCTTCGCGCTGCTGCCCGATGCTTCGGGTCAGCTCTGGATGACATCGAACACCGGCCTCGCCCGCGTCGCGCTGGACACCCTCCATGCGGTCGCCGACGGGATGCTCGCGAAGTTCGAGATGTCGACGTACGACAAGACCGACGGGCTCCGCAGCCCCGAGTTCAATGGAGGGGTGCAGCCCGCGGGCATCCGCGACGGCCAGGGTCGCCTCTGGCTGCCGTCGATTGCCGGCGCGGTCGTGTTCAACCCCGACTCGCTCCGCTACAACGAGCAGGCGCCTCCCGTCCACATCGAGCACTTCCTGGTCGACGACACCGAGATCAAGCAGACCTCACTCATCAAGGTCGCCTCCCGCTCGCAGCGCTTCGAGTTCGACTTCGCCGCAGCCACCTTCATCGCACCCGGCGCGGTGCGCTACCGCTATCAGCTCGAAGGCCTCGACGCGGATTGGATCGACGCGGAAGACCGCCGCAACGCGTTCTACACCAACCTGGAGCCGGGCTCGTATACGTTCCGGGTCATCGCGAGCAACAGCGACGGCGTCTGGAACGAGGAGGGCGACGCGCTCTCGTTCTACCTCGCCCCGCGGTATTTCCAGACGTGGTGGTTCCGGCTGCTCCTCGCGTTCGCGATCGTCGGCCTCATCTTCGGGTCGTCCGCCTTGCGCGTGCGCACCCTCAAGGCTCGCCACGACGCGCTAGAGCGGATGGTGACGTCCCGGACGGCCGAGCTCACCGACGCCAACGAGGCCCTGGCTGAGGCCAGCGAGACCAAGTCGCAGCTCATGCGCCTCGTGGCCCACGACCTCAAGAACCCGCTCGGAGGCGTTCGCGAGTTTGCCAAGGTCCTGCGCTCCGAGCTGTCTTCGGGGAGCGCTCCCGACATCACGTCGCACTCCGAGATCCTGGAGATGATCGAGTCGACGGCGGACCATGCCTTGGAGATGGTGACGCAGTTCCTCGACGTGGAGGCGCTGGAGAGCGGCCAGCTCGACTTCGCCCCGACCTCGGTGGATCTGGTGCGCATCAGTCAGGCGTCCCTCGACCGCTTCCTGTCGCAGGCCACGCGCAAGGGTCAGCGCCTGCACGCCCCCGGGTCGAGCGTCCCGCTCTACGTGCGCGCCGACCCGAACTGGCTCCCGGTTGTGCTCGACAACCTGGTCAGCAATGCCGTCAAGTACACGCCCCCCGAGCGCGACATCTGGGTAAGCATCTCCAAGTCGGAAGACACGGGCGTTCTGCGGGTGCGGGACGAAGGGCCGGGCCTCTCGGAGAGCGACCAAGCGAAGCTGTTCGGCAAGTTCCAGAAACTCACGGCTCAGCCTACCGGCGGCGAGAGCTCCACCGGGCTCGGCCTCTCGATCGTGAAGATGGTCGTGGAGGGACACGGGGGCCAGATCCGGGCGGAGAGCGAGCTCGGGCACGGGACTACCTTCATCGTGGAGTTTCCCCTCGCAGACCCGCCGGAGGACGCCGCCTCGACCTACGAACTCCCGGAGGAGGACCTCCGCCGGGCCAACTGGGTCGCAGCCATGCCGCAACGCAAGGCGTCGTCCGTCGAAGCAGGCGCAGCCGTCGCCGAGGCCGACGAGCTTGCGGACGAGTCAGACACACGGACGGGCACGTCCAGTGAGACGGCGGAGATGCCCCAGTTCGTGTCGTTCGACTCGCTGATCTAGCGGTCGGCTAGTCTGGCGCCCCGCTGACCTGGGCTGCCCGGAGAACGCCCGAGCCGTCCTGAGTGATCTCAGGTGATCCCGAGCCCGCCGAGCCGCTAGGCCGCGACCGTCTCGCGCTCCATCGCAGCCAGGTTTTCCTCCGACTGCATCGAACCAAGCTCGAAGATCGTCGCGCCCCACGTCAGGCCCGAGCCGAACGCGACCAGCGCAAGCGTGTCGCCCGGCCCGGCCAGCCCCTGATCGAGCGCCTCGTTGAGCGCGAGCGGCACCGACGCGGCCGACGTGTTGCCGTAGCGGTCGAGGTTGATGTAGACCTTGTCCATCGGGAAGCCCGCCTGCTGCGCCGCGTACTCGATGATGCGCCGGTTGGCTTGGTGCGGGATGAACAGGTCGATGTCGTCGGCGCTCACGCCCGCCTCGCCCATGACCTGCGCGAGCGACTCGACCATCTTGCCGGTGGCGAATTTGAAGACCTCGCGGCCGTTCATACGCAGGAAGTGCTCGCCGCGTTCGATCATGCCGGTCGTCATCGTGGTGCGCGCGCCGACGCCCGGGGCGATGAGGTGGTCCGCCCCAGAGCCGTCCGAGCCGAGCAGGTGGCTCTGCACGCCGCACGGCGTCTCGGTGGCCTGCAGCACGACCGCGCCCGCCCCGTCGCCGAAGAGCACGCAGGTCGTCCGGTCTGACCAGTCAAGGTTGCGCGAGATCGTCTCCACGCCGACCACAAGCACGTTCTTGGCCGCGCCCGTGGCGATGAACTGGCTTGCCGTCACGAGGCCGTAGAGGAAGCCCGTGCAGCCGACGATGAGCGTCATCGCGCCGCACTGCGCGCCCAGCTCGTGCTGGATGCGGCTCGACACCGGCGGGATGAACTCGTCCGGGCTGGACGTGGCGATCAGGATCAGGTCGAGGTCCTGCGCCGTCAGCCCGGCGCGGTCGAGCGCCTTTCTCGACGCATCCACAGACATCGTCTTCGTCGTCTCGCCCTCCTCGACGATGTGCCGCTCGACGATGCCCGAGCGCGAACGGATCCACTCGTCGGACGTGTCCACCATCTGGGCGAGGTCGTCGTTGGTGAGGACGTTGTCGGGGACACTCATGCCCCAGCCGACGAGGTTGGCGTGGTAGCGCGTCATGAATGGCGGGTGGTTATGGGGTCAGATAGATGCGCTTGCGGCATGAATGCGGCATGAAAACCTAGAAAAGCGCTTTCTCCCGTACGTTTCGCTGGGAGCGAAGATCCCACCCTTCACTCTCCCTTCACGACACATTTTCTCTACGGGGCGGGGTCCGTCCGCGGTCGAAACTGCCCTTGCTCCAAGAAGAACAGGACGTCGGGCAGCACATCGGGGTGGCGCATGATGAACGTGTGGCTGGCGGCAACCGTCCGGAAGTCGACCATGCCCTCGACCTGCGCCCGCGCGACCGCCACCTTGCCGTCGTGCGGCCCGTCGAAGAGCAGCGCAAACCAGGGATCGAGGCTGCGCGTGCCCGCGATCACACCCGTCTCGAACGGTACCGGCCCGAGCGCGAGCGGCGTGCTGTCGGTGGTACCGAGGGCCACGCCTGCAGGGCCGTTGGTACGCTGGAAGAGCCACCAGTCCTTGAGCGCCTCGGCGACCTCGCTACCCTGGTTTGGCGGAGCGAGCATGACCACGCGGCCCATGTTGTCAGAGAGGACAGGGTTGTCGGGCAGACCGTCCTGGGCCGCGAGCGCCCGCATGAGGATGCCGCCCATCGAGTGCGTGACGACGTGGATCTGACGCGCGGGATACGCCGCCGGTCGGCATCCGCCGCGCAGCGCTGGCGCCACATAGCGCGCCGCGAGCGTGTCGATGGAATGCTCAGTGGACGGGTAGCCTGCGTTGACGACGTGGTAGCCCTCGGCCCGTAGTGCGTCGGCCACCGGCGTCATCGACGCGGCCGTGCGGCCGAGCCCGTGCAGCAGCAGCACACAGTCCGCCGTCCCATCGCTCGACACGATGGGCGGCGCTAACCGCGCGCACCCAAACGTCAACGCGACAGCAGCGACGAGCAGGAGGAGCGAGGCGAGGACGCGCATGCGAGAGTCCGAAGCGTATTGGGCAGCAGAAAGCGCCTTGGGCAGAAAGCGCCTTGGGCAGCAAGCACCGCCGCGAGGCGCTGTCGCTAAGCGGCGTCAGTTTCCAGCTACTTCGCCAGGCCGGGCGAGCGCTGGAGGAACTCGTCGTAGAGCTCGGTCTGGCGGCTTTCCATCGGCACCTGGTAGCCGTCGATGAAGACGTGCGTGATCTGGGTCGCCGTCTCGAACGGGTCGCCGGTCGCCACAAAGAGCGTCCCGCGCTTGCCGACCTCGATGGAGCCGACCCCGTCCGCAATGCCGAAGATCTCAGCGGGCGTCAGCGTGACCGCGCGGAGCGCCTCCGCGGGGCCGAAGCCGATCTCGCGTCCGTAGGCGGCGGCGAAGCCTGCATTGAACGCCAGATTGCGCACGTTCTCAACCTCGCCGGTGCGCAGCGCGACCTGCACGCCCGCCTGGTGGAGCAGCGCCGCGTTCTGGTAGGGCTTGTCGTAGCGGTCGCTGTCGCGCGTGGGGAGGCTCAAGACGGGCCCGGCGAGCACAGGAATCCCCGCGTCGGCGATCTCGTCGGCCACGCGCCAGCCCTCGGCGACGCCGGAGAGGACGGCGCGCACGCCGCGCTCCTCGACCCAGCCGAGCGCATGTTGGATGTCCCGCGCGGCGTTCACGGTGATGAGCAGCGGCACCTCGCCACGCACGACGGGCAGCAGCGCCGCCATCTCAGGCTGGTAGGCCGGAGCACGCTCGGGGTCAGGAGTGGCCGCGTACGCGGAGTCGATGCGGGCGTAGAGTTCGGCGCTGTCCCACGTCTCGTTGACCGTCTCCAGGGCCTTGTCGAACGCCTTGTCGATCTCGGACTGGTCGCGGCGGTCGAAGGAGCCGCGCCGGGCCGACGAGGGATAGTCGAGCACGACCGCGCGAAAGCCCGCGTCCATCTGCGCGGGGGTGTAGCCGTGGAGGTGAATCAGCGCTGCCGTGCCGGGCATCGTGCCGCCATCGGGGACGGTGAGCACCGTCGTGACGCCGCCGAGGCGCGCCTCGGGGATGAGCACCGAGTTGGGGTTGACGGCCGTGAGCGCCTGCATCTGGGGCGTCACTTCACCGACCTCGCGGAAGTCGCGCGTCTCGTCCAGCGAGCCGACTTCGAGCAGCCCGAGCCGCGTGCCGCTGTCGATCATCCCCGGGTAGACCGTCCCGCCGTCGCACGGGATTACGGTAGCGTCGCTCGGCGCGGTGGCATCGGTCCCAACCGCCTCGATGCGTCCGTCGCGGAGCAGCACGCCACCAGTCTCGATGGTCCCTGCGGCAACCGTCTCGATGCGGCAATCGGCGAGGAAGAAGGTGCCCGAAGCTGCCCGCCCGTTCTGGGCGAAGGCGGAGGGGGCAACCAGGAGGGCGCAGAGGGGAAGCAGGGCGAAGAGGCGCATCGAAGGGCAGAGCAAGCGGCAGCCAGAGAAGACGGGCCGCAAGGTACGGCGAAGCGCCGGCCCCCCCTCTCGGATCGACGCGGGAGTGCACATCGTCCTTCTGGAAGCGGTTCGGGAACGGAGCTACGCGGGCACGCATACGGCGCTGCTACGTCCGCATACCTTCCCCCGCGTTCATGCCTGCCTCGCCCGGTGCGTCCTCCAACGCGCCTTCCACCACCTCGGCATCGCCTACCGAAGCACGCGTGCCCCTCGCCGAGCGCGTGGCGGTCCAGCAGGCGGGGCATGCTCGCATGCTCGCCCTCCCGACGCCCATCGACAACGTGGTGTCGTTTCGCGGGTCGCTCTGGACAGCGCCCGACCTCGGCGCGGGTGAAGAGCTACTCCAGGCGCTCACGGTACTGCTCCTCGACAAAGGAACGCAGACCCGCGACCGCTTTACCGTGGCCGAGGCGCTGGAGGACCGGGGCGCTCAGCTGAGCTTCTACTCGGACGACCTCCGCGTCGGCTTCTCAGGCCGTGCGCTGTCCGACGACCTCCCCGCCGTGCTCGACCTGCTCGCCGAGCAGCTGCGCGCTCCGCTCCTCGACCGCACGGAGTTTGCGAAGGCCAAGGCGCAGGTGACCGCTGGCATCCGCCGATCGATGGACGCCACGGGCTCGCAGGCCGCCGGGCTGCTCAGCCGCCGCCTCTATGGCCCTGCGCACCCCAACTTCATGGCCGAGGCCGCCGACGAACTCGCACGGCTTGATGCCTACACCGTGGACGATGCCCGCGCCTACCACGCCGCGCACTTCGGCGGCACGAAGCTGCTCGTAGCGTTCGCGGGCGACCTCGAACCCATGCGCACTGCCGCCCGCGTCGAGGGCACGCTCGGCGACTGGATGCCGCACACGTCGGCCGCGAAGTATGCCGAGGCGGCTACGCCCCAGGCCGCCGGTCGCGCCACGCGTGCCATCGCCGACAAGCACAACCTCGACGTGCGCATCGGCCACCCGCTCACGCTGCGCCGCGACCACGACGACTTCCTCGCGCTCTACCTCGCCGTCTACGTGCTCGGCGGCAACTTCTCCGCGCGCCTGATGAGCCACGTCCGCGACGACCTCGGGCTCACCTATGGCATCGGCGCGCAGCTGGCTGGCATCGCCGTCGAGCACGCCGGGCACGCGCTCCTCCGCGTCACGCTCAGCGGCCCCAACCTCGACCGCGGCATCGAGGCAACGCTTGCCGAGTTCCGGCGCTTCGTCGAGGACGGCATCACGGCGGACGAACTCGCCGAGAAGCAGACGACCATCGCGGGGACGTTCTCCGTCGGCCTCGCGACCACGCGCGGCCTCGCGACGGCGCTCCTCGTCAACGCCGAGCGCGACTTCGAGGTCGGCTATCTCGACGCGTACCCCGAGAAGATCCACGCGCTCTCGCTCGACGAGGTCAACGCGGCGATCCGCCGCCACCTCGACCCGGACGCGCTGCACATCGGCATCGCTGGGACGCTGCCGGACGCTGGCTGAGCGAGATGGCGGCGCGGATCTCGGAGGTCGTCACGGAGCTGTTTCCTACGCTTGCGACGCCGTCGCTGCGGGCCGAGGTGGATGCCCATGCCCAGACGGTGCGCGTCCCGGCAGGCGGCTTCATCTGCATGGAGGGCGAGGCGTGCCAGATGCTCCCGCTGGTGACCGCGGGGACGGTGCGCGTCTTCGTGCAGAGCGACGAAGGCCGCGAGGTCACGCTCTACCGCATCCGGCCGGGCGAAAGCTGCGTCCTGACGGCCTCGTGCCTCCTCGGCGAGGCGGACTTTCCTGCGTTCGCCGTCGCCGAGACGGACGTCCGCGCCATCGTCGTGCGCCTGTCGGACGTCCGGGCCTGGATGGACACGTCGGAGG
This sequence comes from Bacteroidota bacterium, assembly GCA_039821555.1. Taxonomy (NCBI): domain Bacteria; kingdom Pseudomonadati; phylum Bacteroidota; species Bacteroidota bacterium. The sequence goes on from JBCBNX010000018.1 coordinate 28,663, forward strand.
CCTGGCGCGGCTTCGTGCTGGGGCTGATCGCCCGCCGCTTCGCCGAGGTCATCGGGCGCATGGAGGACCTGATGTTTCGCCGCCTCGACGCCCGCCTCGCCGACTACCTGCTCGATGCCGCCATCGGCGGCGAGGTCGCGCGCACGCACGAGCAGATTGCCACGGACTTGGGCAGCGCACGAGCCGTCGTGAGCCGCCACCTCAAGACATTGGAGCAGAACGGACTGGTGACGCTCGACCGCAGCCGCGTCACCCTCCGCGACACAACGGGGCTGCGTGCGCTGCTGCAACGGCCCTAGCCGTGTAGGGGAAGGGACGGCATCGTGGCGCGTGACTTCGTCACAGACATGCCCAGGCGGGTGGGCTAGGTTGCGGTGCCGTCGGGCATTGCCCGGCGCATCGTCACCACGCTTACCCGACCCGACCTCCCATGACCAAGAACATGCACACCGTGGACCGCGTCGTCCGCCTCGCCATCGTCGCGCTGATCGCCGTGCTCTATTTCACGGGCCAGATCTCTGGCCTCGCCACGATCCTCCTCGGCATCGTCGCCGCCATCTTCGCCCTGACGAGCTTCGTGGGGATGTGCCCGCTCTACCGCGCACTCGGGATCTCGACGCGCGGCAAGGCCGCTGCCTAGCGCCTCTCCAAAATGCCCACCTGGCTGTGCCTAGGCCTGGCTGTGTCTAGCTGGGCAGACGGCACCGTGCCGCTCACCGGCCCTACCTCATCGCCTGGTTCGCGCGCCTGGGCTGACGCCCGCTCGCCACGGCCCCGCTGTTCAGACCGACCCTCGTCTATGGCGTGTGGACATTGATCGGGTCAGGTGCTCACGAGACGCCGTTTGTGTCGCCGCAAGGCGCGCACCGCTGGGCGCGCGAGGGACGCGATCTCGCAGGATCGGGTGACGAGTGGAACGAAGGGGAGGCCGAACGGAGGCCGTGAGCGCCGATCAGGCCGATTGTCCACACGCCTTAGCGCACGGACAGAGCTAGGTCTTCCACAGCGTGTCCAGCAGACGCCGTCTTGTCTGCGAGGTGCTGCAGGTGATGCCGGAAGCCGCGCATCACGATCACGTGCGCGATAGCCTGCGTGACGTTGTAGATGTACCACGGCAGCCGAGGCGAGAAGTCGTGGATGGCCGCCAAGATGGTCGTCCCGCAGAGCATCTCACGGAACTCCAACCGCCCAGCATACTCCTGCGAATCGAGCGAGAGCAGGCCGCCGGTGACGTAGAAGAGTTGCCGGTCGGGCCAGCTGCGCTCGGTCGAGAAATCGAGTTCGAGCAGCGGCTCGGGGAGCGGGCGGAGGTAGAAGCGGCACACCCGGTCGGCGTCCATCGTCACGCGGAGGACGGGGCGGACGAACGTGGGGAGCCATCGCATGTACTCCTCAGCGACCCAGCGGGCGTTGCGGCCCGGCGGAAGGGGCATGCGCTGCACGGAGCGGACGAGCCGCGCCTCGCGGATCACGCTGTCGTCGCGCTTGCGGAGCGTTTTTCGGGGGTTGTCCCGCATCCGGCCGTCGTCGGTGAGGGCGAGGCGGAGGGCCTCACGATAGGGCGTCGCGCCGTCCATGAGGTGCTGGAGGAGCGGGTTGTCCTGGGCAACGAGGTCGTGGCGGAGACTGTCCACGAGCGGATCGACCAGTTCGCGTGAGGCGCCGCCGAAAAGCGACACCCACAGCTTCGAGAGCTGCGGCGAGAACACGGGCACGTTGAGCATCGCCGTGGTGGCACCGGCGACCTCGGAGGCCGTCGCCATCATGTCCTTGTAGGTCATCACCTCCGGCCCGCCGATGTCGTAGGTCTGGCCGAAGGCGTTGGGGTTGCCGAGGCTCCACTGGAAGGCCCGCAGCACGTCCGCGATGGCGATAGGGTGCGTGAGCGAGCGCGTCCACGCGGGCAGGATCATCGCTGGGAGCCGCCGGACGAGGTTGACGAGGATGCGCAGCGACGATCCGCCCGGCCCGACCACGATGCCTGCGCGGAGCGCCGTCAGCGGCACCGAGCGCGCGCCGAGCGTCTGCTCGACCTCGTAGCGGCTCTGGAGGTGGAGCGAGAGCTCGCCCTCGTGCGGCAGCAGTCCGCCGAGGTAGAGGATCTGTTTGACACCCGCCTTCTCCGCCGCCCGCGCGAAGTTGTCGGCCAGGATGAGGTCCATGTCCTCGAACGAGCCCTGCGTGAGCCGCGACGACGGCAGCATCGAGTGGACGAGGTAGATCGCGTAGTCGACGCCTTCGAGGCCGCGTTCGAGTTGCAGGAGCGAGAAGAGGTCGCACCGGCGCCACTCCGTCAGGTCCGACGGATCGGCGTTGGCAGCGCGCGTGGCCGAGCGGGTCAGCCCTACGAGGTGGGCGTCGTCGCGGAGCGTCTCGCGGAGACACGTGCCGATGAAGCCCGTGGCTCCAGCAATGGCAACGGTGGGCTTGGTCGAGGGTCGAGGGTTGAGGGTCATGGGTCGTTGCTGCTCGGGGGCCAGGACGGTGAGACGCGAAACGGTGGGCCACGCCGTAGCGCTGCCCACCGAGAGAAACCGTGCCGGTGAAGAGGTGCGTCAGCTACCGCGCGTCAGCTACCGCGCAACCACGCCTTGACGAAGCTCCACGGGTAGACCGCCACCCCGTCGGCGACGAGGCGCCCGACGAGGTTGGCCGCGAAGGCTGGGCCGATGCGCGCCACGGGACGCCCCGCCACGCGGATCTCAGCGTTGATGCCGGTCACGTCGAAGGCCGGCGGGAGCCGCTCGAAGAGCGCCGCGCCGCCGGACCCCTGCAGCGTCCGCGCGATGCGGAGCGCAGCCGGTGCGTCGGCGACGTCCACGAGCACCTTCTCAGGCGTCGATCGCACCGTGACGGCGTCCCCGGCCAGGTCGAGGTCGAGGTCGGCGTAGACGCTGACGGGACGGCGCTGCCGAGAGCGAGACTTCCGCAGGTCAGGCATGGGATCAACCGTCGGAGGCGGTATCCTGCGTCCGGATCTTGATGGTGCCGTTCATCTTCCAGTGGGCGTGCGTGACGTTGTCGCCGGTGCCGCTGGGGACGTGGACCTCCATGTTCTCGAACTCGTACGTGATCTCGGCGCCGCGCCCGGTGAGCTTGTCGTAGAGGCCGATGGCCAACTCGGGCCAGGTTTCGGTGTGCTTGTCAGCTGCCATGATGTAAAGGGGCTGGGTCGTGAGAAGGGCTGAGGGATATGGAGGCCCAGTGAAGACCTCGGCCATGTTGGATGGAGCCGGGCTGCGAGATGTTCCAGGCGCGCCTGGGCTACCGCGCCGGGGAAACCCGCACCGCTTCGGGCGTTTGCAGACGCTGCTCTCCCATTCGGACCTCTGACCTTGCTCTTGATGCGCCCCCTGCTTTCGTTCCTCGCCGCCCTACTCCTGCTCGCGGCCTGCGCCCCGCCGTCCGCGGACGCGCCTGCTTCCGCCACGGCCGACTACGACCCCGCCGCCGATTCGCTCCGCTTCGAGGGCGAGACGCACCTCCGCAACATCCGCCAGCTCACCTTCGGCGGCAACAACGCCGAGGCCTACTGGAGCTTCGACGGCACGCAGCTCGTCTTCCAGAGCGACTGGGACGCCATCAACCCGCAGGGCTGCGACCAGATCTTCGTCATGAACGCCGACGGTTCCGCCCTCGGCGACTCAACGCAGTACGCCGACGTCTCGACCATGCGCGGGCGAACGACGTGTGCCTACTTCCTCGCCGACGGGCGCGTCGTCTACGCGTCCACGCACGCCGCCAGCCCCGCCTGCCCCGAGGCCATACCGTTCGTCGGTGGGCGCTACGTCTGGCCGATCCACGACAGCTACGATATCTACATCACCGATCCGTCCAATCCCGACAGCGACCCGGAGGTGCTCATCGGCGGCGAGGGCTACGACGCCGAGGCCACCGTCAGCCCCGACGGCCGCTACATCGTCTACACCACGGACCGCACCGGCGACCTCGAGCTCTGGCGCTATGACCTGGAAACCGAGGAAGACCTCCAGCTGACCAGCGGCCTCGGCTACGACGGCGGTGCGTTCTTCTCACCCGACGGCACCAAGCTCGTGTGGCGGTCGAGTCGCCCGGCCGAAGGCGAGGAGGCCAACATGTACCGTGAACTGCTAGGCCGCGGCCTCGTCCAGCCCACCAACATGGACATCTACATCGCCGACATGGACGGGTCCGACGCGCGCAAGATCACGTCGCTGCCCGGCGCGCAATGGGCGCCCTACTTCCACCCGGACAACGAGCGCGTTCTCTTTTCGAGCAACCACCACACGCAGGACCAAGGCGGGCGGGGGTTTGCCATCTTCATGATCGACCCGGACCAGGGCGAGTCGAGCATCCAGCAGATCACCCACTCCGGCACGTTCGACGCCTTCCCGATGTTTAGCCCGGACGGCACGCAGCTGGTCTTCTCGTCGAACCGCCGGGTAGACCGCGAGCCCAGCCGCGACACCAACGTGTTCGTCGCCGACTGGGTCGAAGAGGACGCCTAGGCTAGCCTTCCCCCACGGCTGCTTCCACAGGCTCCGGCCGCCGCGTCATCCGGGCGCGGCGCAGCAGCAGCAGCCCGCCGATGATGAGCGCGCCGCCGAGGAGTTGGTAGACCGTGATGGCTTCGTCGAGCAGCCACGCGCCCGCGCCGATGGCGACGAACGGGACGAGGTTGCCGTAGGCCGTCGCGTAGGCGGCCCCCACCTGGCGCACGGCCACGTTCCACAGGCCGTAGGCTACGCCGATGGAGAGTGCGCCGGAGAAGACGAGGCTCGCCCATACATCAGGCCCGAGCGCGGCCCAGTCCGCCGGGCCGGGCCCGAAGCGGTGGAAGGCATACATCCCCGGCAGCGCCACCACGACGGCGTAGAACGCCAGCCCGTTCGGTGACGCCCCGCGCGCCATGAACGGCTTCGAAAGGACCGTGTAGAGCCCCCAGAAAAGCGCCGCCGCGAGCATGAGCAGGTTGCCGAGCAGCGTGTCGGCACCGAGGTCAAGCGTCGTGCCACCTGCGAGGATCACCACCACCGTGCCCGCGAGGCTGACCCCGAGGCCAAGCCACGCGCGCGCGCTCAAACGCTCTTGGCCGCCCACGCGCGCCATCAGCGCCGTCCACACGGGCGTCGAGGCCATGATGAGCGCCGCGCTGCCGGCCGCCGTGAGGTTGACGCCGAGGATAAAGCACGTCTGGTAGAAGATGTTGCCCGTGATCCCCAGCGTAACGACGGCGCGTAGATGGTCGCGGAGCGGCGCCACGAACGCCTCCCGAACCCCGCGCCCGTGACGCCCTGTCCCATAGTGATGGCCTTCCCAGGCAAGCATCCCGGCGAGCGTCGCGCCCGCGATCAGGAAGCGTGCGATGTTGACCGTGAACGGGTGCAACGCTGCCAGCGCCACCTTGATGACGGCGAAGTTGAGTCCCCAGATGAGGATGATGACGAGGAGCAGCGCGTCGGTGCGCCAGGAGCGGTCGGCCACGAGACAGGCGGTGGAGAGGTGCAGGCGGTCGAACGTATGCACGCCGTCCCCACCAAGATGCCGCCCCGCGAAACGTTCACACGGCCATGGTTGGCGAGCCACAATCCGGAGGCCCGCTCGCACTTGGCATCGTCTCAAGGGACGACGGCCCACCAGCACAACCTCGGCCTCCGATTCGTGTCATCCCGGACGTGATCCAGAGCCGAAGGCCGACGAAAGTCATTCCATTCGGTGTTCCGAGCTGGTCGCTGACGCCGCATGGATGCCCGATCAGGCCGGGCATGACTTACGGTACCGTGAAGAGATAAATCAGAATCTGCTGTTGCGTGGCCTCGTCGCAGAGAGCGAGAGCGGCTTCCATCGCCCAACGTGTGTCTGAGTAGAGCCGGTCATTTCGACCTGAGCAGATGCGATCCAGACCTACCTGAATCTGGCCCAGAGTATCGTGCACCAGGACGGGGTCACGTGGGATGAGAGAGGGCCCATGGCTGGCGTCATCGAGATAATCCAGCGTCCACTCATCCAGGACGGCATGATGAGACTCGCTGAGCGGAGACTCAAGCCCGTACGACGCTACCCGCTCGAGGAGATCCTTCTGGCTCCGGTCAAAGAAAAGCTGCGCGCGCCTCGGTTTCTTGGACGTCGAGATAGCATAGTGGTAGCCCATCGCTCACCACCGCAGCAGCGCGAGGTCGGCGGCGAAGGCGGGGCCCATGGCGAGGAGGACGCCCGTGTCGCCCGCATCGTGGTCGCACTGACGCAGCACGCGGTCGAGGATCAGCAGCACCGACACCGACGAGACGTTGCCCACGCGGCGGAGCACGTCGCGGCTCATCGCGAGCGCCGCGTCGTCCAGACCAAGGCCGCTCTCGATCGCGCCGATGACCTTGGGGCCGCCGGGGTGGCAGAGCCAGCGGTCCACGTCGGCCAGGGTGAGGTCGTGCTCGGCGAGGAGCGCGGAGACGTGCGGCGGGACGGCCGCCTCGGCCACGTCGGGTACCTCGGCGGAGAGGACGATCCGCATGCCCATCTCGGTCACGTCCCAGCCCATCGTGCGCTCGCTCTCGGGGAAGAACACCGAGCGCGTGGCGAGCACCTGCGGACCCCGTGCTTCAGGCCGTGGCGTCGCTACGGGAGCTGACCCGTCGCCCTCGGGCTGTTCGAGGTCGATTTGCGTTGGCAGGCCTGCGACCGTGTTTTTGCCCGCTAGGGGATGCTCGTCGCCGACCATCAGCACAGCGGCGGACGCATCGCCGAAGAGGCCACACGCGATCAGGTTGGCGACTGTCGTGTCCTGCTTCTGAATCGTGAGCGAGCAAAACTCCTGGCAGAGCAGCACCGCGGCCTCGGTGGGGTGTCCTTGCAAGTAGTCGGCCACGCGGGCGAGCCCGGCGGCTCCGGCAGCGCAGCCGAGCCCATAGACCGGCACGCGCTTGAGGTCGGATCGAAACGGCACGCGGTTCATGATCCGCGCGTCGATCGTCGGGACGGCGATGCCAGTCGTGCAGGCCGAGAGCAGCATCGACACCTCGCTGGCATGGATGTTTGCTTGCTCGAATAAGCGGGTGAGCACCTGCGCGCCGAGTTCAACGCCTATCTCGGCGTAGGCGGCGTTGGCGTCCTTCCAGCCGCTCATCGTATGGTAGTCGGCCTTCGGGACGGCGATGTAGCGGCCTTCGACGGTCGTGTTGGCGTGCAGCCGCGCGACGCGGTTGAGATTGATCCCGGTGCCAGCCCAGATGTCCTGGAGGTCGGCGAGGATCGAGTCCTGCGGGTAGTAGTGCGGCGGGAAGCCCGTGGCGGTGGCGGCGATGTACGGCATGGCGGTGGATCGGTGAAGTGGTGGTAGGCAGAATGCCGAAACGCCCAGCGGGGTCCAGGTTTATGCACGCGTTTCTTGCAGGGGGGCTCTTTCCCCCTTCCCATCCATCCACGCGCGGGTCATCCGGCCGTGAGGCCGCCGTCCAGGGCGAGCGCGTGGCCGGTGACGTAGGCCGCCGCGTCCGAGGCGAGGTAGGCAATGGCCGCAGCGATCTCGTCGGGGTGACCGAGGCGGCGCGCGGGGATCCGCTTGGTGAGTTGGTCGAGCGTCTGCCCCATCTTCTGGAGCCCGTCGTCCACCATCGGCGTGTCGGTGAAGCCGGGACAAACGGCGTTGACGCGCACGCCTGTTCGGGCCACCTCCAGCGCGGCCGTCCGCGTTAGGCCGACGACTGCATGCTTGCTCGCGCTGTAGGGCGCATGGAACGGAAAACCGCTGAGCCCCGCCGCGCTCGCCACGTTGACGATGCTTCCGCGCCCAGCCTCCACCATCGGCCCGAGCGTAGCCTGCATGCCGTGCACCACGCCCAGCACGTTGACCTCGAACACCCGCTGGAAGTCGGCGGGGGCGATGGCGGCGAACGGGAGCACCGGGCCCTCAATCCCCGCGTTGTGGACGGCCACATCGAGACGCCTGTGCGCGGCGAGGATCTGCGCGACGAGCGCTCGGCAGGCGTCGGCGTCCGTCACATCGCTAGCCACGAACGTCGCGGTGCCGCCGGTGGCTTCAATCCGCGCGACGGTCTCAGCACCCCCTGTCTCGTCGAGGTCGGTCACGAACACCGCGAAGCCGTCGGTGGCGAGGCGGAGGGCGGTCGCCCGGCCGATGCCGGAGGCCGCGCCGGTGACGTAGGCGGTGCGCATGAGTTCGGGTCGAGGGTCGAGGGTCGAGGGTCGAGGGTCAAAAAGGTGCTGAAGCGAACGTCCAGCGTCAAGCCAGATCGCTGCATCGTCGGCGCTGCGGTTGTCGGAACTCTAGCTCGTCGGAACTCAGCGGACGGCGTATTTGCCGATGGTGGCGAGGATCTTGTACGACGCGCCGACGGTGCCGCGCACGGTGCCGGTGATCTTCGAGATGCCGATGCGACGGCGGTAGCTGACGGGCACCTCGGTGCAGCGCAGGCCCTGCCGCAGCGCCTTGATCTGCATCTCGACGGTCCAGCCGTAGGTCGTGTCCTCCATCCCGAGCGCATCGAGGGCCTCGCGGCGGATGGCGCGGAACGGGCCGAGGTCGGTGAAGCGCCCGCCCCAGATCACACGCATCAGCCCGCACGCGAGCCGGTTGCCGAATACGGCCTGCGGTAGCATCGCGCCGGGCTCCACCATGTCGCGCTTCCGCCCGGCCATCCGCGAGCCGATCACGAGGTCGGCCTCGTCTCGCTCGATGGGCGCGAGCAACTGCGGGAGTTCGTCAGGATGGTCGGAGTAGTCGCCGTCGAGGAAGACGATTACGTCGGGCTTCTGCGCGTCGGGCAGCGCCGCGACATAGGCGAGACCGCGCAGGCAAGCCGAGCCGTAGCCGCGCCGGTCCTCGCGCACGACGGTCGCGCCCGCAGCCTTCGCATTCGCCTCCGTCTCGTCGGTCGAGGCGTTGTTGATGACCACCACCTCGTCCACGCGGTCGGCGGGCAGGTCGCCGATCACCTTGCCGATGGAGCGCGCCTCGTTGAAGGCAGGAATGAGGACAATCGTACGCATGCGTCAGTCCTGGGCCAACGTTGTGAGGGCCTCGCCGGTGAGGCGCATCGTGGTCCAGTCGGTCATCCGCTTCGCGCCGAGGCGGTCGTAGAAGTCGAGCGCGAGCCGGTTCCAGCCGAGCACCTGCCACTCCAGACGGTGCGCGCCACGGACGACGGCGTCCTGCGCAACAGTCTGGAGCAGAGCGAAGCCGTAGCCGTGTCCGCGCGCCTCGGGACGGACGTAGAGGTCTTCGAGGTAGAGCCCCCAGTTGCCGCGGAAGGTCGAGTAGATGGCGAAATAGATCGCAAAGCCGACAGCCTGTCCCTCCTCGTCCTCGGCGAGCAGGGCATAGAGCGGCGGCGAGGCATCCGGGGCGAGCTTCGCGCGCAGATCGTCCATGGCGGCGACGACCTCGTGGCGCAGCTTCTCGTAGTCGGCGAGCGCACAGACGAGGCCGTGCAGCGTATCGGCGTCAGCAGCCGTGGCGCGACGGATGGGCATAGGGCGAGGGTGGACGTGTGTGGGTGTGGTGGAGGATATCGAACCTAGACATGACGACGTTGTCAAGCGGAGGCACGCAGCACGAGCTTGCTTACATACACGGTCTCCTTGGAGGACTGAATCCCTGAAAAACTGGACCTCTCGCCCATGCGCGCGCTCCGCTTCCACACGACCGGCCGTCCCGCCGACGTGCTGCACCTCGACACGCTTCCTGATCCGGAGCCTGGCCCCGGCGCGGTGCGCGTCCGGCTCACGCATCGCCCCATCAACCCCGCCGACCTCCTCGCAGTGCGGGGCCGCTACGGCACCGCGCCCCACCTCCCTGCCGTGGCGGGCCACGAGGGGCTCGGCACCGTAGACCGACTCGGTGCCGGGGTGCCGCAGGAAGCCCTCGGCCAGCGCGTCGTGCCGCTCGGTGCCGGGCCAACGTGGCAGACGCACCTCGTCGCGCATCCCAGCGACCTGCTCGCTGTCCCCGACGGTATCCCCGACGAGGCGGCCGCGCAGCTCTTCGTCAACCCGTTGACGGCGTGGCTGCTGGTCGAACACATCGGGCGGCAGCAGCACGGTGCCTTGCCTGAGGGCGCGTGGCTCGTGCAGTCAGCGGGCGCGACGACGGTGGGACGACTGGTCGTTCAGCTCGCGCGACTTGCCGGAGCGCGTAGCGTCAGCCTCGTCCGCCGCGACTCCGACGTGGCGTTGCTCGAAGCCCTGGGCGCGGACGCGGTCCTCGTCGTCCCGGACGGCTTCGACGCGCGAGCCGTACGTGGGCAGATCCGTGCCGTCACGGGCGGGGCGGCGGTTCGCCTCGGCATCGACGCGGTGGGCGGAGCAACGGGGGCACTCGTGGCGTCGGCGCTGGGCGAGGGCGGCGTGCTGCTGTCCTACGGCGTCCTGAGCGGCCAGCCGCTCCCGCTCGACATCGGACGCGTGATCTTTCGGGGGCTCACCGTGCAGGGCGTCTGGCGCACGCGCTGGTTCGAGACGGCCCCGCCAGCCGTCAGCCGCGCCGTGCTCGTTCACCTCGCCGACCTCATCGCCCGGGGCGTGCTGACGCTTCCTGTGGCTGGCACCTACGATCTCGCCGAGGTCGACGCGGCGCTCGCCCACCAAGCCCACCCAGGGCGACGTGGCAAGGTGCTGCTGACGGGCTGACGTGTCGTCCGCGCGCCGTCGTGAGCACGCTATCGCCAGTGCCCTTTGCCGGTCGGCGATGCCGGATACTCGCGCGTGTCGGGCCGCCCGGACTCGCCCGTGCGTTCGCACTCGGCGTAGTACGCGGCAAGGCGCTCCTCGTAGGTGTCCATCGGAACGCAGACGCCGTTGGGAAGGCGGCACCAGTACTGCCCACCGTAGGCCGGGTCGAGCCGGTGGTTGTGGAAGTGCCGGAGGGCGGGCGTGACGCCGAGAAACGAGGCGTGGCCGGAGCGCGACATGACGAGGGGGCTACTTCGGAAGGCGGATCGTCGGGTGGTCCGGGTCGGCGCGGTAGAGTACAGCCGTGTGGCCAACGACCTGGACGACGTGCACGGCCTCCATCTGCTCGGCGATGGCGTGGGCCGTGCCGCGTGCCGTGTCCGGCGCGGCGTCGAGGACGCGCAGCTTGAGCAGTTCGCGCGTGCGGAAGGCGTCGGCGCAGGCGTGGATGGTGGCTGCCGAGACGCCCTCCTTCCCAACGTGCAGAATCGGGCGGAGCGGGTGCGCAAGGCCGCGCAGGTGCGCGCGCTGCTTCGACGTGAGGGACGACATGGCTGTGGAAGGCGTGAACGAGCGAGAGCAGTGCTACAGAGTACGAGCCCTCTGCCGCGTCGGTGGCACGCGCCGCGCGAACGCCGTGCGAATACGCGGCCGACTCCCAGGCACTAGCAGTGTGACGGCAACCTTTTCGGGCCGCTTCGTAGTCCGGGACACCCCTCGTCGCTGCTCTGTCACTACCCGCCCGTGCCTCCTTATGAATCTCCTCGCCGCCCTCGCTGGGGGCCTCACGCTGCTCGCCTTCGGAGCGCATGCCTTCGTCGGCGCCAACGAGTTTCGCTACTTCGCGCCGACCGTCTCCTCGGGGCCGCCGCGCACGAAGTGGCTCCAGGCGCTCGCGGGCTGGCACTGGGTGTCGGTCGACCTGCTCGCGGCCACGGTGCTCTTCTTCGTCGTGGCGTTCACGGACCTCGTCCCACATGAGCCGACGGCGCTGCTGCTGCTCGCGGGCTACTTTGTCCTGGTCGGCGTGACGTGGCTCGTCACGCTGGTGGTCTCCGGGCGCGGCGTGAAGCGACGCTACCTCGTGCTCGGGCAGTGGCTCTTCTGCTTCGTCGTCGCCGGACTCGCAGTGGCGGCGGCCTGAACACTCACCTCGGCGCTCCAGCCAGCAGCCGCTGGACACCGCGCTTGAGTAGGTGCCAGAGCACACCCAGGACGCGACGGCGCGGGGCATCGCGGCGCGGAGCCGTACCGCAGGTGTAGACGAGCACCGTGTAGGGGCCGATGCTCACACGGGCGCGGTGGCCGTGCAGGTCGTAGGCTGGGTGCCCACCGAAGGCGCGGTCGTAGCCGCGCCCGTCGCTGTTGAAGCGCAGGTGCCAGTGCGCGTCGTGTGGGAGGCGGAGGGGGTAGACGTAGTGCGCGCGGTGGCTGAGGTTGACGACCACGAACACGCTGTCGTTCGGGCCGCCCGCGTCGCGGCGCTGGTAGGCGAGCAGCTTCGCGTGGTGGTCGACGTGGATCAGATCGAGGTGCTGGCTCTTGAGGCCGGTCGCGGTGCCATCGAAATCGCGGCGGAGCGCGATGAGGTCGCGGTGGAGTTGCACGAGGCCGTCGTGGCGCTTGGCTTTCTTCCAGTCGAGTGGGACGGTGTCTTGGAAGTAGCCGTCGTCGAGGAGCGCTTGCCCCTGGAAGAGCATCGGGATGCCGGGCGCGGTGAGGGCGAGCGCCGCCCCGAGCGTGGCGCGCTTCTTCGAGGCCCAGCTGTCGGCGCGGCCGGGGAAGATCTCCTCAGCGATGCGCGCCTTGCCGTTGGCCACCTCGTCGTGCGACTCCGTGTAGACGACCCGCGCGAAGGCGTCGGAGCCGTAGCGGTGCTGCAGCGCCGCCGCCACACGTCCGAGGTCACGCGCGCCGTCGTCGGGTGTGATGAGCGCGCCGCGGATGGGGTGCACGAACTGCGCGTCCCACTGTGACCCAAAACCTGCCCCGCCCTGCTCCACGGGTTGGGTGATCGCATGGTTGGTGTGCAGGTCCTCGGCGATCGCGATGCGGCCGGGGAAGCGCTCGCGCACGAGCGTGGTGAGGCGCTGCAAGAATTGCCACCCCGCCTCGATGCGGTCGCCGCCGCCGTCGACGGTGTAGACGTACGGCGTCATGTCCACGCGCAGGCCGTCGACGTGGTACTCCTCCAGCCACATCGCTGCGTTGTCGAGAAGGAACTGCTGCACCTCGGGGCGCCCATAGTCGGGCCGCGTGTCGCCCCAGGGCGTTTTTCGGCGATGGTCGTTGTAGAAGTAGATGCCGCCCTGGCCGTGCTCGCTCCAGCCGTCGAACTGCCAGAGGCCGAGGTCGGACGGGCCGAAGTGGTTGTAGACCACATCGAGAATCACCGCGATGCCGTGGCGGTGGGCCTCCTTGACGAACGCCTTGAACGCGTCCGGGCCGCCGTAGCTGCTCTCGACGGCGAACGGCGCGGCAGGGTTGTAGCCCCACGACACATCGCCCCCGAACTCGGCAAGCGGCATCACCTCGACGGCGTTGACGCCGAGGTCGCGGAGGTAGCCGAGGCGCCGGGCAGCGGCGTGGAGGTCGCCGGGCCGCCCGTCCTTGAATCCGGCGAAGGTGCCAACGTGAAGTTCGTAGATCACGAGGTCGTTCCACGGCGGGCAGTGGGCTGAGTCGCCCTCCCAGTCGAACGCAGCGGGGTCGTAGACGACGCTGTGGCTCGCCGAGTTGACCATCTGCCGCGCGTAGGGGTCGGGGCGGCGAAACACGTCGTCGCTGACCGCCTCATTGCGGAGCGCGAAGAGGTAGCCGTCGCCCACCTTCGCGCCGCGCACGGTGCCCGACCACGTGCCATCGTCGTACCGGTCGAGCCGATGCGCCTGGTCGTCCCAGCCGTTGAAGCTCCCGACGACGGAGACGGCATCGGCGTGCGGCGCCCACACGCGGAAGCTGATGCCGCGCTCGGTGAGGGTCGCGCCAAACGGGAGCATGCCCTCAGCCTGGGACTTCTGTAACGACATCGACGGTGTGCACGTGAGCGAATCGGCGCAGGGGTGGCGTGACGCTGACCCAAACACCCCAGTCTTTGTGGAGGCCGCACCTTTAGCTTGACAAGTTCCGTGTAAGCAAGCCACACGTCTACACTCGGCTCTACCTTCGCTCAGCTTTCTCCGACCATGCGCGTTGTCCTCAGCTCCATCCTGTGCCTCGTTCTTGTGGGCTGTACGTCGACGGCTCCGCCCGCAGTCACCCATGTCACGCCGGCGCCCATGCAGGAGGTGTCGACGGCGTTGCAGTTCTCGCAGGCCGTACGCGTTGGCGACATGGTGTGGGTGTCGGGACAAGTCGGTTTCGGTGCCGACGGCGTCCCGGAGAGCGCCGACGACCAAGCGCGGGTTGCGTTCGAGAACCTCGCCTTCGTCCTGGCCGAAGCCGGAGCCTCGCTCGACGACGTGGTGGAACTGACGACCTACCACGTCTCGATGGACGATTTTGGCGCGTTCATGGCCGTCAAGTCCGCGTTCATCACCGAGCCCTTCCCAGCGTGGACCGCCGTCGAGGTCGCTGCCCTCGCTGAGCCGAACCTGCTCGTAGAGATCAAAGCGACGGCAGTCGTTGGCAGCGGGTCGACGCGCTAGCCGACGAGGAACGGGTTCGCACGTCGCTCGCGCCCGATGGTGGTCGCAGGACCGTGGCCGCAGTAGACGACCGTCTCGTCAGGGAGCGGCATCAGCTTCGTCTCGATGGAGCGGAGCAGCGTCGGGAGATCGCCCTGCCAGAGATCTGTCCGCCCAATGGAGCCGCTGAAGAGCACGTCGCCCGCGATCACGAAGCCGCTCGCCTCGTCGTAGAAACAGATTGAGCCGGGCGAGTGGCCCGGGGCGAGGAGCACCTGCCACGTCGCGTCGCCGAAGGTGACGGTGTCGCCCTCGCGGAGCCAGCCCGTCGGGTCGGGCGGCGGATCGATGGGGAACTGGAACAGCGCGGCCTGCTGCTCGGCGTGGCGCAGCAGCGGCGCGTCGTCGGGGTGCATCTGCCAGCCGAGGCCGAAGTGGTCGGCGAAGAACGCGCAGCTGACGATGTGGTCGAGGTGGGCGTGCGTGAGCAGCAGGTGCCGCACCGCGAGATTGTGCTCGGCGATGTAGTTCAGCACGAGGTTGCGCTCGCGCGCGTCGGCGCAGCCAGGATCGAGGAGGACGGCCTCGCCCCGGCTGTGGCAGACGTAGCAGTTCTCGGCGAACGGCCCGGCGACGGTGAAGCTCTGGACGACGGTGGACATGGCAGGCGGGGCGAGGGAAACAGGAGCGGGAAGATCGCGCCTGCGCGGACCCTGCGCTCAGCGTGCCTGGGCTTCCATTACGCGAACGCTTCGGCCTCCAACACCTCAGCCTGCGCGTCGGCGTCCTCGGCGGCGGTGAGTTGGCTGAACGCGCCCTCCAGCGAGCCTGACGCCGTCTCCGTCATCAGGTCCTGCGGCGAGGCGGTCCGCACGATCTCGCCCGCGCGGATCACGATCACCTGATCCACCACGCGCTCGACAGCGTCGAGGAGGTGCGACGAGTAGAACACCGTCACGCCGGCCGCAGCCCGCGCCTTCAGGAGCGCGCGGAATTGCAGCACCGCGTGCGCGTCGAGGCCGGTAAGCGGCTCGTCGAGGAGGAGCACCGCCGGGTCGTGGAGCAACGCCGACGAGATGAGCACCTTCTGCTTCATGCCTTTCGAAAAGCCATTCATGCGCTGTTGGGCGGCGCTGTCGAGCTTCCAGAAGCGCAGCAGCGCCTCGGCGCGGCGGGCGAGGACCGCCTCGTCGAGCCCGTGCATGCGTCCGACGAAGGTGAGGTACTCGGCGGGCGTGAAGCTCTCGTAGAGGTGGCCGTGCTCGGGGACGTAGCCGAAGCGCCGCTTCGCCGCGAGCGGCTCCGCTGCCACGTCGATGCCACCCACGGTCACGCGCCCCGCGTCAGGCTTGAGCACGCCCGTGAGCAGCCGCATCGTGGTCGTCTTGCCCGCGCCGTTGGGCCCGACGTAGCCCGCGATCTCGCCCGCGCCCACATGGAACGACACGCTCTTTAGGATGGGGCGCTCGTCGAGGACCACGGAGACGTCGGTGACGGAAAGCATGCGGGGCGAGTTATGCGGTGGGGCTGTGTTGCGGTGCGGCCGTGATGTTAAAGGGGGACTCCCTCCGTAGACACATGTCAACACGGCGCCACGGAGAAACGGCCTCACTCATCCCGGTGGCCACGTGAAGGACCGCCCGCCCAGGACATGGAGGTGGAGATGGGGGACGGTCTGCCCGCCCTCGTCGCCGACGTTGATGACGAGCCGGTAGCCGGTGCCGAGGCCCTGCTGTTCAGCGATCTGCTTGGCGACCACGAACAGGTGCCCAACGAGGGCCGCGTCGTCCGTGTCGAGGTCGGCGATGGAGGGGATCGGCTTGCGGGGCACCACGAGGATGTGCGTCGGCGCGACGGGGGCGATGTCGCGAAAGGCCACGCACCAGTCGTCCTCGTGGACGAAGTCGGCGGGGATCTCGCGGGCGATGAGTTTCTCGAAGAGCGTCATGCGGAGGCCGTGGTACGGCAGGTGGAACGAGGAGCGGCAAGCAAGTAGCGCGCCGAACGAGCCCGTGCGGCGCTCCGGAGAAACTACCCCGGTTCGGCCAGCCGGTTCAGCCACGATTCGGAACGGGGCGCTTCAGAATGGGGTTCTCAGCGCTGTACTACTGCGATGCTACGAACACCCGCCGCACCGCAACACCGCCGCACCGCAACACTCCTCTCCTACCGTGCCCACCGTCTACGTCACCCGCCGCGCCGTCTTCAGCGCCTCGCACCGCCTCCACAACCCCGCGCACTCCGACGCCTGGAATGCGGAGACCTTCGGCAAGTGTAACAACGCGACGGGCCACGGCCACAACTTCACGCTGGAAGTCGTCGTCGCGGGCGAGCCGGACCCGGCGACGGGCTTCGTGATCGACCTCGCGGTGCTGAAGCGCATCATGAACGAGCGCGTCGTGGGCCTCCTCGACCACTCGAACCTGAACACGGACGTGCCCTTCCTCAATGGCATCCTGCCCTCGACGGAAAACCTCGCGGTGGCGATCTGGGACCAGCTCAAAGACGCGCTCCCGTCGGGCCACCTCCACGCGATCCGGCTGCGGGAGACGGAAAACAACAGCGTCGAATACTACGGCGAGGGGCACGCATGATCGTCGTTGTCACAGGGGCGAGCCAAGGCATCGGCGCCGCCATCGCGGAGGCATTTGCGGCGGAGCATGGGGCGCAGATCGGGTTGCTCGCGCGCTCGCGTGCCAAGCTCGAAGCCGTTGCGGCGCGGTGCCGGGCACGCGGGGCCACCGCCGAAGCGTTCGTGTGCGACGTGACCGACGGGGTCGCCGTCGCCGCCGTAGCGAAGGCCGTGCGCGCGCGTTTCGGCACTGCGGATGTGCTCGTCAACAACGCCGGGCAGTTCCAGCCGGGCGCGCTGCTCGACACGGACGCGGCGGCGTTCCGCCAGCAGGTCGAGGTCAACCTCACGAGCGCCTTCCTCGTCACGCACGCCTTTCTCCCATCGATGGTGGAGCGCAGACGCGGGCATCTCTTCTTTATGGCGTCGGTGGCGTCGCTACAGGCCTACCCCGGTGGCGCGGCCTACTGCGCAGCGAAGCACGGGCTGCTCGGCCTCGCCCGCGTCGTCCGCGAGGAGACGAAGCCGTTCGGCCTCCGCGTGACCACGCTACTCCCCGGCGCGACGCTCACGCCAAGCTGGGACGGCACCGACCTCCCGCCCGACCGTCTGATGCCGCCCGAGGACATCGCCCACGCCGTCGTGGACGCCTGGCGGCTATCGGATCGCACGGTCGTCGAAGAGCTCGTCCTCCGTCCGCAGTTGGGCGACCTGTGACGCCATCCACGAGGTTGGCCGACGCATCACGCCTGGTCGGCTCCCCCCGCCCTGCGTTGCCTCCGCGCTGACGCGCTCCGCGCCTCGGGCTGTCCCCCTCGGGCCGAGGGGGACAGTTTCGCGACCCTTTATGGGGAGCGGAACGGGGGGAGTTGGGTGGCTAGGTGGCCCGTGCCTCGATCTCGGCGCGGACGCGGTCGGCCTCGGCTTGCAGGGCCGCGCTCACGGCGACGGGGTACGGCTCGCCGCTGGCCTCGTCGCCAATCCGGTGCAGCCGCGCGGGGAGCCGGCCGAGGAGCGTCTGCGCACGCTCGCGGATCGTGGCGAGCGACTCGCGGCCCGCTTCGGTGTGCTCGCCGTCGCGCATGACCTCGCGCAGCAGCAGCGTGCCGTCCAGGTTCCCGCTTTCGAGGGCTTCGCCGTCGCGGATGACGGTGTCGCCTGCGAGCGTGCCATCGCCGTCGGTGCGTCGGACGACCTGCTTGCGACCTGGGAACGTGCCCTTGTTCGTGGCGAGCTTCATGCGCCCGCGGCCGTCGTACTCCGCGAGCTTGTAGACGGTATCCAGCGTCGGGGCGTCCTGCGACTGCCCCATCCGCGTGCCGACGCCGAAGCCGTCGAGCGGCGCGCCATCGGCGAGGAGGTCCATGATCTTGTACTCGTCGAGGCTACTGGAGGCGAGGAGCCTCACGTCGGTCAGCCCCGCGTCGTCGAGCAGGCCGCGGGCACCCTTGGCGAGTGCGCTGAGGTCGCCCGAGTCGAGGCGGAGCGCGCCAATCTGGAGGCTCTCGGTCTGGACGAGGTCGATTACCCGGCGGACACCGCGCAGCGTGTCGTAGGTGTCCACGAGCACCGTCGTGCCGGGATAGAGGCCCGCGAACGCGCGGAAGGCCGCGCCTTGGTCCTCGTGCGCCTCGATGTAGCTGTGCGCCATCGTGCCCGTGACCGGGATGCCGTAGACGCGCCCTGCTTCCACGTTGCTCGTCGCCTCGACGCCCGCGATGTACATCGCCCGCGCGCCCTTCATTGTCGCGTCGGTGCCGTCCATGCGCCGCATCCCAAAGTCGGCGACGGTGCGCCCCTGCGCCGCGCGCACCACACGGGCCGCCTTCGTGGCGATCATCGTCTGGACGCTGATCTGGTTGATGAGAAACGACTCGACGAGTTGCGCCTCCGGCAGCGGCGCGGTGACTTCGAGGAGCGGCGCGTTCGGGAAGACAGGCGTCCCCTCGGCCACGGCGCGGACGGAGCCCGTGAAGCGGAAGTCGGCCAGCCACGCGAGGAAGTCGTCCTGGAATTGCGGTAGCGTGGCGAGGTAGGCGAGCGCTTCGTCGGTGAAGCAGACCGTTTCGAGGTAGCGCAGGACGCTGTCGAGGCCGCAGGCGAGGAAATAGGTCCGCGTCGGCGGCAGGCGGCGGATGAAGAGGTCGAACGTGGCAGGCGCGGTGAGGCCCTCGTGCCAGTAGGCCTGCACCATCGTGAGTTGGTAGAGGTCGGTCACGAGCGCGGCCCGCGCGTCGTCAATCCAGGGCGTCATGAAGAAGGGGCGGTCGTTGAATGTGTCTGCAGATGAAGGACGCTTCTAGCCAATTCGGCTCCCCCGTCCTGCGTCGTCTCCGCGTTGCACGCTCCGCTCCTCGGACTGTCCCTCTCGGGGACGAGGGGGACAGCTTGCGCGCCGTTGCAGGCGTGCAAGCGGGGGGAGGAGGACCTGACTTGATGCGAACGTGGCGGCGTAGAGGAATCACAGCCCCGTTGCGCGCGCGTCGAGGGCCGCGGGGTCGTCCCCGTCGGGCAGCACAGCGCCAGCGTCAGCCATCTCGGCGAGCGCGGTGGCGCTGGTGTCAGGCGTGATGCCGCGCATGCCGTCGGGGACGAGGTGGACAGCGAAGCCTTCCGCGAGCGCGTCGAGGGCGGTGGCACGAACGCAGTAGTCGGTCGCGAGGCCGCCTACCCACACACGGCGAGCATCGGCGGCTCGGAGTTGCGCGGCGAGGTCGGTTGTGTCGAAGCCCGAATACGCCTCAGCGGCGGCCGTCGTGGCTTTGCTGACGATGGGCGCGTCGTCCGGGACGTGAAGGTCGGGGTGAAACGCGGCGCCCTCGGTGCCTTGGACGCAGTGCGGCGGCCACGGCCCGCCCTGCCCGACGAACGAGGTGTGGTCGGCTGGGTGCCAGTCGCGGGTGAAGAAGACGGGCACGCCGCGCGCCTCGGCCTGCTCGACCCAGCGGTTCAGCACCGGCACGACGGCGTCGCCCTCCGGGACGGCGAGCGCGCCGCCGGGGCAGAAGTCGCGCTGCACGTCCACGACGACGAGCGCATCGCCCGGCTGGAGCGGGATGGGGTCGGAGGCATCGGCGAAAACAGACATGAGCGGCCAGCAGCGATGGAGCGAGGGGATGCGAGGCTCGTTCAATGTCCGAGCGATCAACGAAGCTCCCTGCACCTCTGCTGAAACACCGCCGCACCGTAACACGGCCGCACTGCTCCGCTGCAACACGGCCGCACCGCCACACTCTATCTTCCCGCATGGAACCGCACGTCTATCATCCCTTCGCCGACGGCGAGCGCGTCGGCTGGATCGAGGTCATCTGCGGGTCGATGTTCTCGGGCAAGACCGAGGAGTTGATCCGGCGGCTGCGCCGCGCCCGCATCGCACGGCAGCGCGTCGAGGTGTTCAAGCCTGCCGTGGACACGCGCTACGCGGAGGACCACGTCGTCTCGCACGACGCGCGGCAGATCCCGTCGGTCCGCGTCGAGAAGGCCGAGGATATCCTTCGCCACGCCGAGGACGCCGACGTGGTCGGCATCGACGAGGCGCAGTTCTTCGGGCCCGACCTCGTGGCCGTCGCCGAGCACCTGGCGCGCAAAGGCCGCCGCGTCCTCATTGCCGGGCTCGACCAGGACTACCTCGGCCGCCCCTTCGAGCCGATCCCGCAGCTCCTCGCCGTGGCCGAGCACGTCACGAAGCTGCATGCCATCTGCGCCGTCTGCGGCGCGCCCGCCAACCACTCGCAGCGCCTCGTGCCCGAGGGCAGCCGCGTGCTGCTCGGCGAGAAGGAGGCCTACGAGCCGCGCTGCCGCCGCCACTTCGTCCCCGGCGGCCCCGACGCGCAGCAACTTCGCCTCGACGACAACGTCCAGGAGGTCGTGCGCCGCTAGCCGGAGCGCTCGGTACCCCCTAGCCTCCACGCCCCGTGAAGCAGTCCCTCGTCCATGTTGCCCTCGTCGTCCGCGACTACGACGAGGCGCTCGCCTTCTTCTGCGACACGCTGCACTTCGACCTCGTGGAGGACGTACCCATTCCGGAGCAGAGCAAGCGTTGGGTCGTGGTAGCGCCGCCCGGCTCCGCCGGCACCAACATTCTCCTCGCGCGCCCCTCGAACACGGAGCAGGAGGCCTGCATCGGCAACCAGACCGGCGGCCGGGTCACGTTCTTCCTGAACACCGACGACTTCTGGCGTGACTACCGCCAGATGGTGGCCGACGGCGTCCGTTTCGTGCGGGAGCCGAAAGAGCAACCCTATGGACTGGTGGCCGTCTTCGAAGACCTCTATGGCAACCTCTGGGACCTCTTGCAGATGAACGAGGGCCACCCTGCGCTTCGCGGTCGAACGACCTAGCGCACGTCTCGCCGGAACCTGCCCGGCCCGTTTCGTCTTTCCACCCCGCTATGGTGTCGATGCCGCTCTCGCAGATCCTTCTTCAGTTCGTGGTCATCCTGGCCGTCGGGTTCGGGCTGCTCGGCTTGCGCGCGCTCCTCCGCGGCGACCTCGGCGTGCTGGGCGTGGCGAACGGCGAGAAGCCGCGCTTCACCAACAAGCGGCAGCAGATGTGGGAGAAGTACCGCGCCAAGGAGCGGCTGGCCCGCGAGATCCGCGCCCGCCAGCGCGAGGCCGAGGCCTACCGCACGATGTTTCAGGAGCGCGAAGCCGAGGAGGAGGCTGCGCTGCCCCCGGAGATCCGCCACCTGGAGACGTTCGCGCTCCACCGCGCCACGCTCCAACTCGACGGCGAGGTCACCGAGACGAGCATCAAGGCGGCCTACAAGCAGCGCGTACGCGAGTATCACCCGGACCTCGTCGTCAACCTCGGGTGCAAGCTCCAAGACCTCGCCGAGGACGAAACGAAGCGCATCAACGAAGCCTACGCCTTCTTCCGGCAGCACCTCGACTTCTAGCGCGACTGCGACCGGACGCGACTGCGACCGGACGCGGCGGCTGTCAGGCACGTCAGCTATCTGGCACGGGCATCGCTGCACATGACCGCGCTACAGAGGAGGACCCGACGGTAGTGCCTGCGGCATAGAGGCCAGGCGTTCACCTTTGGCTGCCGCAAGCGCAGGGCTATCCTCCCAGGTTGGGCTTTGGTTTTTTTAGGCTTCGTCGCTTTTTTCTGGCGAGGCGTGATGGGATACGCCCCGCGTTCTCGTAATTGCTGGAGACGGCGTGCGGCGTCGGTTTCCACGCACAGCGCCGGTCACGCCACGGCCTTCCAACGATTCGCTGTCGCTCTTTCCCTATGCGTCGTCCTACGCTTCTGGCACGCCTCGCCACGTTCACGATCGCCGTCTGTGTCATGGCTGGCGCGGTTACTCTGGGCGGCTGCCAGGCCGCTACCGAATCCACTACGGCCTCCCCTAACCCCATGGACAAGATGGACGCCGCGCTCCGGCAGCAGATCGCTGCGGCAGCCCCGGACACCACCCTCGACGCGTTTGTGTTGGTGGAGGGCATCACTGCCGACGACGCACGCTCGCAGATCGCCGACGCCGGTCTAACTATCCGCATGGTCAGCGGGACCATCCTGACCGTGGCAGGCCAACCAGACGCGCTCCGCCGTGCTGCCGCGTTCCCGTGGGTGCAGCGGATGGAAGGAAGCCTCAGCCGCCCCGCGTACGGGTCCTGAGCTACGTGTGCCAGACTCGACCTCACTCTTTAGCCCTCAGATCCATGTTGCTACCTCCGCTTGCACGGGCATACGCCCGCCTCGCCTTCGGGCTGAGCCTCGTTCTCGCGTTCAGCCTCGCGCTCAGCACCGTCTCGGCCCAGTCGCCGCTTCAGGAAACCCTGCGCGGCGTCGCGCCCGTCGAGAAGGGCGCGCTCACGCTATCGTCCTCGGCGACCGACCTCGCCGAGGCCCCGTGGGCCGCCGTCCTCGACCCTGCGCTTCGGCCGCTCGCAGCAGCGGAGGAGGCTCGCCGCACCACGGGGCGCTACCCAGCAGCCTGGCAGCCTGAGGCCTTCACCCAGAACCTCGCGGCGACCGTCCAGGCAGACGGCCAGGTGCTCCTCGACCTCCTCGTGGAGGCACGCGCGCCTGCCGCGCTCGGCGCGGTGCCAGGCGTCGAGGTCCGCACGGTGGTGGGCAATGTGGCCGTAGTCCGTGCCCCGTCCGGCGCACTCGTGCCGCTTGCGCGCCGCGACGGCGTCCGCTTCGTAGAGGCCGCTCGTCTCCGCAGCACCCTCAACGATGCTGGACGCGCCGACATCCGCGCCGACATCGTGCACCAGGGCGGGGGCGGACTTCCCCAAGCCTACCGCGGGCGTGGCGTCGTCGTGGGCGTCCTGGACTCCGGCATCGACGTCACCCACCCCGACTTCTTCGACGCGGGCGGCACGCGCCTGCGCTCGCTCCTGGAGTTCACGCAGGGCGGCGGGCAGGTTGAATGGACCAAGGCGCAGATCGACGCCAACCCCAGCGGTGTCACGCAGCAGGACGGCGATGGCGGCCAGGGCCACGGCACGCACGTGATGGGCACCGCCGCTGGCAATGGCGGCTTCTCAGCAAACCAGACGGGCATCGCGCCCGAGTCTGACCTCGTCTTCGTCAAGGGCATCCGCAGCCCCACCAGCACCGGCGGCTTCTCCGACGCCGACGTGATCGCAGGCGTGGACTACATGTTCCGCGCCGCCGGGAGCCAGCCCGCCGTCGTCAACCTGAGCCTCGGCGGCAACTTCGGCCCGCTCGATGGCACCTCGCTCTACGAGCAGTCGCTCAGCGGCCTCACCGGCGAGGGCCGCGTGATCGTCGCGGCGGCTGGCAACTCAGGATTCCAGCTGATCCACGCCGGCGACCAGACGCAGGCCAACGTGCTCAACGAGACGCTCCTCTTCGCCAACGACCCGAGCATTGCCCTCGCGAGCATGTGGTACGATTCCGGGACGCTCACCGAGTTCTACATCGGGGCTTATACGCTCGACGCGTTCGGCGAACTCGTCTACCTCGGCGAGGTCGGCGTCAACGCCGGGCAGGTGCTCGACGGAGGCAACGGCCAGCCGCTCCCCTTCGTCGTCGACGGCGTCACCCTCGGGTCCGTCGTGATCGATGCCCAGACCACGCAGGACCCGCGCAACGGCGATGGCAACGTGATCTTCGGCATCTTCGGCGACCCCCAGAACGGCATCGATGTCAGCCAGACGATCTGGACCATCCTCAGCGTCGGCCCGTCGGGCGGCCGGATGGACATGTGGGCGCTGAGCGGTTCCGAGTTCTTCGGCGGCGTCGTCGGCTTCCCCAGCATCAACGAGATGCCGGGCAACACCATGATGACGATGGGGTCGCCGTCGACGGCGCGCGACGTGATCGCGGTAGGCTCCTACGTCACCCGGAACCGCTGGGTAGATATCGACGGCGTCGCCCGGGACTGGCTCAACCCCAGCCCCGACCGGGACCCGAACAGCCCGCCCGTGATCCCGGCCATCGGGCAGCGCTCCTACTTCAGCAGCCTGGGGCCCACCCGCGACGGTCGCGTCACGCCCGACATCGCCGCGCCTGGGGAGTTGATCTTCTCGTCGATGTCGTCGGCGCTGAACGTGGGGGTGGGCGTGCAGCGTCACGAGATCCTGCAGGGCGGGGGCTACAAGAGCCTGCAGGGCACCAGCATGGCATCCCCGCACGTCGCCGGCACGATCGCGCTCATGCTGGAGGTGGACCCCACGCTCACGCCTGCGGAGGCCCGCGAGATCATCCAGGCCACGGCACGAAGCGACGGCTTCACGGGCAGCGTTCCGAACAACGGCGTCGGGGCCGGCAAGCTCGACGCGCTCGCCGCCGTGCAGGAGACGATCCGGCGCAACGGTGGCAGCGGCGGCGGTGGGACGAGCGTGGCCGAGGCCGAACCCAACAACACCATCCCGACGGCGCAACCGCTCGGCGGCAGCACACCCATCACCGTAGCGGGGTTCATCGAGTCCAGCGACAACGGGGACGTCACAGTTAACTACCAGGGCGGTGTCGTCGATGACTTCGAGGACCTCTTCCGCGTCAGCACGACCACCACGGGACTCACGCTCACCCTGAGCGACTACACACAGGATCTCGACCTCGTCCTCCTCGAGGAGGACAACGGAGGCCTCGCCATCGTCGACCTCTCCGCCTCCGTCGACGCGACAGAGTCGATCTCGGCGCCAGCGCTGGCGCCGGGGACGTACTACGTTGGCGTGTCGTTCTACGACGGCGAGGGGCAGAGCGGCACCTCGCCCTACCGGCTCGTCGTGGACGGCGGCTCGCCGGTGGATGCCGAGGACGAAGCCACGGTCGCTTCGCTGGCGCTCCACTCCACCTACCCCAACCCGGTCTCGGCCAGCACGACGATCGGCTTCGAACTGCCTGAGGCTGCCCCTGTGAAGCTCGTCGTGTACGACATGCTCGGCCGTGAGGTCGCGACGGTGCTCGACGGCCCCATGAGCGCCGGGTCGCACGCCACGCCGTTTGATGCCTCGCGGCTGGCCAGTGGGGTCTATGTCTACCGGCTCCGCGCTGGAGACGAGACCCGAACGCGCTCCTTCGTGGTGACGCGGTAGGCCTCCAGCCAAATCGCACGGCTGGGGAGGCTGTGGCGCTCCCCAGCCGTGCAGGTTGGTTGTCCCTTGCCCCGGTGACCCACGAGACGCTTCAAACAATGGAAGGGCCAGCGCGTCGAGCTGCGCTGACCCTTCGCGGGACGTCGGGGGAGTTGGGCGTCTACGCTGTCGCCTGCATGCGCATGGCTGCGAGGAGGTCGGCGACCTCAGCGGGCGTCGGGAGCGGCTCGTCGGTCGCGTCGAGGACGAAGCGGGCGAGCGCGTCGCGCTCCCCGGTCGTGGCGTCGGTGTCGTCGAGCAGCGCGCCGAACTCGGCCCAGCGGGCCTCGGTGATCTGACCGGCTACGTAGCGCAGAAACAGGAGCGAAAGGGCAGGGCGAGCTGCATGAACGGAGGGAGTCATGGGGGTGAAGGCCGAATGAAGGGGGACCGTATTCCCCTGTTGTCAAGATGCGTGCCAATACACCCTCCCCGCCACTGCCGAGTGCATGCGAACGCCCGGGAGCTTCGACAGGCGGCCTCAGCGGCCGTGGGACTTCCCTCTTTGCGATCGACAACGCGGAGGCGCACGCCCGATTGACCTTCCGAATGTGCGGGCGGCCTCGTACTTTTTCCCCAGCGTCGTCCACAACGAGGTTACCTCGTTGACTTTGCGGCGACGCAGGCCTCCCGGCATCCACTCACCGGACGTTTCCGGCCTCCGCGCCACGCTCGCTTACCACCCGAGCGTGGCGCTTTCTGTGCGGGCTCAGGCCCGGCTGTCAGCGCGTTGGCGGCTCACTGTGGCGCCTCATCGAGACGTGACGGGCGGTGCCAACGACGGGAGCGTGATCCGCGGAACGGGCGGCTCCACGGAGGCCCCATCAGCCGCGGCAACACGCTGCGTCGGGCGGTAGTCTGAGGTCACGGGCGCAGGCAGGGTGACGCGGCAGAGCGTTCCGTGCCCGTGCTGGCTCTGGATGTCGAGTTGGCCCTGCATGCGCTCTACGAGAAGGTCGGCCAGCGTGAGCCCAAGCCCTGCTCCAGACGAGCCGCTGCGGCTGCCGGTCGAGCGCGCCCGGCGAAACGGCGTGCGGGCCGTCGGCAGGAACGCTGCCGCCATGCCGCAGCCGGTGTCCTCGATTTCGACCTGGACGCGGGTGCCCAAGGCTCGGACCCGCAACTCGACGTAGCCGCTGGTCGTGAAATCGATCGCGTTGGCGAGCAGTTGCCCGAGCACCCGTGTCAGGGCGCGTGGATCGGCCAGCACCATCGTGTGTTCGGGAGGTGGCTTCACGATGAAGCGGAGCCCCTGCTCTTCGGCTAGCGGTGCATAGGTCCGCTCCGCGTCGGCGAGCAGGGGCAGCAGCGGCAAGGGTTCGGCAGCCAGAGAGCCCGATTGGCTACCGAGCCGTGCGAGCTCGTAGACAGCCTCGATGGTGCGCGAGAGTTGCTGTCCGCTTTTGCGGATGACGCCGAGTTGTTCCAGATCCTCGCTCTGGAGCGTACCGGCCAGCAGTTCGGCGTAGCCCAGGATGCTCGTCAGCGGCGTACGCACCTCTTGGTTGAGGCCTGTCATGAGCCCGCTCACGAGCGTGGCGCGCGCCTCAGCAGCCGTCTGCGCAGCCTGAGCGGACCGCATAGCCTCGGCCTGTTCGGTCACGTCGTGGGCGCACACGAGCACCGCGTTCTTGCCCTGAAACGTGGTCGGAGCCGCCTGGAGATCGACGACCCGGACCTCTCGGTCTGCTCCGACTACGCGGACACGGAGCGCCTCGTCAGCCGGAGCGCGGTCTGCGGCCGACGTGTGGCCGTCGAGGAACGCCGTCACCTCCGCTTGCATCTCCACGGGGACGAGGTCGCGGAGCGGCTTGCCGACGAGCGCAGCGTCGTACCCGCCGAGCTGGTGCGCCGCCGGGTTGGCGAACGCGACGGCGCCGTCGAGGCAAACGAAGAGCGGCAGCGGGGCGGCGTCCAGGAGCGTCGTGCGCGCGGAGGCCTGGGTCCGGCGGTCACGTTCGAGCACGGCGCCGAAGGCCTCGGCTGCTGCGCGGAGGGCCTCCTCCTCGGCAGGGTCCAGGGCGAGCGCCTCGCGCGCGTAGTCGAAGCAAAGGAAGCCCGCCCACGTCTGGTCGATCACGATCGGAGCTACGGCCACACCGCGCGCCTGCTTGGCGTCGAGAAAGGCGCGCTCTGGCTCCGCGAGCGTCGAGTAGGACGCACACAGGCAGCGGCCCGCCTCGAGCACGTCGGCCCAGCGCTGAAGGCCATCGGCGGCGTAGTCCAGGCGCGCAGGCACCGCTGACGCCTCGCCACTCCAGGCGAACGACTGCTCCGCCACGAGGCTTCCGTCGGCGCGGTGGTTGATGTAGACCTGTACGGCCTGCGCGCCTGCGGTCTCAGCCAGATGTTGGAGGGCCTGCGCGGCCTCGTTCTGCCAATCGTCGGCCCGCAGGAAGCGCTCGGCGGTCGTCCCGACGGCGCGGGCGAAGGCGTCGTGGCGCGCGTTGCGCTGGGCCCGGACCTCGGCTGCGGTGACCTTGCGCTGGGCACTGCGCTCGCTCTCGGCCATGGCCGCGAGGTCGGTGAGCAGCGTGAGCCCATCGTCGCTGAGCTCGCGCGGGACGGCGTCGAAGAGCTTCAGCACGCCGATCGTGTAGCCCTCGGCGCTCTTGAGCGGAGCGCTCGCGTAGAAGCGCACGCTCGGGTGGCCGCGCAGCGCATGGCCAGCGAAGCGCTCGTCGTGGTAGGCGTCTTCGGTGAAGAGCGGGATCTTTTCCCCGGCCACCGGCTGAACGAGCGAGCGGCGTAGGGCGGCAATCTCGGGATCGGACGGCGCCGTTGCGAGATCACCGAGCCCTCGGCTAGCCACGAGCCGCCGGTCCCCGCTCTCGATGGTCACCAGGGCGACGCGCTCCACGGCAAACAGCATCCCCGCTAGGCGGACAACGCGTTCGAGGGGCTGTTCTTGCGGGGCGTCGGGGACGAAGAACCGACGCAGCGCATCGGCACGCTGGTGGGAGGCGTGAGGCCGAGTTGGCATAGGACGGGAGGCTAGGCGGAAGCGACGGGCGGTGGGTCCTCGGCGCCAGAGGGAAAGCAGACAGGTTCGCGTGCAGTATCGGCGCGCGCGCCTGCCACTAAAAGGCAGACGGACCCAGCCCAAGACACTTCGCCTATCACCCCTCAAGATTGGTACACAGACGACGGCTGCGCGCTTGCCAAAGGCGGGTACCTGCGCCCGGCTTCCGGCGCTTCATGCCACTCTTCCCGAGGCCGATACCCCACCGAGCCGCGAACGCCCTCGCGAGCATTCCCGCGTGTGTGGGCTGTGCCATGCCGCGCGCTGCCGGGTACTGCGACCCGAACCCGAAGCGAAATTGCTTCACCATGTTTCCAATTGGGATGCGTGCCTTATGTTGGCGGCTGTGCCTAGCGTTTCTCTCCGTGTGCTCTGATAGCGCTTCCAGTGCCGCACGTCGCTGAGAGGCGATGAACCAAGGGTGCGCATCCTGCGAAAATGCAGAAGGTTGGAGCCTTTCGTGCTACGCCCTCGTTGAGCGCCGCTCATCCACACCGATGCCCCAACAACCGATGCCCCCACATCGGCACTGCCCAGATCCACCACGACCTCGTCTCATGCCGCGCCCTGCAGACTGCCTGTGCACGCTCCCCCTGTGCACGCTCCCCGTTGTCGTGCTCGCGGCTCTGCTGCTTGCAGCGCTTCCCGCGTCCGCTTCGATTCCGTCCGCGCTGCCGGTGTACGAAGCAGACGCCCGCGGCGATAGGCCGCGCACTGATCGCCCTGGCGATGAACCGCGCACTGATCGCCCTGGCGATGAACCGCACACCGATCGCCCCGGCGATGGCAACGCCCCCGTCTGGGCGCGCCAGATCGTCGAGACCGAGCGGCTGCTCGGTGACATCGAGGCGGCGGAGTCGCTCGGCGACACCAGGCACGCGGCGGACCTCGCCGCGGAGGCGATGGTGCTGGCCCATGCCCTCGCCGCGGACCCCTACCTCCTTCGCGATGCCGAGACGCGCCTGCTCGTCCTCGACGCCCAGGCCGCCTACGAGCGCCACCACGGCGCCGTCGCCACGCTCGCCCTCTCGGCCGTCGACTTCCAGCGGCTGCGC
The DNA here is from genome assembly GCA_039821555.1 of Bacteroidota bacterium. Classification (NCBI taxonomy): domain Bacteria; kingdom Pseudomonadati; phylum Bacteroidota; species Bacteroidota bacterium. The sequence goes on from JBCBNX010000018.1 coordinate 58,161, forward strand.
ACCGACGCCCTCGCCGACCTGAACCTCGATGGCGGTCCGCTCGACCTGCACCTGCACCTCGAAACGGCGGCCTCGCTGTTCCTGAGCAACGTCTTCAACGCGCCCGAGTCGTTCGCGTCGAACATCGAGCGCAAGACGGCGCAGCTCCAGCGCTACGCTGGCTACCAGGACCGCATCCGTGCCCGCGGCGAGCGCTACTTCCCGATGATCGAGCGCATCTTCCGCGAGGAGGGGGTACCGACGGAGTTGAAGTACCTCGCCGTAGTGGAGAGTGCGCTCAACCCGCAGGCCGTCAGCCCGATGGGCGCCGCCGGGATGTGGCAGTTCATGAAAGGCACCGGCCGCCTCTACGGCCTCAGCCACCGCGACCGCTTCCGCCCCGAGAAATCGACGCGCGCTGCGGCCCAGCACCTCCGCGACCTCTCCGAGATGTTCGACGGCGACTGGCAGCTCGCGCTCGCGGGCTACAACTGCGGGCCCTACCTCGTGCAGCGGCTTGCTCGCCGCGCCACCGCGCGCCTCGGCCGTCCAGCTACGTTCTGGGACATCTACGGCTCGCTCCCGCGCGAGACGCGCAACTACGTCCCGACCTACATCGCGACCGTCAAGGCGTTCGAGTCGCCCCGCGCCGAGAGCTAGCCGCGCCGAGAAAGAGCCGCGCCCAGACCCGTCACGGCGAGGGCACATTGCCCGGCACCGCGCTGAACGTCGCCTCGACCGTGACGACGCGCTCGTTGCCTTCGTCGTCGTACTGCGTGAGGGCCGCGGAGAGCGAGCCGGAGACGGCATCGTCCGCCACGCTCGCCAGCGTGAGCGTGCCTCCCTCGGCCATGGCCGAGAATGTGGGCCCGTCGTCGTGGTCGTCCCAGTGGTAGACCGTCACCCGCGCGCCACCGCCCACCTCGACCGTGCCCTCCGCGAGCGCGTTGAACGCGACGATCTCGACGTAGGAAAACGGCGCCCCGTCGTGCGCCCAGGAGCTGCCATCGAGGGGAGCCGTGGCGAGTGCCATCACGCCCATGCCTTCCATGCCAGGGAGGAAGTAGGCCGTACCCTCAAACGAGGCCGGCGCGCCGTCGCCGCTGAGCGTGACGGCCGATGAGCCGGTGTGGTCGTCGGCGAGCGGTAGGATGAGAAGCAGGAGGGCTGCGAGGAGGCGCATGGTGATGCGGAGTGAGCAGGTGGATGAGAGCTGCATTCTATCCTACGAAACGGCGCCCGCTTCAGGATCATAGGTGGACGGAGACGTTGGGCCTACCTCGGAGCTCGCCAAAAAACATCCCGCCCGGCCTGTTACGACCGGGCGGGACGGCAAGCAGTGCGGTGCACTGTTGTTGAGAGTCACCCCGAAGGGTGCTGCTCCAATATACCCGAGCCGTCGCCGAAAGCTCCCCTCCATGCTTTTTTAGCGAAGCGACCGCGCCGGTCTGCGCGCCTGCGCTATCATCCGTGCATGATTCTCCGTGCCTCCCTCCTCGCCTGCCGAAGCCCGCGCCGACTCCCGTCCGCGACTCTGGGGTAATGGGTGCACCTGCGGCTTCGCCGCTCCTGTTCTGCCACGCCGATTCCCCCACCGGAGTCGGCGTTTTTCGTTTTGCTTCGTACCCCAGGCTGCCCACCGACAGCCGATAGCCGACCGCCCATCCATGTCCATCGTCCTCGCCTTCAGCGGCGGCCTCGACACCTCGTTCTGCGTCCCTTACCTCCGGGAGACCTACGACCGCCCCGTCCACACGATCACGGTGCACACCGGCGGCTTCTCGGAGGCCGACCTCGCCGAGGCTGAGGGGCGAGCCCACGCCCTCGGGGCCGCGTCGCATACCGTCATCGACGCGCGGGCGCGGCTCTACGACGAGGTGCTGAGCTACCTCGTGAAGGGCAACGTGCTGCGCGGCAACGTCTACCCGCTCTGCGTCGGGCCGGAGCGCGTCGTGCAGGCGCAGGAGGTCGTGGCGCACGCCGCGCAGCTCGGCGCGACGACCATCGCCCACGGCTCGACGGGCGCGGGCAACGACCAGGTCCGCTTCGACACGGCGCTGCGGCTGCTCGCCGAGCGCACCCTGTCATCTGGAGTAGGGGCCGGGCCGGTCGAGGTGCTCGCGCCGATTCGCGCGCTCGGGCTCACCCGCGAGGCGTCGACGGACTACCTGCGCGAGCGCGGCGTGGAGGTCCCGCCCAAGACGACGGCCTACTCGGTCAACCACGGCCTGTGGGGCACGACCGTCGGCGGCGTGGAGACGCACCGCCCCGACGGCGTCCTCCCCGAAGACGCCTGGCCCGACACCGTCTCGCCCAGCTCGGCCCCCGACACGCCGCAGCGGCTCACTATCGCGTTCGAGCAGGGCGTCCCCGTCGCACTCGACGGCGACGCGCTCGCGCCGGTCGCGCTCGTGGAGCGGCTGCACACGGAGGGCGCGCAGCACGGCATCGGGCGCGGCGTCCACGTCGGCGATACCATCCTCGGCATCAAGGGGCGCGTGGGCTTCGAGGCCCCGGCCGCGCTCACGCTCATCGCGGCGCACCGCGAACTCGAAAAGCTCGTCCTCACCCGCCTCCAACTCGTCCAGAAGGCCACGCTCGGCGACCTCTACGGGCAACTCGTCCACGAAGGGCTCTACTTCGATCCGGTCATGCGCGACCTCGAAGCGTTCCTCGACTCGTCCCAGCGGCGCGTCACGGGCGAGGTGGAGGTCGAGTGGTTCAAGGGCGCGATCCGCGTGCTCGGCGCGCGCAGCCCGTTCTCGCTCTTCAGCGCCGACGTGGCGCAGTACGGCGAGGTGAACACGCTCTGGGACGGCCGCGACGCCGAGGGCTTCACGCGACTCTACGGCCTCCAAGCCCAGCTTGCCGCCCGCGTCGGCACGCGCGTGGACGGGACCACGAATCAGTGAGCGTCTGTCTCGACCTACCCCACTTGTCATACCGAACTCGATTACTACGAGAAGCTTCGCTTTCAGTATCTCAACGAGCCCGGCTAGATCCCGAACCAAGCTCAGGACGACACCAAAGCGATATCGAAGTAGGCTGGCCTGCGATCCATGACCCTCGACCCACGACCTGTGACCCACGACCCGCTCCGCGTCGCGATCCTGCACGGGGCGGGCTACGCCGGCGGCGAACTGGTCCGCCTGCTTCTCGGGCACCCGAACGCCCAGACCGTCGCGGTGACGAGCCGCTCGCAGGCAGGCAAGCCGGTGTGGACGACGCACCCCGCGCTGCGCGGGCAGACCGACCTCGCGTTCATCGCGCCCGACGACCTCGACCCGGACACCTTCGATGCGGCCTTTGTCGCCGCTGAGCACGGACAGGGGGCTGCGGCCGTCGTGGCACTGCGTGAAGGCGGCTTCGACGGACCGATCATCGACCTGAGTGCGGACCACCGCTTCGACGACCCAGCGATCTACCCCGATTGGTTCGGCTTCGAGCATCCGGCACCCGACCACCTCGCGGAGGCCGCCTACGGGCTGGTCGAGGTCAACGCCCCGTACTCGGCAGACACGGGGCTCGTCGCCAATCCTGGCTGCTTCGCGACGGGCCTCGCGCTCGCGCTGCACCCGCTCGCGGCCAATCTGGGCGATGCGTTCGAGGCGCACGTCACAGCGCTCACGGGGGCGTCGGGCTCGGGTACCCGTCCGAAGGCAACGACGCACTTTCCGACGCGCAGCGGCAACGTCCGCGCCTACAAGGTGCTCCGCCACCAGCACCTCCCTGAAGTCGAGGCCGTGCTGGGCGTCGCGCCGGGGCGCATCCACTTCGTGCCGACCTCGGGGCCGTGGACGCGCGGCATCTGGGGCACGGCCCATGCGACGCTACCCAAGGGCGTCGGTGCCGAGGACGTGCGCGGCTGGTATGAGGCTACCTATGCCGACAAACCGCTCGTTCGCTTCGAAGCGGACGTACTGCCTGAGCTCTTACCCGTCGTCGGGACGCCGTTCTGCGACCTCGGTGTGGTCGTGCAGGACCGCCACCTCGTCGTCGGCTTCGCGCTCGACAACCTGCTCAAAGGCGCGGCCAGTCAGGCGGTGCAGAACCTCAACCTCGTCGCGGGCTTCCCCGAGACGGCAGGTCTGCTCGCCACGCGATAGCGTCTGAATGGGATAAAGTTGGGATCGGAGCGCGGCTCACCACTCGATGCGGCCAGCCTCGGGGCGCTCGGCGCGACCGTCCTGTCCCGCGCCTGGCGTATCGCAGCCGTCCGCGTTGTCCAGTTCGCGGCATTGGGTGCGGTCGTACCACTGGTCGTCGTACTGCATGTCCAGCGGCAGCGGCTCGACGTAGCCCGCCGGTTCGCGGAAGCGGGTCTTGGCGAGGCGCACCGTCGGGTCGCCGGCCCGGCTGAGGCGGCGCGCGAAGTCGCCGACGAGGTAGAGCGCCGAGTGGCCGCCCTGCCCCCACCAGTCCGAGCGGAACGACACACGGCGGTCGTTCCAGCCGACCCACGAGCCGACCACCATCTCCGGGTGCATCATGATGAACCAGCCGTCGGCCGACTCCTGCGTCGTGCCGGTCTTGGCGGCGAAGTCGTACTCGCCGAGGCCGAACTTCGACCGGATGCGCGTGGCCGTGCCATACTCGACGGCGCCGCGCATCATGTCCACGACGGTGTAGGCCGACGACGCGCTGAGGGCTTCCTGGCCGGTATCCTCGGGGTAGAACGCCGCCACGGTGTTGCCGAAGCGGTCGGTGATGCGCGAGACGAAGGTCGGCGCGTGGTAGATGCCGCCCGAGGCCAGCGTTGCGTAGGCGGCCGTCATCTCCAGCAGGTTCACGTCCGACGCGCCGAGGGCGACGGACGGCACGGCGTCGATGGGACTCTGGACGCCCATGCGCTGCGCGTAGAGCGCCACGCGCGACGGGCCGATCTCGCGGGTGAGCCGCGCCGCGATGATGTTGTTCGACGTGGCGAGGCCGCGCGCGAGCGAGACGTAGCCGCCAGCACCGCCGCCGCGCGGGCACCACGTCGTAGAGCCGGGGATATCCCAGCAGAAGGCCTCGTTGGGCAGCGCGTAGTAGGGCGAGAAACCGTTGTCAACGGCCGCCGCATAGGCGAACGGCTTGAACGTCGAGCCGGGCTGGCGCTGCGCCTGCATCACGTGGTCGTACTTGTCCTCGACGAAGTTCTTGCCGCCGACCCACGCACGCACGGCACCCGTCGCCGGGTCGACCACGACGAGCCCCCCTTCGAGGCGCGTCTTCTCAGCGCGCAGCGAGTCCATGAACACCGCGTCCGACCGCAGCGAGTCGATGGCGTCGTCGCGGCTGAAGCCTGCGTTGCGGAGCAGGCGAGCCCGCTCCGACTCGTTGATAAAGTTGCGCACGTAGGTGTCGTCAAACCGGTCGAAGTAGTGCGCGAACGGCTCCACGTCGTTGTTCTCGACGTAGCGCACGTAGGCGTCCTCGTCGTAGGAGAAGTAGCGATCAGAGGCCGACCAATCGACGTCGACGACAGCCTGGAGCTTCGCCATCTGCGCCTCGACCGCGACCGTGGCGAGCGCCTGCATGCGACTGTCGATGGTGGTGTGGACCTGGAGGCCGTCCTGGTAGATGTCGTAGCCGTTTGCCTCGGCCCAGTCCTTGAGCCAGAGCCGTAGCACCTCCGCGAAGTGCGGGGCCATGTTGTCGGTGTGGGAATACGGCTGGAAGTCGGTGCGCACCGAATCGGGCGCGAGCCCGTCGTAGACGCTGCGGTCGAGGTAACCGTAGCGCACCATCTGGTTGAGGACGACGTTGCGGCGGCGCTGCGCGTTGCCGGGGTTGCGGACCGGGTTGTAGTAGGTCGTCGCCTTCTGCATGCCGATCAGCACGGCGCTCTCCCCGAGGTCGAGCTGCGAGGCGTCCTTGTTGAAGTAGGTGCGTGAGGCCGCCTGAATACCGAAGGCGTTGTTCGAGAAGGCGACCGTGTTGAAGTACATCTCGATGATCTCGCGCTTGGTGTAGTTGCGCTCGATCTGGATGGCCGTCAGCATCTCGCGGAGCTTCTGCGAGAGGCCGGTGTCGCCACCCCGGCGGATGCGAAAGAGGTTGCGCGCGAGCTGCTGCGTCACCGTCGAGGCCCCACGAAGCCCCCTAAACGGTGCATTCGCTACAACTGCGGCGATACCGTAGAGGTCGAGGCCCCAGTGGTTGTAGAAGCGCCGGTCCTCCGTCGCCACGAGCGCATCGATGAGGTGCTGCGGCAGCGAGTCGACGGGCACCCAGGTGCGGTTCTCGCCGAGATAGTAGCGCGCCAGTTCCTCGCCGTCGGCGCTGTAGACGAGCGTCGATTCGAGGTTTTCGGGGTTCTCGATCTCGGCGAGCGGCGGCACGCCGGAGAGGAGATAGACGAAGTAGATCAGCCCGAGCACGGCTAGCCCGGCGATGACCATCCCGGCGCGGCGTAGCAACATGGCGGCGCGCTTTTCGGCGTCCCGCGGAGCCACAGGGCGTGGGTCGCCTGGGCGGGCCGGACGGACTTCGCGCGGCGACGAGCCGGACGCGCCGTCGCTATCGCCGGATGGTGGAGCGCTGCCGGATGGTGGAGCGCTGCCGGATGGTGGAGCGCTGCCGGATGGTGGAGCGCTGCCGGATGGTAGGGGGACACCCTCCATCGGCTGGGACCCCGCGGCACCGACGGTACCATGGTGAGCTTGGCTCTCCTCGAAAAAGCGAGCCAGGTCCTCGTCGGAATAAGAGGGACGGTCAGGCATGGGGGAGTCGGGGGTGGAGAGTCGTCAGGGGGACGGAGCGGGACAGGCGGCTGTCACGCAGACACCGTGCCCGACGACGCGGTGGTGGGCGTGTGTGCGGCGGGCGCAGTCGGCGGCGTTCGTTCGATCACGAAGGCCTCGCCGTCCACACGGACGTGGCAGGGGTAGGCGGCAGCGCTGTCCCAGTGGAGCAACGCGGGGCCGTCGGCGTCGAGCCGCCCGAAGGTGCGGTGGCCGAACCAGTAGCCGGGGTTGAGGTAGGTGCCCTCGTCCCAGGTGGTGCACTCGCCGAGGTGCACGTGCCCGCAGACCACGAGGTCGGGGGCGAGAGCGCCCTGCGAGGGCGGGGCGGCGAGCGTCTGGCGAGCGAAGCGGCGCAAGGCAGTCACAGCGGGGAGGTCGGGGCCGGTGCGGTCGCGGCCGAGGGGGTTGGCAGCGCGGCGGCCGGTCCAGCGGGCGAGGGCGTAGCCGGTGTCGCCGGGGAGCAGCATCCGGTAGAGCCGTGCGACCGCCGGGTGGTGCATCAGCGGGCGGATCCGGTTGTAGAGCCGGTCGTGGGCGATGCGGCCGTCTCCGTGGGCAATATAAACGCGCCAGGGCACGGATTCGTCTCTTTCAACCCCGTGTGTGCCGTGGACCTGCATCGTCTCCACGACGTGGTCGCGGACGAGCCGCACGCCGACCTCGCGCGCGAAGTGGTCGAGGTGCCACGGGTCGCGGTTGCCAACGATGTAGGTCACCGGCACGCCCGCATCGACGAGCGCTGCGAGCCGCCCCTGGAGCCGCACGAAACCCTTCGGGACGAGGTGGCGGTACTCCATGTACGCGTCGAACACGTCGCCGACGAGCACGAGCGCGTCGAGGGCACTGGCGTGCGCGTCGAGCAGGGCGCACACGTCGCGCTCGGCGGCGCGGCTCTCGGCAGGCGTCCCGCGCCCGAGGTGGAGGTCGGAGAGAAACAGGATCATAGCGGCCTCCTACCGAGCACCTCCCGCGAAGAGCCACTGGCCTCGCGAAAATCTGGGGGAAAGGAGTTGGATGAGTGAGGCGGTGCGGCCGTGTAGCAGTGAGGCATAGCGGTGAGGCGGTGGTTTCTGCTCGTTGCACCGCGACACCGCCGCACGTATCCCGCCCGCAACCTTCACGGGGAGCGCTCGTTCGACCGGACCTCCTCTGAATCTGCGCCCTGCGCTTCTCGCCTTTCGATGCAAAACGCCTACAGTCCGCCCACTGGCTTCTCGGTGATGCCGCCGGTGGTGAAGAACCTGCTCATCATCAATGTGCTGGTCTTCGTGGCCCAGAATGGGCCGCTCTACGGCTTCCTCCAGGACGTCTTCGCGCTGTGGCCCGTGGGCGTGCCTGAGCCCGTGATGGCTGAGCTTCGCCTCCGCGAGTTCGCCGTGAGCACGTTCTATCCGTGGCAGCTCATCACGTCGGCGTTCATGCACGGGAGCTTCAGCCACATCCTGTTCAACCTCCTCTTCGGGGTGTGGATGTTTGGCATGCGGATCGAGAACACATTCGGGACGCAGCGCTTTGCGCTGTTCTACTTCGCCTGTGTGCTCGGGGCGAGCCTGACGCAGCTCGCGGTGACGTCCTACCCGTTCATCCTCGGCAGCGCGCCCTATCCGGTGCCTGTGCCCACGCTCGGGGCGTCGGGCGGCGTCTTCGGTATCCTGATAGCGTTCGGGATGCTCTACCCGGACGAGCCGATCTACCTCTACTTCTTCGTGCCCGTCAAGGCCAAGTGGCTTGTGCTCGGGCTGATCGTCTTCAACCTGTATGCTGGCGTCTCGGGAACCCAGGCCGGGGTCGCCAACTTTGCGCACCTGGGCGGCGCGCTCACGGGCTTCCTGCTGATCCAGTTCTGGCGCGGGAAGCTGCCGCTGCGTCCCAAGCCTCAATCCGTCACCTAGGAGGCCATCGCAATGTCGGTACACGAGCGGACACCTGCGCGTAGTTTTGCCGTACACCCAGCCGCCTGCCCTTCCGCCCGCTAGTCCCTGCCCGTCTCCCTGCGGGGCTCGCTCTGTCGCTGCTCGGTCATGAATCCCGACTCTCCACTCGCCCGGTTCCGCATCTGGTACGCCGCGCTGCCCCGCGCGATGCGCCTGCTGCTGACGGTCAACACGGTGGCCTACCTCGCCTTCCTGCTCCTGCGCATCGTGCCAGGCGTCACGGAGGCGCTCTACGGCTACGTCGCCTTCCAGCCGGTCGTCCCAGACGCGTTCCTGCTGCCGTGGACGTTCGTCACGCACGCGTTTGTGCACCTCGGGGCGAGCTTCGGCGGCCTGCTCCACTTCCTCTTCGCTATGCTATGGCTCTACTGGATGGGGCGCGACTACGAGGAGATGTATGGCAGCCATCGGCTCTTCGGGCTCTACGTCCTCGCAGCGATCGGAGGCGCCCTCTTCGCGCTGGCGATCGGCACCTTCTACGCGCCCCGCTTTCCGATCTACGGCGCGATGGGGGCCGCGCTCGCCGTGCTGTGCTGCGTGGCCACGCTCAACCCGAACCGCGGTATCGGCCTCTTCCTGCTCGGCGTGGTGCCGCTGAAGTACGTCGCCATTGGCTTCGTGGCGCTCTCGGTGCTGATCGGTACCTACCCAGCGTACGAGTTGGGCGCCGCGCTCGTGGGCTACCTCTTCGCCCGCGCGCAGCTTGCCGGCACCGACCTCGCGGCCTGGGCAACCCCGATGTTCCAGACGGGCGGCGGCTCGCGCTCGGCGGGCGCCCGCAGCCGCTCGGCCGCTCCTGGCGACGACGGCGGGTTCCTGAGCAAGCTCGAACGCTGGGCCTCGTCCCGCGAAGGGAAGAAGCCAGGCGACGCGCCGGCTGACTCTGAGTCCCCTAAGAAGCGCACGTCTCGCGGTCCCTCGAAGCGCCGTCCTCGCTCCGAGCGCGGGAAGGACGACGCCCCCCTCGCCAACCCCACCGACATCGACCGCATCCTCGACAAGATCAACGACCAGGGCTACGATGCCCTGACCGACGAGGAGAAGCGGATCCTCTACGAGGCGAGCGGACGCGCGTAGCTCTCGACCGTAGCCCCCCGCACCGTGGCTGCCGTAGCGTCTCCCCCGTCTCACTCGCGCCGCTGGCCGCGCCCGTTCGTGTGGCTCGCCGTGGTGGCCGAGACGGCGGTGCTCGTGGTCGCCCTCGTGGGGGCGCTGGCGGCCTACCTCCCGCCCCACGCCTTCTGGTGGGCGCAGCTCGTGGCGCTCGGGCTCCCCTACTGGACGGCGCTGCTCGCGCTCGCCACGCTGAGCTTGCTCCTCCGCAAGCAACGCGGCTGGGCCCTCGGCTATGCCGTGCTGCTCGCATGGGTGCTCGTTCGCACGGTGCCGCTCGGCTGGGCAGGCGCGGCTCCCGAAGCCTCGCCCGACGACCTCGTCCTCCTCACGTTTAACACGCCCGCGTCGGGGGCGAGCCGCGAGGTGCTGGCGGACGGGGTCTACGCCTTCTTCGAGCAGACCGTCCCGACCGTGGCAAGCCTGCAGGAGGCCATCACGATCACCAGCGAGACACAGCGCTGGCAGCCCAACCACCTCGACCTCGTCACCGACTCGCTGCGCTACCGCGTCCCGATGCCGCCGTTCGAGGCGAACGGGATGGCGCAGACTTCGGTGCCGCTCTACGTCCGGCCCGACCAAGCCGCGCCGGACGGCTTCGTGGTGCTGGAGCAGCGCGGGCACACCCTGATGCCGGACGAGGACTACCCCTCGGAGGTGCTGCGGACGCACTTCCGGTGGCGCGGTCGCGAGGGCGTGCACTACAACCTCCACCTCGCCTCCTTTGGCATGGACAAGCCCTGGAACGACGGCGTGCCGTTCTACTCGCTCTCGGGCGGGCTGGGCTACCTCCGGCAGTACCGCGACGCCGTCCGTCGCCGAGGCCGCCACGTCGAGGCGATCCGGTCGCTCGTCGACGCGGAGATGCTGCCGGTGCTGATCTCGGGCGACTTCAACACGACGCCCTACACGTGGAGCTTCCGGCAGCTTCGGCAGAGCCGCACCGATGCCTTCCGGACGCGCGGCCGCGGCTGGGGCGGCACCTACCGCGCCGACCTCCCGTTCGTCCGCATCGACTTCGTGCTGGCCGACCCTGCGTGGGAGATCGTCCGCGCCGAGGTACCGAGCCTATTCCTCTCCGACCACAAACCCCTCCTCGTCCGCCTCCGCTGGGCCGACGCGCAGGAGGGGGCCGAGGAACCCGCCGAGTGAGCGGCGCGCGGAGCGAATCGGGGTGGCAGGAGTAGATTTACACGCGCTTCCCTGACGCCTCATCCTAACAACAGAGTCATCCCCGCGAACGCGGGGAGCCATGCGGTGCCTCGCATGGCTCCCCAACCCGATGCCCATGCCGATCAAGTCCGGGATGACCAAGATGGAGGTGCGTTGCCAGCTCAGTGGCCCCGTGTAAACTCAGTGGCCCCGTGTAAACTCAGTGGCCCCGTGTAAGCCATCTCCCTACTACCGCTCATCGATCCGTCTGCCATCCGTCTGCCATGACCACGTTCCTCGTCCTCGCCAGCTACGAGAAGGGCTTCGACTTCATCCGCGAATGCCACGACCAGGGCGTGCGCGTCGTCTTCCTCACGCTGGAGAAGCTGCGCGACCGCCCGTGGCCGCACGAGGCCATCGCCGAGACGTTCTACGCGCCCGACTTCGACACCGAGCGGCACGTCCTCAACACCGTCGCCTACCTCGCCCGCGAACGCAAGTTCGACCGCATCATCCCGCTCGACGAGTTCGACGCCGAGGTCGCAGCGGCGCTGCGCGAGCACCTGCGCATCCCCGGCATGGGCGAGACGACGGTGCGCTACTTCCGCGACAAGCTCGCCATGCGCTTCCAGGCGCGCGAGGCCGGCGTCCGCGTTCCCGACTTCGTGCCCGTCACCAACTACGACGATATCCGGGCCTTCTTCGAGCGGCAGGCCCCGCCCTACATCCTCAAGCCGCGCGGCGAGGCGTCGGCGCTCGGTATCCGCAAGATCCACGACCAAGAGCAGCTCTGGCGCGCGCTCGACGAGCTTGGCGACGAGCAGTCGTTCTTCCTGCTGGAGCAGTTCGTCGCGGGCGATGTCTTCCACGTCGACTCCGTGGTGGCGAACAAGAAGCTGCAGTTTGCCGAGGTAAGCGGCTACCTCAGCCCCCCGCTCGACGTGATGCACGGCGGCGGCCTCTTCGCCAGCCGCACGCTCGACCGCGACAGCGCCGAGGCGAAGACGCTGAACGACCTCACCCAGCAACTCGTCGAGGGACTCGGGATCGTGCGCGGCGCGATGCACACCGAGTTCATCCGCAGCGCTGCCGACGGCGAGTTCTACTTTCTCGAAACGGCCGCCCGCGTGGGCGGGGCCAACCTCTCCGACATGGTGGAGGCCGCGAGCGGCGTCAACCTCTGGCGCGAGTGGGCCAAGATCGAGATCGCCGACGCCCGGGGCGAGCGCTACCGGAAGCCCAAGCCGCGCACCGACCACGCAGGCATCCTCGTCACGCTCGCCCGGCAGACGCACCCCGACCTCTCGGGCTATGACGACCCCGAGATCGTCTGGCGCATGCCGAAGAAGCAGCACGCCGGTCTGATCGTCCGCGCGGACACGCCCCAGCGCGTCCGCGCCCTGCTCGACGGCTACATGCCGCGCTTCTACCACGACTTCCACGCCGCCGCCACGCCGCCCGACAGCGCCCGCGACGTGGAGTAACGGCAGGGAGCGCTTAGGCTGCGACGAACCGTTTTCTTCTCGTAGGGGCGAAAGCTGGTATGGGTTTTGGTGGGGCCTCGCACCGCAAGCCGGCCAACCTAGGCGGCATGGGCGCCCGCTTCAACATCGTGCCGCATGGCTTCCCTTTCGTCCCACAGCATCCGGCGGCTGCTTACGCGCCGCTACCTCGTGGCGTTGGCGTTTGTGGCTCTGCTCGCGGTGGCCGAGCAGGGCGTGGTTCAGTTTGAACTGAACCAGCAAGCCGAGGACAGCCGAGAAGTCAACCTGGCTGGGCGGCAGCGGATGCTCAGCCAGCGGATTGCCAAGGAGGCCCTCGCGCTCAACCAAGGCCGGCGTGCCGACCTGCGCGCGCTCGACGCCGATGTCGCAACGTGGGCGCAAGCCCACGACGGCCTGCTCGACGGCGACCCGGAACTCCAACTCTCCGGGATCGACGACCCGGAGATCCGGGCAGACCTAGCCCAACTCACGCCCTACATCGAGCGCATCGAGGACGCCGTGGCCGCGTTCGAGGACGCGCTCGCCCGCAGCGACGCGGAGGAGGCCGACCTAGCGCTCCGTACGATCCTCGATGTAGAACCCGTCTTCCTGGTCCGCATGGACGCGATCGTATTTGCGCTAGACGCCGAGTCGGTCCTCGCCAATCGCAAGGTCCGTGCTATCGAAATCGGTCTACTGCTCGGGATGCTGCTGGCGCTAGCCGTGTTGGGCTGGGTCGTGCTTAGACCTGCGGCGACCTATGCGGCCGCGTCCGTTGACAAGCAACACCGGCTGCTCCGGGCCATCATCGACACGGTGCCGGACCACATCTACGCGAAAGATCTCGATGGCCGCGCCACCCTGCGCAACCTAGCCAGCGCTCGCGCACTCGGCTACGACGATCCCGAGACGTGTCTCGGCGCCTCCGATGTCGAGGCACCCATTGAGCGGGACGTGGCCAATGAGGTCTTAGACGACGACCTACGGGTGGTACAGACCGGTGAACCACTCGTCAACAAGGAAGAGCCTATCGAGACCAACGGCGAGACGCGCTGGCTCTCCACCACCAAGGTGCCCCTCTACGACGCCGACGGCCGCGTCATGGGCCTCGTTGGCATCTCGCGCGACATCACTGTGGCAAAGCACGCGAAGGCCGCCCTCAGCGATGCAAAGGACGCCGCCGAGACCGCGGCCCAGGCGAAGGGCGAGTTCCTAGCCAACATGAGCCACGAGATCCGCACTCCGCTCAACGGCGTGCTGGGCATGACGGAGATGCTCCGCGAGACCCAGCTTAACCCCGAGCAGCGCGAGTTTGTGGAGATCGTCCATTCGTCGGGCAACGCGCTGCTGGGCATCATCAACGATGTCCTCGACTTTTCAAAGATCGAAGCGGGGCACGTTGAACTAGCTACGGAGCCGTTCGCGCTGCACCGGCTCGTCGAGGAGGTCCTCGACGTAGTAGCCGTCAGCGCTACCCGCGCGGGCCTCGGCCTCGGCTATTTCATCGAGCCGGACGTCCCAGCCACGCTCGTCGGCGACGCCTACCGGCTGCGACAGGTGCTGACCAACTTGCTCTCGAACGCGGTCAAGTTCACCCGCGAGGGCGGCGTCTCGGTGCGCGCCTCGCTCGATCGCCCTGTCGCGGGCCACATTGCGGCGCTGCACATCGCCGTCGAGGACACCGGAGTCGGCATCCCTGCCGAGAAGCTCGACCACGTCTTCGGCTCGTTCACCCAGGCCGACGCCTCCACGACGCGGCAGTTCGGGGGCACGGGCCTGGGCCTCGCCATCAGCGGGCAGCTCGTCGGGCTGATGGACGGCGAGCTGTGGGCCGAGAGCGAGGTCGGGGTCGGCTCGACGTTCCACATCACCCTGGACCTCCCCGTCGGTCCCCTGCCCGACGACGCACCAGCTCCCCCACCCGCCGCGCTTGACGGGCTCCGCGTGCTCGTGGCGGACGACAACGCCGTCACCCTGCGCATGCTCGACCTGCAGCTCCGTGCCTGGGGAGCCCAGCCGATCCTGCTCAGCCGCCCGTCCGAAGCCTTTTCGTGGCTCGACACGCACCCCCGGCCTAGCCTCGCCTTCCTTGCCATGCACATGCCGGAGATGGACGGCCTCGACCTGGCAGCCGCAATCCGGGAGCAGTATCCACCCGACACGCTCCCGCTCGTCCTCCTGAGTGCCATCGGCGACGCGCTCAGCCGGACGGTCACGGAGCGCGTGGGCCTGGCCGCCGTGCTCACCCAGCCCGTCAAGCAGGCACCGCTGCGCAGTGCCGTCGCTGCGGCGCTTTCGTCAGCGGCCGAGTCCCCCGCTGCTGCCGCAGGCGATGGCACACCGCACGCGGCTCCAGCCGCCCCCGCACGGGTATCGCCCACCGCGAAACGCTTGCTCCTCGTCGAGGACAACGCGGCCAATCAGCGCGTCGCGCTCACCATGCTGCGTCGGCTCGGCTCCGGGGCCGACCTCGTGGCTGACGGACGCGCGGCGCTGGACGCCTTAGCAACGACGGCGTACGACGTGGTGCTCATGGACGTGCAGATGCCCGTGCTCGACGGCATTGAGACGACGCGCCGCCTCCGCGCAGAGCCCGAGCGCTACGGCCGGCCCTACGTGATCGGCTTGACGGCCAACGCCCTCGACAGCGACCGCGAGCGCTGCCTCGCCGCAGGCATGGACGAGCACCTCGCCAAACCCGTCCGCAAGCGCACGCTCGCCGCCGCCCTCGCCCGTGCCAAGGTAGCTTGCGAGAACGTGGACTAGGGCGTGTGGACAATCGGTCTGATCGGCGCTCATGGCCTCCGTTCGGCCTCCGCTGCGTTCCACTCGTCCCCCG
>JBCBNX010000019.1 GCA_039821555.1 Bacteroidota bacterium
GCGGGCATGAGCAGCGAGGGTTGGTTGCTACTCATATCGGCTCGCCCGCGACCGACTCAAATGTCAACGCTCCCTAGCGTAGGTATGGAATAACCGGACCCCACGTAGCACACTGCGGTGCCGACGCCTAGCTTCCTTGAGAAGCCAGGCGTCGGTCGGTACTGGCGTGTCGTGCGAGGGCGACAATAAGGTCTGGGCGCCTGGGAAAGCTTGGTGAAGGATCGGTTTCGAGGTGGAGCGGCGGGGTATCTCGGTTGCCCTTCGAATGGCCCAGACCGTAGATTTACGCGCTCTTTTGGCCGCGCAAGGCCGCTTTGGCTGCACAAGGCCGCGCGGACGCACTCCGTCACACGCGCAGGCTGACCAACTCCCTTCCGGCCCGACCTCACTCTCCCCATCCGCCAATGGACGACCGCCCCATGCGAATCCTCTACGTCGCCAGCGAAGTGGCCCCCTTTTCTGAAACCACCGCCGGGGCCGGGTTGGTGCGGGTCCTGCCCGAACAACTGCAGGAAACCGGGGACTACGAGACACGCATCCTGATGCCTCGCTACGGGGTGGTCTCGGAGCGCCGCAACCGCCTCCACGAGGTCATCCGCCTCTCTGGCGAAGACATTCCCGTCGGCGACGACTCGGACACGCTTAAGGTGAAGGTCGCCTCGATTCCTGGCATTCGGATCCAAGTCTATTTCATGGACTCGGTCAAGTATTTCAAAAAGAAGGGGATCTTCAAGGGCAAGAAAGACGGCAAGGTGTTCGCCGATAACGTGGAACGCGCGCTCTACTTCGCCCGCGCCACGTTTGCTACGGTCCGCAAGCTCGGCTGGCAGCCGGACATCGTCCACGCAGTAGGATGGGTGGGCGCGTTTGCGCCCGTCTTGCTCAAGAACGAACTCAGCGGCGACCCCCTCTTTGCCGAGGCCAAGTCGGTGTACACGACGGACAAAACGGACCAGGCCTTCACCTTGACGGACGACCTCGTAGCACGCCTCGGCGTAGCGGGCACAGAGCCCTACGTGGGGCAGGATCTCCGCGCGATGGGCCTCAACTCGGCTGACGCCGTGGCCTATGCCACGGGTACGTCTGGCGAGCGGGACGGCGTCGTTCTCGCGGCAGAGCCTGCTGAACTCACCCAGCAAGCCATCGCGCTCTATACCGAACTCCACGGTTCTACGGTCGAACCGTAGCGCGCACGCGTCCCCGCTCATCGCACACCCTGCCGCTCGCGGCGGGGTTTTTCATGAACGATGGCCTCCGAGCGGTACCTCGGCCAACCGATCAGGTCGCATACGATCCGTTTGTACCGTGCCGTTCTGAAATCGGCGCAACGCCCGGCCTGCGCGCATCGCTCTCGCTCACCGCTCCCCACGCATGCATCGACTCTGTTTCCTCTGCCTCATCGCCGCGCTGACGCTCTTCGCCGCATGCGACGACCCGTCCAGTGCCGGGCTCGACCTCATCGGTGAGGAGGGTGGTGTGCCGACCAGCCGGTCGCTTGCCGCGAGCTCGGTCGCACAGGACACCCTCAGTGAAGTCACCGGTGGCTTCGCGTCGACGACCAGCCCGTCGGTCTCCAGGGCGCTGCTGGGACGGGCCGAGGACCCGCTATTCGGCACCGTTGCGGCCGACACGTTCATCGACTTTATCCGTCCTGGCTCGCTGCCCGAAGGCTTCTCCGACGGCACGGTCACCGGGCTGACGCTCGAACTGCCCGTGGACTACGTCTACGGAGACCCAGACGGCATTTCCAGGATCGAGTTGTACGAGATCACCAGAAGCTGGATTCCGACGGATGCGACCCCCGACTCGTCGTACGTCAACTTCGACGACCCTAGCGTCAGCCCGTTCGGCACGGTCGAGGTAAGCCGTAATGACTCGACGATCTCCGTGGAGCTTCCTGGCTCGTATGTGGAGGCGATTGGTGACACCCTCACGTCCTCTACATTCGGGTCGAGCTACCGCGGGATCGCGCTCCGTGCTGTTGGAAACGGCGACGGATACGCGGGCCCCGGCGTCGTGCGCGGGTTCGACGCGACGCGCATCCGTCTCGTGGCGGCCATCGCGGATACGACCGTCCGTTTTCGCGCCAGCGAAGTCGCCTCGCGCATCTCGTGGAGCGATTTACCTGCGACGCCCGCCGACCGCATCGTAGCCCGTGACGGGGCGGAGGAAGCCATCGATCTCGACTTCGTTTTCGATGCTGAGGGGATCGCTGGACAGCCGCTGAACAACGCAGAGTTCCGCGTGGCGCTCGACACGCTGCTGCTGGCGACGCCAGCGGGTGCCGGTGACTTTGAGCGACCTCGACCCGAGGCCATCGAACTGCTCCTGGAAGTGGAGAGCGAGGGCAACCCTATCCAGTCGCTGGGGGCGCTGGTCTTTGACGAAGATCTGGGGGTCTACCGGTTTGCATCGGGTTTGCTGACCTCGCTCGTACAGGACGAGTTGCTCGGCGCTGACTTCATCAAGGGCTACCGTCTTCGCGCTGTTAACAATCCCGCGTCTGTGGACGTGCTGCCCGTCTTTGCCCCCACTCTACCCGACCAAACGCCCCGCTTCGAGTTCGTTGTCTCGGGGGGCAACTAAGCCCCAGTCCACTGCTGACGCACCATACCGCCTTCTTGATGCTGCATCGTTCTGTCCTGCTTCTTGCCCTCGCTCTTCTTGCGTTCGGAGGGAGCGCCGAGGCACTGGCGCAAGGAGCCAACAACTACGGCTCGCTCTACTCCCGCTTCGGTGTGGGCGAACGGGTGTCGTTCTCCAACTCCCAGGTCGACGCGATGGGCGGCGCCGGACTGGCCGTACGCAGCTTCTCGTACGTGCCGCTCGACAACCCCGCCTCGTGGGGAGATATCACCCTGTCCCACTTCACGTTCAGTGCCCAGGTCACGGGCACGACGCTTGAGGCAGCGGACGGTACGACGAGTGACCTCGCGAGCGGGGGCCTGAATGCGATACAGTTGGCATTCCCGCTACTCAATCGCAAGCTAGGCTTAAACGTGGCCTACCGCCCCTACAGTCGTGTCAACTACAGGGCGATCCGGACCGACTCGTTCTCCCCAACCGACGGCACGGACCCGCTCGACTACCAGATCAACTACGAGGGCGACGGCGGCCTGCAGGAGATTCAGGCTGGCGTAGGCTATCGCATCACCACGAATGTCTTGGTCGGTGCGAGCATCA
Source organism: Bacteroidota bacterium (assembly GCA_039821555.1). Lineage (NCBI taxonomy): Bacteria > Pseudomonadati > Bacteroidota > Bacteroidota bacterium. Next base: position 3,184 of record JBCBNX010000019.1, read on the forward strand.
ACGCCTTCTTCGGAAACATCGACTACCTCCAGCGGACGGAATTCCCGACCAGTTTCATCTTTGAGGAAACGCGGTCCACCGAGTCGGTGCGCGTCGCGGGCGTGACTGGTACGGTCGGCGTCCTTGCCTCGACGCCACGCCTCTTCGGCGAAAGCGATGCCCTCTCGTTTGCGGCGACTGCGCGGCTTCCTGCCCGGCTCCGAGGTGAGCGCGTCGAAACCATCGGCATCAGCCTCGACCGGGACACCTTGGCGACATCGGCCGATGGGTCGCTTCGGCTTCCGATGGAACTCGCTGCAGGCATCGCTTACGCGCCATCCAACGCCCTGCAGTTTGCTGTAGACACGCGGTATGAGCCGTGGGGTAGTCAGTTCGAGAGCGATTTCGTGCTTGGCGGCTTCGTGCCCGGTGGCAACGACGACCTCCAGGACCGATGGCGCGTTGGAGGTGGTCTGGAATGGCGCCCTGCAGGGACCCGTCGCCGCGCCCCGTATCTCTCTCGGGTCGCGTACCGCCTCGGCGGCTATATCGACCAAGGCTACCTCGCCCCGACGGGCTCCTCGCTCACCACCTACGCAGCAACCGTGGGCCTGAGCCTGCCTGCGCTCATCCCAACCGCCAGCTTCGACCTCAACCTCGAAGTTGGGCAGCGCGGTGACGCCGAGGGACTACTCGTGCGCGATACCTTCCTGAAAGCCTCCGCGACCATCAACTTCGGCGAGCGTTGGTTCCTGCGCCGCCGCATCGACTAGGCATTGCCCACGAAATCGCGTCAAATCTCGCGCAAACGGTGCTAGAGTTGGCGTTCGCAACTTTTCCATGGCTTCCCGATCTTTAGCACACCCGATCCCCGCCAGCACAAGCGTTTAGCTGGCAGACCTCCGTCGTCTCCACCACCGTCCAACCACCCTGTGAGCCAGATGAACCCGCGCCTCTTCCGTCTTCCGTTGGTCGCACTCCTCGCAGCCTTGGGGCTGGCCCTAGCGCCGCAGGCTCTCGCCCAGGAGGATCCGTACGCCGACCCATACCCCATCGACTGCTCCTGGAACGACGCCGAGACGACCTACAGCCTCTACTACGAGTACTACCGTCAGGAGGACTATGCCTCGGCCAAGCCCTACCTGCGCTGCATGCTCAGCGAGTTCCCGCTGGAGCCCAACAACGATGGTCGCAACTTTGACCGCGCCATCCGGATGCACACCCGCATCGCAGCCGACGTGGAGGACGCCACCCTCGCGGCAGCGTATCGGGATTCGGTGCTGTTCTACATGGACGCACGCACCGCAGCGCTCGACGAAGCCGGGCTGGAATACAACCCCTACGAGGCGCTGATCGATAAGGCCAACTACATGTACAACGTGGTATACGACGCGGACGGTGCCACAACGGGGCAGGGAGACCCGGACGAGGTGTTCCGCCTCTACGAAGAGGCCGACACGGCATATCCGGACTCGGTGCCAGACTTTGCGATCAACTTCTTGGGGCTGCAGTACCTCGGACGCGGGATGCGCGACCGCCTCATCGAGTGGGGTAGCAGTGCTATGGAGCGCATCGACACGGAAGACGGGCAAGAGTATTTCAAGGCCAACATCCTCGAAAACACGTTCGATGGACCTGAAGACAAATTCGAGTACCTCCTAGCGCAATACCGCGAAGGCGAGCGCGATTCCGCGGTCGTGGACGAACTCTTCGACCTCGCCTTCCGCCTCAGCAAGGACGACGTGCTCGTTGAGATGAAGCCCGTCGTGCTCGACGGCGACCCGTCCCCGCGCGCGATTCGCATCTTTCTCCAGATGGCCCAGCGCGACGGCAACATCGACGAGGCGATCGCGCTGATCGACCGCGTGATCGAGGGGGCCGAGGACGACCAACAACGGATCGACTACATGTACCGCAAGGCCGTGTTGCTCCAGGGCAACAGCCAGATGGGCAACGCGCGGCGGATCGCCAACGAGATCCTCGACATGAACGAGAACCACGGCCCGTCGCTTATCCTGCTGGGCGACTACTACGCAGGCCTCGCAGGCGGCGGCTCGATCGCAGCGGCCTCGCCGGTGTGGGTGGCGGTCGACTTCTACAACCGCGCCGCTAGCCGCGACGAGGAGGTGGCAAGCACGGCGCGGCAGAAAGCATCGAGCTACAGCCGGTACTTCCCGTGCCGGGAAGATGCGTTCTTCGAGGGGCTACGCGACGGGCAGGGCTACACGACGCCGCAGGGCGTTCGTACCACCGTCCGCCTCCGCGGCTGCTAGACGGAAGGCCTCCGACATCATCAGCCTGCCAAGTAACCGGCGGCTTCCTGCGAGGAGGTCGCCGGTTTTTCGTCACGGCACTGCAAGGCGTCCGCACTACGCCTCGCTCGCGTGATTGCTGCGGCTATTCAGAGTGGGGGCTCACGGAACGGCGCATCAACATCTCCTTCCAGGTGAGTGTCCCGCGGTCGCTGAATGTGCTGTCGTGAGTCTGAGCGAAGTTGAGCACGGCCACCAGGAGCACGCCTCCGACGGTGTTGCCCGCCGTGGTCGGGAGGATGAACGACGTGAAGGCTTCCACAAAGCCAGCCTCACCGAGGAATGCGAGGAAGAACACCTCGCACGAGCCTACGATGCAGTGGAACAAGTCGGCGGACGGGATCAAGAACATGATCACGAACACCAGGAAGAAGCGGGTCGTGGCATCACGGACGGCGTGCGTCAGCCACACCATCCCAGCGACGAGCCACCCTGCAATCAGTCCTTTCCAGAACAGTTGCGTCGGCGTCGTTTCGAGCGCGTGCTTGCCGAAGTCGCGAGCGTACTCGAACGCCTCCGGCGTGAGGATCGGAGTATGCGCAATGGCAAACGCTGCGATGGCAGAGCCAAGCAGGTTGGCCGCATAGACGAGCGTCCAGAGTGTGAGTAGGCGCGGGATCGAGGCCCGTCGCGTCAGCACCAGAGCAACCGGCGTGAGGGTGTTCTCCGTAAACAGCTGATAGCGCCCCAAGACGATGAACACGAAGCCGATGGGGTAGACGACGTTGCCGAGCATTTCGGCGTCCGTAGCGCCGGTGACGCCCGCTTTCGCGATGAACGAGAGCGCGATCGACAAGCCAGCGGCGAGCCCACTGAAGAAGAGCAGGCGGTTCGGCTCGCTAAACTCTTCGTCGGCGGTCGCGACGACGCGCCTGAAGATCTCATTCGTCGAGAGGATGTCGCGCACCGCGCGCCCCGAGGCGGGTGCGCCGGAGCCTGACGAGTCCATCGCATCGCGGACGCTGCGCCCGATGTCGCCCGCCAACTCGCCTGGGGTAGTGGGGTGCGGATCGGAGCGGGCGTCGGGGGCACGTACGAGGGACTGCGGTTCCATAAGGACAAGGCGTGGATCAGAGAAGGGCTCGATTTCGACGCGACGCGATCCTGGCGGGTTTCTCGAAGACCTCGCGCGCAGAGCCTCCGAAGCAGTTGCCCTGGGTCGCAACACCGCGCTACCTTTCACGTCTTGGGTGCTCTCCCTATTCTTGCGCGCAACCATGCGTGCGTAGCCATGCGCTTTTTCCGTTCTGCCATACTCGCTCGCCTGATCGTGGGGAGCGTGCTGCTGGGCTTCCTCAGCGGCGCGGCGGGGACGGTAACCGAGGCCGATGCAGAGCACCCACGGCAGACGTGGCAGCGCGCCCTCGCTGACGGCACGCTCGACCGGGCCATTCAGCAGGCCCGCAGCGCAGACGACGTGGCAGCCTCAGACGCCCAGGTTGCGGTCTTCCTCGACGTGCTTGCTGAAGCACCCGGCGGAGATCGCCTGGTTGCCTACCTGAGCACCGTCGCAGATCCTGCGGACGTGCTGCGTGCCTTGCTCGGCACGTCGCACCTCGGTGCGGCCATGCCGTTTATGCTCGGCGACACCTGGATGGCCCCTGCGCCTCCGTCGTCGTCCACGCTTGGCGCGCGTGCGCTCGCGGCGGCGTCACTCGGCACCCCGATTCACCGACCGGCGCGTCTCTTCGGCATGGCCCCTGTTGGCGATGTCGACGGCGCTCCGGTCCCTCGCGAACGGTATCCGGCGGTTCAGCCGCTCGGACCGTAGTGATTGCTCGGCGACGCGCGACCGCGTTGCCACCCCCAGGATTTCACCACGAGCGCCCGGTGGTCGGGCGCTCCTGCACCGCGCTTTTGTGCCCGTGTGGCATGGTGCCGCGTGCGTAGCGAACTGCAACCCCCATCTATCTCCACTTAGCCATGCAAGGCAACGGATTTAAAATCTTCTCCGTCCTCGCGTTCATTCTGCTGTCAGGCTACTACCTCTTCCCGACGCTGCAGAACAACCTCTACCAGAACAAGCTGGAAGAGCTCGCGGGCGCGGACAGCACGGAATACCTCGAGGCCAACTACGAAGCCATCGAGGACGCCAAAATCAAGGCGCTCAACCTGGGCCTCGACCTCCAAGGCGGCATGCACGTCATGCTGGAAGTGGGCGTCGACAACCTCATGCGCGAGCTGGCGACGAACCGCGACGAGACGTTCACGACGGCGCTTGGCGCCGCGCAGGATCGCGTGGAAGCCGGCGACAACGGCAACTTCGTCGACATCTTCTACGACGAGCTCCAGAACGTTGACCCCGAAGTACGCCTGTCGCGCTACTACCGCAACGTCGGCGAGACGCTCAGCCGCCGCAGCGAAAACGACGAAGTGCTGCCTGTCCTCCGCGAGGAGGCCAACGAGGCCGTCATCCGCGCCGTCTCGATCATCCGCCAGCGCGTCGACCGCTTCGGCGTGTCCGAGCCCTCGATCCAGAAGCAGGGCGAGAGCCGCGTCGCGGTCGAGCTCCCCGGCGTGGATGACCCGCAGCGTGTGCGTGATCTCCTCCGTGGGACGGCTCGCCTGGAGTTCCGCCTGATGGCCGACCCGCAGGAGTTGCAGACCTCCCTCGAAGAGATCTACAACTATTACGAGGAGCAAACGGCGCAGGCCAACGCCAACGCCGCCTCGGACACGACGCAGGTGGCCGACGCCGGTACTGCCGACGCCGACACCACCGAGACGCTCGACCTCGGCTTCGGCGACGCCGCCGATCCGGCCGACACGGGCAGCACCGATGTTGCTGAGGCTGCCGTGAACCCGCTCCAGGGGCTCGTCCGTCCAGGGCAGGGCACCATCTTCGCGCAGGTCGCCGAGAGCGACACCGCGATGGTGCGGAGCCTCGTCATGGCTCAAGCCGTCCGCAGCCTGCTCCCGCAAGGCATCCAGCTGATGTACTCCGCCGACGCTGTTGGCGAGACGGAGCAGGGCTTCGAGGTTTTTAACCTCCTCGGCGTCCGCAGCCGCGCCGAGCTCACCGGCGACGTGCTCACCGACGCGCGCATTGCGTTCGACCCGACCACCAACGCGCCGGGCGTCTCGCTCTCGATGAACAACGAGGGCGCGCAGAAGTGGAGCCGCATCACCGGGGCCAACGTCGGCAAGCAGGTGGCGGTCGTGCTCGACAACATCGTCTACTCGGACCCGGTCATCCGCAGCAAGATCAGCGGCGGGCAGACCCGCATCGACGGCGTGAGCCGCCAGGAAGCGCAGGACATCGTCACGGTGCTCAAGTCGGGCGCGCTGCCCGCGCCAGTCAACATCATCGAGGAGCGCACCGTTGGTCCGAGCCTTGGTGCCAAGTCGATCCAGGCTGGCACGTGGTCGGTTATCGTCGGCTTCCTGCTCGTGGTTGTGTTCATGGTGTTCTACTACCGCACGGCGGGCCTCATCGCCGACGTGGCGCTGCTGTTGAACGTCGTGTTCATCTTCGGCATCCTGGCCGCGTTCGGCGCGACGCTGACGTTGCCGGGCATCGCGGGCATCGTGCTCACGATCGGTATGGCGGTCGACGCCAACGTGATCATCTTCGACCGTATCCGCGAGGAGATGAGTACGGGCAAGACGCTCAAGGCGAGCATCCAGGGCGGCTATGATAAGGCGCTCTCAGCGATCCTCGATGCCAACATCACGACGTTCCTGACGGGCGTGATCCTCTACAGCTTCGGCGTCGGCCCGATCCAGGGCTTCGCCGTCACGCTCATGGCCGGCATCGTGTCGTCGCTCTTCACCGCCATCGTCGTGACGCGCCTCTTCTTCGACTACCTCGTCGCCGAGAAGCGCCAGAGCGTGGCCTTCGGCTGAGACCCGCCACCACGCACGACACCGACTTTCATCTTCGTGTCCGTTGTCATTTGTCTCTGGTCCTCTGCGTCGCCCCGTGCGATCACCAGGACCGATGACAACGGGCCAGTGACCAACCTCTCATGCGACTCTTCGAAAACGCCAGCTACAACATCGTTGGCAACCTGAAAATCGGGTATATCATCTCTGGTGTACTCCTCACTATTTCTGTCATTTCCCTGCTCACCCGCGGCGTTGAGACGGGCATCGACTTCCAGGGCGGCACCGAGTTCGTCGTCGAGACGAGCGAGCCGCTCACGGTTGGGGCTGTGCGTTCGACCCTCGCGGACGCGCTCGGCACCGAGCCCGAGGTGAAGGAATACGGCTCGGCCAACGAACTGCTCATCCGCTCGACGGTCGGCGGCGACGTGACCGAACTGAGTGCCCTCGTCGTGGGCGCGCTCGAATCAGCCAACCCCAACGTCACGCTCTCGCTGCAGAAGACCGACTCCTTCGCGCCGCGCTTCGCGGACGACCTGAAGCGAGGCGCGCTCTATGCCGTCCTCGGTTCGCTGTTCGTGATCTTCATCTACATCCTCGCGCGTTTTGGCTCGATCATTCCGACGCGCATCGAGGACCTGGCCTTCCCGCTCGGCGCCGTCGCCGCGCTCGCGCACGACGTGACGATCACGCTCGGGCTCTTCTCGCTGCTCCAGGGCGTGGTACCGTTCTCGCTCCAGATCGACCAGGCGATCATCGCGGCGTTCCTCACCATCGTCGGGTATTCGCTCAACGATACGGTGATCATTTTCGACCGCATCCGTGAGTACGCCAACATCTTCAAAACCGACGCCTACGCGACGGTTGTCAACAAGTCGATCAACCAGACGCTCTCTCGCACGGTGGTCACGTCGCTGACGACCTTCATCGTGGTGGCGGTGCTGTTCATCGCGGGTGGGCCCGTGCTGCGCGGGTTCGCGTTCGCCCTCATCATCGGCGTGGTGATCGGCACCTACTCGTCGGTCTTCGTAGCTTCCCCGGTGGTCGTCGCGCTCAAGTCGCGCAACGAGCAGTAGGGACGGTGTAGAGGGCGGGGAGAAGGGTCTGCTTCTTCCTCAACGTCGCACCGCTCCCCGCCCCCAACTCCCAACTCCCTATCTCTAACATGACCATCACCACCACCGAACGCGACGGCGTGACCGTCCTGGCCCTCGACGGCGACGTGATGGGCGGCCCTGACGGTACGGCTCTCCACAACCGCTTGAGCGACCTGCGCACGGAGGGCATCCAGCAGGTCGTGGTGGACCTCACGGGCGTGCGCCTCATGAACTCGTCCGGGCTCGGCATGCTTATCGGCGGGCTCACGACGATGAAGAACGGCGGCGGCGACCTGCGCCTCGCCGGGGCCTCGTCGCGCCTGCAGACGCTCTTCACGATGACGCGCCTCGACAAGGTCTTCCGGCAGTTCGAAAACGTCGATGAGGCTGTGGCGTCGTTCTCCTGATTCGGGACGGGTGACCTGTGACTAGCGGTTGCAGGGTTGCCACCATGCTCCTACAAGTTGCGGAGACACGGCGTTCTCTTCCCCCAATTCGCTCCTCACCTCACCAGTCGCAAGTCGCTCCCATCATGCCAGTCACCATCGTCATCGGGTCCCAGTGGGGCGACGAGGGCAAAGGAAAAGTCGTCGACCTGATCGCGCCCAAGCACGACATCGTCGCACGCTACCAGGGCGGGGCCAACGCGGGCCACACCATCGCGTGGGGCGACCAGCAGTTCGTGCTGCACCTGATCCCGAGCGGCATTTTCCATGAGGAGGCCGTGTGCGTGATTGGCAACGGCGTCGTGATCGACCCGGTGGCGCTGATGGAGGAGATCAAGCAGGTCGAGGCGCTCGGCGTGAAGGTCGAGGGGCGGCTCTTGATCTCGCACAACGCGCACCTCATCATGCCCTACCACAAGCGCATCGAGGCCGCGAAGGAGGGCGCACGCACCGCCAACAAAGGCGAGGCCATCGGGACGACCGGGCGCGGTATCGGGCCGTCCTACGTCGATAAGTTCGCCCGCGTCGGCATCCGCGTCGTGGATCTCCTCAGCCCGGACGTGCTACGCGAGAAGCTGCGCCTCAACATCGAGGCGAAGAACGACGTCCTTCAGAAGGTCTATGGCCACGACCGCCTCGACGTGGAGGCCATCATCGAGGAGTACGTGGACTTCGACCGCCGCATCGACCCGTTCGTGACCGACACGACGGACTACCTCACGCGTGCGCTCGCCGACAATAAGTGGGTGCTCGCCGAGGGGGCCCAGGGCGCGCTTCTGGACGTCGACTTCGGCACCTATCCATTCGTGACGTCCAGCCACCCGACCGCTGGTGGCTGCTGCACGGGCCTCGGCGTGCCGCCGACCGCCGTGGACCGCGTCATCGGCATCGTCAAGGCCTACTCGACGCGCGTGGGCAACGGGCCCTTCCCGACCGAACTCGACGGCGACCCGGAAGGCGTCGGCGAGATGCTGCGCAGCGTCGGCCACGAGTTCGGCGCTACGACGGGCCGGCCGCGGCGCTGTGGATGGCTCGACCTCGTGGCGCTGCGCTACACGGCGCGTCTCAACGGCTTTACCGAACTCGCGGTCACCAAGCTCGACGTGCTCTCGGGCATCGAGACGCTTAAAGTCTGCACGGCCTACCAGATCACGACGCCGGAAGGGCAGACGAAGGTCACCGACCGCTTCCCCAACAACATCGCCACGCTAGCCACGGTCGAGCCGCTCTACGAGGAGTTTCCCGGCTTCGAGGGCGACCTCGGCACGTTGTCTGATGCCGCTGACCTCCCCTTGGAAGCACGCGACTACCTCACGTTCGTTGAGGATTTCCTCGGGGTGAAGGTGACCGTCATTGGCACGGGTCCGAAGCGGGAAGAGACGCTGCTGGTGTAGGCTACGGCACCGGGACACGCTGAACCTGATCGCCTAGTCAACCTGATCGCCTAGCCGAGCGCCGCAACCCACAGGACCAGTGACCAGGGATCAAGGACAAGCGGTCATCCACAAGTTTGGTGGTACGTCGGTGGGCACGCCCGGGCGCGTGCGCGACGTCGTGCGCCTCATCGCGTCGGAGCGCTACCGGCAGCGACGCGGCCAACTGGTGGTGGTGTCGTCGGCGTTCGGCGGTGTGACGGACCGCTTGCTGGAGGCTAGCCGCGCGGCTGTGGCGCGCGAGGAGACGCACCGGAGCATCCTCGGTGAGATTCGAGATCGCCACGAAGCTGCTCTCCGGGACCTTGCCGATCCAGCCGAGTACGCGACGCTTCGCGCCGACCTCGATGCGCTGTGGGAGCAGGTTCGCGAACTCCTCGATGGCGTGTTCCTGCTCCGCGAGTGCAGCCCCCGGTTCACCGACGCCATCATCTCGGCGGGTGAGCGCGCGAGCGTACCGCTCGTGGCCGCGGCTTTCCGAAAGGCGGGGCTTCCGGCGCGCGCGATCGACGCGCGTGAACTCGTGCGCACCGACAACCGCTTCGGCGAGGCGACCGTCGACTTTGCGACGACGCGCACGTTGACGCAGGTCGCGTTTGGCTCGTTGCCGCCCGATGTGACCCCCATCGTGACGGGCTTTGTGGCCGCAACGCCGGAGGGCGTCACGACCACGCTCGGGCGCTCCGGCAGCGATTACACCGCGACCATCCTCGCCGACGCGCTTGACGCCGGACGTGTCGTCATCTGGACGGATGTCAACGGGGTGCTTTCAGCGGACCCACGCCTCGTTCCGGAGGCGTTCACGCTGGACCGACTGAGCTATCAAGAGGCCGCGGAGCTGGCGTTCTTCGGCGCCAAGGTGCTTCACCCGCGCACGATGCGCCCGCTCGTGCGCCGCAGCGTACCGCTCGACATCCGCAACACCATGGATGCAGAGGGGGCCACTACGGTCATCTCTGACGAGCGAACGGGGGCAGAGGGCACCGTCAAAGCCGTTACGGCTGTGCGAGGCGCGGCTCTTGTCACGTTGCGCGGCAACGGCGCTTCGGGCGCCTCGGCGTTGGCCGCCCGCGCCTTCGACGCGCTCGCAACGGCAAGCATCGACGTGTTCCTGATGGCGCAGGCATCGAGTGAGCAGACCGTGACGCTGGCTGTTCGCGGTAGCGACGCCGATGGGGCACAGCGCATCCTCCAGACCGCGCTGTCTTCGGAGTTGGAGCGGGGCGACCTCCTCGGCGTCGACGTAGAGCCAGGCGCGGCGGTCGTGGCGGCCGTCGGCGACTTCATGCACTACGCGCCGGGCGTGGCTGGGCGCATGTTTGCCACCTTGGGAAAGGCACGCATCAACGTGCTGGCCATCGCGCAGGGCGCCTCCGACACCGCGATCTCAGCGGCCGTCTCTGAAGCGGACGCCTCGGCGGCCGTACGCGCGCTGCACGAGGCGTTTGCGATGAAGCGTACCCGCGCCCACCTCGTGCTCGTCGGGGCGGGAGCCGTCGGGACTCGTCTGCTCACGCTCCTCGACGCGCAGTACGAGGCGCTCCTCGACCAGCAGGTCAACTTGAAGCTGGTCGGCCTGGCGACGACCTCGCAGGCAGCCTACGACCCGAATGGTCTGCCGCGCGCCGATGTGGCGCTCCGCGACGACTATACCCTCGCCGATCTGCTCGGCGCGATCACGACCGCGCGCCTCGAACGCCTAGTCGTGATCGACGCGACGGCGTCGGAGACCGTGGCGCGGCACTACCCCGAACTACTGCGGGCTGGCATAGCTGTCGTGACTCCGAACAAGCAGGCCGGGACGCTCGAACGAGCGTATTGGCGAGACCTGCAGAGTGCGGTCCGGTCGCGCCGCGCGTCGTTCCTCTACGACACGACCGTGGGGGCCGGACTGGCGCTCTTGGCCTCGCTCCGGGAAGCCGTACGCACCGGGGACCGCGTGCGCCGGGTCGAGGGGGTGCTGTCGGGAACGCTCGGCTTCGTGTTCAATGCCCTGCGCGACGGCGTGGCGTTCTCTGAAGCCGTCCGGCAGGCACACTTGGCAGGCTACACGGAGCCCGATCCCCGCGACGACCTCGTCGGCATCGACGCGGCGCGCAAGCTGCTCATCCTCGCTCGCGAGCTCGGTCCCGATGCCGGCTTTGGCGACCTGGAGTTGGCCGATGTGGAGACGACCTCGCTCGTCCCGGACGAGTTTGCCACGCTTCCCTTGAACCGCTTCTGGGAGCGCCTGCCCGAGCTCGACGACGAATGGCGGCGTCGCACCGAAGACGCGGACGGGGTCTTGCAGTATGTGAGCACGCTCGACGTGGAGGCTGGCGTGCTCCGGTGCGTTGTCCAGGCGGTGCCTGTTGCGTCTCCGCTCGCCCGTCTCTCTGGATCCACGCACATTGCCATATGTACGACGGACCGTTACGCCCCCGAACCTCTTATCGTGCAGGGACCCGGGGCCAGTATCGACATCACGACAGCCGTTCTCCTCGCCGATGTGGTGCGAGCCGCCCAGGCCATGTAAGTCGAACCAGCTAGGTCAAACGTCCTGCACGCGGGTCTCGTGCTCCGATTCGACGAGTCCGCTTCACCCACCCCACGTTGCACTGCTCATGCGCCTGACTGCTGAAGTACGCTGGATCTGGCCCGGTCCCATCCCCGACGATGTGCAGGCGTGGTTCGATGGGTTGGGCGATCAGCCGCCCATCGAGAAGCACCGCACGGATCGGTACCTCGTGCCGACGGCCCCGGGTGGCTTGAACGTCAAACGCCGCAAAGGACGGCTGGAGATCAAGCGCTGTGCGGGGATCTACGGCGTCGAAGACCTAGCCGTCAACGTGCGCGGGGCCGTCGATATCTGGACGAAGTGGCGCTTCCCGCTCGACGATCCCGACCAGCGCCCTGACACGGACGAGTGGTGGGACATCGAGAAACACCGCCTCACGCGCGTCTTCGTGCTGGACCGCAACACGCTGCGCGAAGCCACGTCAGAGAACGCGCCCGACGAAGGCTGCGACCTCGAACTGACGCGCCTCGTCGTCCAGGGCAAGGAATACTGCTCGATCTGCTTCGAAGGCTTCGACAACGACGCGGAGTCGAGAGCCGACACGCAGCCGCTTGTCAACATGCTTCGCCTCGCTATCGCCTTCACGATGCGTCACGGCCCCCCGCGTCCGCTGCTCGCCGACTGCTCCGTGTCCTATGCCGACTGGCTTCGCACCGCCGTTTATGGGGACGAGTGAGTTTCCAAGCCTAGTGTAGGCACTCACCGTCTCATCCCGACAGTCCTTCGAAATCAATTCCACCACGCTAGTTTGACATGCTCCACGTTGATCAGGTCGTCAAACGCTACGGTTCGTTCACCGCAGTTGACGGCGTGTCCTTTACGGCCGAGCCAGGGCGCATTTTCGGGCTGCTCGGGCCGAACGGGGCAGGGAAGACGTCCACGATCCGGATGATCACATGCATCACGGTACCGGATGCGGGGTCGGTGACCCTGGGAGGGCAGTCTGTCGGGCCGGCCTCGCAGCGCCGGATGGGCTACCTCCCCGAAGAGCGCGGGCTGTACAAGAAGATGAAGGTGGGCGAGCAACTCGTCTATCTCGCGCAGCTGAAGGGCATGCGGCGGTCAGACGCCGAGAGAACGTGTCGCGACTGGATGGGGCGCCTCGAACTTGGAGACCAGTGGAACGCGGAGGTCGAAGCCCTCTCGAAGGGCATGCAGCAGAAGGTGCAGTTCGTAGCCACCATCGCGCACGCGCCTGATCTGCTCATCCTCGATGAGCCCTTTAGCGGCCTCGACCCGATCAATGCAGACTTGCTGCGCGACATCATCCAAGAACTCCGCGCCGACGGCCGCATCATCCTCTTTGCCTCACACCGCTTGGAACAGGTCGAGAAGCTCTGCGACGACGTGTGCCTGATCGCGCAGGGCAACGTGGTGCTCTCCGGCGCGCTGCGTGACGTAAAACGACGGTTCGGGTCGAACACCCTCACCGTGCGCTTCGACGGCCCCGACGCGTGGCTCGACGGGTTGCAGCAGCAGCGGCTGGTCACGGTCGAGTCGCGAAGCCGTGGCGCTGCCGAGATGCTGCTGGCCGGCGCTACGCCCGCACGCCAGGTCTTGGAGGCAGCGCTCAACGCTGGCGCCGACGTATCCCACTTCGAGCTACACGAGCCGCCGCTGAATGTGATCTACAAGCTGGCTGTCGAGCGGGGGGTGAGTTCGGACCTCGAGTCGATGGTGAGTCTCTAGCTGCCATCGCCTCACGCCGAGCCGTTTCACCCACCTCCCTGTTCTCGCTTAGCCATGTCCCTCACCCTGATCGCGCAAACCGAGTACAAGCGCCGCATCCGCTCGAAGTGGTTCATCCTGACCACGCTGCTCGCGCCCGTGCTGCTCGCGGCGATGTTCGTGCTCCCGATTTTCTTCTTCGTGCTGCTCGACGAGGCCGAGACGACCCCGATCGCGCTCGTAGATGAGACGGGCCGCCTCGTCGACGCTGTCGAGGAGAGTCTGGGTAGTGGCTTCGAGGTAACGATCGCCGACGCTGGCCTACCACTGGATAGCCTCCGGGCTGACTTGCTCGCCGGAGACGTTGCGGCGTACGTCGTGCTGCCCGCTGGGCTCCTCGCTGGCGAGGCCGATGCGGTGCTCTACAACCAGGGCGGCGGTGGTATCTCGCAGCAGGGTGACCTCCGACGGGCCATCCGCGACGCCGTGGAAGCGGAGCGGCTCCGGGCAGCCGGGCTTTCTGAGGAGGTCATGGCTGATCTCGACCGCGGCGTTGGATTTACAGTGCGCACGGTGAGCGAAGAAGGGGAGAGCGCCGACATGACCGGCGCGTCGTTCATGGTCGGCTATGCGATGGGCTCGTTCATGTTCTTCGTGGTCTATTTCTACGGCCTGATGGTCTTGCGTGGCGTTATCGAAGAGAAGGCCAACCGCATCGTCGAGGTGATGGCGTCGAGCGTCCGGCCGTTCGACCTGATCGTCGGCAAGGTGCTCGGGATTGGGGCAATCGGACTGACCCAGCTTGTAGCTTGGGCGGTGCTCATTCTCGGCGGCCTGTTCGCGCTCGGGAGCCTTCTGCCGCTGTTTATCGATCCGGCCACCGTGGCAGCCGCGCAGGACCCTGAGGCCGCGGGCCAGGCTGCGGAGGCGCTACCGTTCGATGTGGAGGCGTTCGGGCAGCTGTTCTCGCCCGTCCTTTTCCTCACGCTCGGTGTCTACTTCCTGGGTGGCTTTGTGCTCTACGCCGCGCTCATGGCGGCCGTCGGGGCGGCCGTCGATCAGGAGTCGGACGCACAGTCGCTGATGGTGCCGCTCATCATGCCGCTGGTCGTCACGCCGCTCTTAGTGCTGATGCCGATCCTGAACGCGCCCAACGCGCCGTTCGCGCTCGGCATGTCGCTCGTCCCGCCGTTTGCGCCGATCCTGATGGTGGCGCGCCATGTGGTCACGGACGTGCCGTGGTGGCAACACACGCTCGGCATCGCCCTCCTGGGAGCTACCGCGTTGGGGCTGCTTTGGGTTGCGGCGCGAATCTATCGCACGGGCATGCTGATGTATGGCAAGAAGGCATCGTTCAAGGAGCTGTGGCAGTGGGCGCGGGCCTCGTAGTGCCAGCTACCACACGAACGAGACGCCGAGGCCGAAGCTGTCCACGGTTCCTCGTACTGACGGGTCGTCCAGGAAGTCGGTAAGCGTCAGTCTGTAGGCAAACTCGACACGCGTGTCGGGCCACCCTGGGGGTTCCAAAGCCAGACCCAACCCGACGAGCCCGCTCACGCTGAAGCGAGCGAGTAAGGGGGCTAGCGAATCTGCCTGGGTATCGGCAAACGTGATGCGCCCGAGCAGGATGTCCATACGCGGTCCAGCCGTGAAGTACGTTCCGAAGTCGCTTTGACCGCCAGGAAAGAGCCGTCCGAGCGCCCCGAGCGAAAGGGTGTTGAACGCCGTGGTGACGTCTTGCTCGCTGGTGCGGCCACCTGGCAGGATGCTCCGGGGAAAAGCCGTGTAGGAGTAGCTTCGCATCGACACCCCAACTTCAGCGACCACGCCAAACACGTCCGTCGGGGTCACTTCTGCGATGAACGCGGCTTCGAAGCCAGGTCCACGGTTCGTAGAGGCGCGCGCTGTCGGGCCGTAGTCGAGGGCAATCGACGAGAGCGTGGCACCTACACGGTAGCCATATGCGATGGAGCGCTGCGCCGTTGAGGCGTCCGTGCTGAGAAGCAGAGTCAGGAAGAGTAGAGTGCAGCGCATGTGTGCATAGACCGATGAGTGCCGACGCGAAGGTACTCAGACCCGTCCACTTCTCGAACGCTGATCTTTCAGCTACCCCGCGAACACCAAGGCGATCTTGCGGCTCGCCACGTCGTCGGCGGCGATCTTGACGCGCGTTGTCAGAGCCGCCCTCGGGCGGGTTACCCCGCGAACACCAAGTCGATCTTGCGGCTCGCTACATCGGCGGCGGCGATCTTGACACGGACGCTGTCGCCCATGCGATAGACGGTCCGCGTGTGCTGCCCAACGAGGCGGTAGTTCTCGGGGTCGTACTCGAAGTAGTCGTCCATGTCGCGGACGTGCACGAGGCCCTCGACGAGTAGGTCTTGGATCTCGACGAACACGCCGAACTTGGTCACGCCCATCACGACGCCGTCGTACTCCTCGCCGAGGTGCTGCGCGGCGTACTCGACCTGCTTGAGCTTCTTCGACTCGCGCTCGGCATCGACGGCGACGCGCTCCTGGTCAGAGAGGTGGCGGCAGGCGATCTGTAGGCCCTCCCCCTCGACGGCCGAACCACCCGCGAGGTAGCGCTTGAGCAGCCGGTGAGCGATCAGGTCAGGGAAGCGCCGGATGGGCGAGGTGAAGTGGCTGTAGAAGTCGAACCCCAGCCCGTAATGCCCGATGTTTTCGGTCGAGTAGACCGCCTTCGACATCGAGCGCAGTGCTTCGACCTTGATGACGGCGGCCTCCGCCGTGCCGCGGACGTGTTCCAGGAGGTCGTTGAGGTCCTTGCGCGTGACCGTTCCATCCGTGACGGGGAGGCGGTAGCCAAACGCCTTCACATAGCGCGCGAGCGCGAGGATGCGCTCCGTGTTCGGCGTGGCGTGGATACGGTAGACAAAAGGCTTGCGCTTCGACTTCGACACCTTGCCGATCTCCATCGACACGCAGCGGTTGGCGAGCAGCATGCACTCCTCGATGAGCCGGTTGGCCTCGATGCGCTCCTTGCGAACGATGTCGATGGGCGTCCCTGCGTCGTTGAGGACGATCCGCACCTCCGGCGTGTCGAAGTCGATGGAGCCCTCCCGCAGGCGCTTTCGCGTGAGCGTCCGCGCGAGCTTGCCCGCGAGCAGCACCTCGTCCTTGACCTGATGATCCTGGATGCCGCCGTCGAGAATCTGCTGCGCCTCCTCGTAGGTCAGCCGCGCCTTCGAGTGAATCACGGTTTCGCGGATCTCCCAGTCGCGGATTTTACCGCGCGCTGAGACGGTCATCAGACACGAATACGTCAGCTTGTCCTCGTGCGGGCGCAGCGAGCAGACGCCGTTGGAGAGCCGCTCCGGTAGCATCGGAATGACGCGGTCCACCAGGTAGGTCGACGTGCCACGCTCGAACGCCTCGCGGTCGAGTTCGGTGTTCTCGTGGACGTAATGGGACACGTCGGCGATGTGGACGCCGAGCCGGAAGTCGCCGCTGTCGAGCCGCTCGATGGAGATGGCGTCGTCGAAGTCTTTGGCGTCCTCCGGGTCGATTGTGAAGATCATCGCGTCGCGGAGGTCGAGGCGCCGGGCGATCTCCTTCATCGGAATCTCGACGGGAATCGCCTGAGCCTCGGCCTCGACGGCGGGGGGGAAGTCAGAGCGGATGCCCTGCGCGAGCGCTACGGAGAGTACGGCCACGCCGGGGTCGTCGGGCCTGCCGAGCACGCTCAGGATGCGGCCTTCCGGGGAGCCTTTCGGGTCCTCGTAGTGGTCGATGGAGACGACCACCTTGTCGCCCTGCTCGGCGCCGTTGAAGTGCTCCTTCGGCACATAGATGTCTTTCGTCTGCTTCGGGTCGTCTGCCTTGACGAACGCAAAGTGCCCCATCTTGTCGAACGTGCCCACGGTGTGCGCGCGCCCACGCCGCAGCACCTCGACGACCTCAGCTTCTTGCTTGCGGTCGTGTCGCCCGCGCACGGGGGCGGCCAGCGCCACACGGACACGATCACCGTGTAAAGCATTGCGAAGCCGGTTGGCGCGTACGAAGAGGTCGTCGTCCGCGTCGGTGCGGTCGAGGTTCACGAAGCCGTAGCCGCTCGGGTGCATGGTGAGCGTGCCTTCGGCGAAGGCCCCCTTGCGCTGCTTACGATGCTGGTAGCGGTTGCCCTTAACCTTCTGGACGAGGCCCGCCTCCTCTAATTCCGAGAGTACGTCGCGGAAGAGGCGGAACGGCTCGCGTCCCTTGCCGAGGGAGAGGTACTTCGCGAGTTCCTTCGGGCGAAAGGCTTGGGTGCCGTTGTTCCGAAGGAGGGCAAGGAGGTCGCGCTTGAGCGCGGCGCGGTTGAGGGGGCGGGGCATCAGATGAAGTGCGGGGTGAAAAGTCTGAACTACAGCATACACGAACGGGCCCATGCCGTCACTGTTCGGAACGCTGAAGAGCACATGTGAAGGTATGGAGAAGGGAAGCGCTTGCAGGAAAAAAGCCAGGAACGCGCGCAGGCTTCTGGAAGCGCTTCTGAAAAGAAGATGGAAGGGCTTTTCAAGCAGATAGCCTAGCCATTGGGGACAAGAAGGCACTAAACGCGCGCTTGTGTGCCCGCGCTCTTGTCCGTTTTGTGTCCATACATCTTCCCATGTGCGCGCCCGCACCACACATCTCCTGCGCCTTCCCCCCGGTGTCATGTCTGTCCCACCACCCGTTCCCGACGACCCTGCTCTAGCCCAGACACAGCGCTTGCTCTACGATCCTCGACAGCATCACGACGCGTGCGGCGTGGGCTTCGTCGCCACACTCACCAATACGCCGTCGCACACGATCGTCCGGCACGGGCTCGAAGTCCTGGAGCGCCTCAACCATCGCGGAGCATACGGGTGCGACGAGGCGTCTGGGGACGGTGCAGGCATCCTGCTCCAGCTCCCGCACGCCTTCCTCAAAGCGAAGGCCGCCTTGCGCGAGGTTCGCCTTCCGCGCCCAGGCCATTATGGCGTCGGCGTGGTGTTTATGCCGAAGGATCTGGAAGCGCAGCAGACCTACCGCTCCCTGTTTGAGGACACCGCAAGCGCTGAGGGCATGAAGGTGCTCGGTTGGCGCCGCGTCCCCGTCAAGAGCGGCGTGTTGGGACCGGTGGCACGCTCCAACGAGCCAGCCATCTTCCAGGTCTTCGTCCGCCGAGGGCGCAGCTTCCGACGCGCGCCGTTCGAGCAGCGGCTCTATGTGCTCCGCCGCCGGGCCACCAAGGCAGCCCACGCGCTCGCCGGCAAGCACGAAACGCTGCCGCGTGGCTTCCACCTGATCAGCCTGTCTAGCCGCACCCTTGTCTACAAGGGTATGCTCATCCCCGAGCAACTGAGCGCCTACTTCCCCGATCTGCGCGACCCCACGCTGGCAAGCGCGCTCGCGGTGGTCCATTCACGCTTCAGCACCAACACGCTGCCGGAGTGGCATCTCGCGCAGCCGTTTCGGATGCTCTGCCACAACGGCGAAATCAACACGGTGCGCGGCAACCGCAACTGGTGGAGCAGCCGTGAGGCGCTGTTCTCGTCGAAAGACTTCGGGGCCGACCTCGACCACGTCCGACCCGTGATGACGCCTGGCGACTCCGACTCGAAGTCGCTCGATGCGGCCGTGGAGTTGTTGGTGCACGGCGGGCGCACGCTGCCGGAGGCCGTGATGCTGATGATCCCCGAGGCGTGGCAGCACGAAGGGGAGCCAGGGACGGGGACGATGGACGCCGCACGTAAGGCGTTCTACGAGTTCCATGCGTGTCTCATGGAGCCGTGGGACGGCCCCGCTACGATCCCGTTCACCGACGGTCGATTTCTCGGTGCTGTTCTCGATCGCAATGGCCTGCGACCGTCGCGCTATACCGTGACAGACGATGGCCTCGTCGTGCTGTCGTCAGAGACGGGCGTGCTCGACCTCGACCCTGCTCGGATTGTTAGAAAGGGTCGCCTGGAGCCCGGCCGGATGCTCCTGCTCGACCTCAAGGCCGGTCGCATCATCGACGACGCTGATATCAAAGCGACTATCGCCAAGAAGAAGCCTTACCGGAAGTGGCTCGACCAGCACCTCGTACCGTTTGCACGGGTCCAGGGGGCGGCTGAGCGCCTTTCGCCACGGGACGAGCAAGGCTCGGCGCACGACCTACGCACCCGTCAGCGTCTCTTCGGCTTCACGCTCGAAGACCTCACGCTGCTGCTCCCGCCGATGGCGCGCGGCGGCAAGGAAGCGCTCGGCTCGATGGGCGACGACACGCCGCTAGCCGTGCTGTCGGACAAGCAGCGGCTGCTCTACGACTACTTCCGCCAGAATTTTGCGCAGGTCACCAACCCGCCGCTGGACGCGATCCGCGAAGAACTCGTCACGGCACTCTCGATCCACCTCGGCGCAACGGGTAACCTCCTCGCGCCAACCGCGGAGGCATGCGAGGTCATCCGCCTCGATCAGCCGATCCTAACCCAGACCGATCTCGCCGCGTTGCATGCCTACGGTAAAGCGTATCCGGCCTTCCGTACTGCTACCCTTGACGCGACCTGGACGACAGGAGACGGGGAAGCTGCAGGCAATGCTGGGAGGGCGCTTGACGTAGGCCTGGACGCACTTTGCGAAGCTGCCGACGCCGCCATCGGCGCTGGCGCTACCATTCTCGTCCTCTCGGATAGCGCGGCGGGGCCCGCTCGGCTTCCCATCCCGTCGCTTCTGGCGGCAGGAGCAGTCCACCACCACCTCGTGCGCACGCTGCGTCGCGGGCGCTGCGAACTCGTCATCGAGACGCAGGAGGCGCGTGAGGTGCACCATATGGCGTGCCTCCTCGGCAACGGCGCAACGGCCATCTGTCCGACGCTCGCCCTCGACTCGATCCGCAACGCGGCCGGGCGCGATGGCTTTGACCAGAGTAAGGCGGAGGCGAACTACGTCAAGGCCCTCGGTAAAGGACTGCTGAAGGTGATGTCGAAAATGGGCATTTCGACGCTCCAGAGCTACCAGTCGGCGCAGCAATTCGAGGCACTGGGGGTGGCACGATCCGTCGTCGACGCCTACTTCACCGGCACGCCGACGCGCATCGAGGGCGCCGACCTTGCCGATATCGCACAGTCGGCCGTGCGTCGACACGCGACAGCGTTCCAGGAGACACACCGGGACGGCGTGTCGGCCATCGACGTGGGCGGTCGCTATGGCTGGCGGCGCGAGGGCGAGCGTCACCACTACGGCCCCGCGTCCATCGGCCATCTGCAGCATGCCGTCCGGACGAGGAATTATGAGAGCTACCAGCAGTTCGCCGAGGCTGTCGACATCACGAACGCGCAGCGCGGCACGCTGCGCAGCTTGCTGGAGTTCGACGATGACGACAGCGCGGACACCAGCCGCGCGATCCCGCTCAGCGAGGTTGAGCCGTGGACCGAGATCGTGAAGCGGTTCAAGACCGGCGCGATGTCGTACGGCTCCATCTCCGCCGAGGCGCACGAGACGTTGGCCGTGGCGATGAACCGGCTCGGCGGCAAGAGCAACACCGGCGAGGGCGGGGAGGACCCGAAGCGCTATGCCCGCACGCACAAAGCGCGGAGCGCGATCAAGCAAGTCGCTTCGGGCCGTTTCGGCGTTACGATCCAATATCTCGCCGGGGCCGACGAGATCCAGATCAAGATGGCGCAGGGGGCCAAGCCGGGAGAAGGCGGCCAGCTTCCTGGCAAGAAAGTCAACGACGAGATCGCGCGCACCCGCCACTCGACGCAGGGTGTTGGGCTCATTTCGCCGCCGCCGCACCACGACATTTACTCGATCGAAGACCTCGCGCAGCTCATCCACGATCTGAAGAACACGCGTCCCAAGGCGCGGATCTCGGTCAAGCTCGTTGCGCAGGCGGGCGTCGGGACGGTCGCCGCAGGCGTCGCAAAGGCGAAAGCGGACGTAATCCTCATCAGCGGGTCCGACGGCGGCACCGGCGCCTCGCCGCAGACGAGCGTGGCACACACGGGCCTCCCGTGGGAACTCGGCCTCAGCGAGGCGCAGCAGGCCCTCGTGGCGACCGGCCTCCGCAACCGCGTGACCATCGAATGCGACGGCCACCTCAAAACGGGCCGCGATGTGGCGATCGCGGCCCTGCTCGGCGCTGAAGAGTTTGGCTTCGCGACAGCCCCGCTCGTGGCGATGGGCTGCGTGATGATGCGCAAGTGCCACCTCAACGTGTGCCCTGTTGGCATCGCCACGCAGCATCCAGCGCTCCGGAAGAAGTTCGCGGGCACCCCCGAGCACGTCGTTGAATACTTTCACCTCGTCGCGCAAGACCTGCGGCGCCTCATGGCACGCCTGGGCTTCCGCACCGTCGCCGAGATGGTCGGCCG
Source organism: Bacteroidota bacterium (assembly GCA_039821555.1). Classification (NCBI taxonomy): domain Bacteria; kingdom Pseudomonadati; phylum Bacteroidota; species Bacteroidota bacterium. The sequence continues at coordinate 24,822 of JBCBNX010000019.1, forward strand.
CGTGGGTCGACTTCGACGCCACGAACCGACGGAGGACGAGCGGCAGCGGCCGTCGGCACGGAAGCGTGCGGGCCTCGACTTGCGTCCGATCCTGGCGCAGCCTCGCACGCCCGATGTGCTGCTGCCCTACGTCGTCTACCAGCAAGACCACGACCTGGGGAGCAAGATCGACCACCGCTTCATCGACGCGATCCAGGAGCGCCTCGACCCGCGCCTGCTCGACGCCGACGATCCGGCCGACCTGGAGCCGCTCACGCTGCGTGTCGCACTCAAGAACACGCACCGGTCCTTCGGGACGATGCTCTCCGGCGCGATGGCCCGGCGCGTGTTGAAGTATGACCACGACTATCCCGACGGGGCTGTCACGGTCTGGGCGACCGGCTCCGCTGGACAAAGCTTCGGCGCATACGGCATCCGCGGCCTCGCGCTCCACGTCGAAGGCGACGCGAACGACTACCTCGGGAAAGGCCTCTCGGGTGCCACCATCTCGGTACGGCCGCCTGTCGCGGCGTCGTTCGTCGCCGAGGACAACGTGATCGTCGGCAACGTGGCGCTCTACGGGGCGACCTCGGGGCGGCTTTTCGTGCGCGGTAGGGCGGGCGAGCGCTTCGCCGTGCGCAACAGCGGCGCTGAGGCCGTCGTGGAGGGCGTCGGCGACCACGGGTGCGAATACATGACCGGCGGTCGAGTCGTCGTGCTTGGTGCGACCGGTCGCAACTTCGCGGCGGGCATGTCAGGCGGCCTCGCCTACGTGCTGGATACCGACGGACGCTTTGCTGCTGAGCGCTGCAACCCCGAGATGGTCGATCTCTTCGCGGTTGAACCTGCCAGCCCGGATTCGGTCGCACTGCGCAACCTGATCGAAGCACATGCCCACACGACAGGCAGCCACCTGGCCCGCAGGCTCCTAGATACCTGGACCGAGTCGCTGCGGCGGTTTGTCAAGGTCTACCCGACCGAGTACCGACGCGCCCTCGAAGGGCCGACTAGTTCCGGCGATGGCATCGCCTCCGACCGGGATTTGGCGAGGTACACCGTGCGCACCTCGGGACGCGACTGGGGCTTCGGTGACCGGGAAAAGAGCGAATAGGAAATACTGGGTCATCGTCTTGGCTGGCTAGTGCGGACAAGTGACCCGAGACGTAAGAAGAGCAACCAATGACGAAAGACCACCTCGACTTTATCGAGCGCCCCCGGCGGGGACCTCAGCGCCGCGACGTGGCAGCCCGCGTGCGTGACGACCGCGATGTGTACATCCCGCTTGTCGAGCAACAGGTTACGCAACAGGCGCGCCGGTGCATGGGTTGCGGCGTGCCGTTCTGCCAGAGCGGCTGCCCGCTCGGCAATGCCATCCCCGACTGGAACGACGCGGTCATGGACGGCCGCTGGCGCGACGCCTACGAGCGGCTCGCCGCGACCAATAACTTCCCGGAGTTCACCGGTCGCATTTGCCCCGCCCCCTGTGAGTCGGCGTGCGTGCTCGGCCTGATCGAGGACCCTGTCACCATCGAGCACATCGAGCAGGCCATCGCCGAGCACGCATTTCAGGAGGGCTGGGTGCAGCCTGCCACGCCCACGCAGGCAACAGGGAAGCACATCGCTATCGTCGGGAGCGGCCCTGCGGGGCTCGCGGCGGCGGAGCAACTCCGGCGTGTCGGCCACGGGGTCACGGTCTTCGAGCGCGACGAACAGCCCGGCGGGCTCCTTCGCTACGGCATCCCCGACTTCAAGCTTGAAAAACACGTCGTCGAACGCCGCGTTGCCTTGCTCGAAGCGGCGGGCATCCAGTTCCGGTGCAGCGTTGAGGTTGGCCGCGACGTGACGTTCGTGGACCTCCGCACACAGCACGACGCGGTGCTCCTAGCAACCGGAGCCACGCGCCCCCGCCCGCTCGGCGTCCCCGGTGACACTCTAGACGGTGTGCACTACGCCTGGGAGTATCTCTGGCAGGACACGCGTCGTGTCGCCGGGGTCGCGCCGCCATCCATCGACGCAAAGGGCAAGCACGTCATCGTCATTGGCGGCGGCGATACGGCCTCGGACTGTATCGGCGTGGCGAATCGCCAGGGTGCGGCCTCGATCGCCAATTTCCACATTTGGCCCGCGCTGCCCACCGAACGCCCGACCGACCAGCCCTGGCCGTTCGTCGCGCACACGCTGGAGGTGAGCAGTTCGCACGAGGAGGGCTGCGAGCGTGTCTGGGCCGTCGCCACGCAAGCGTTGCACGGCGAGGAGGAGGTATGCCGCCTCACAACGCTCGACGTGGAGGTAACCGAGCAGGATGGACGCCGGCGTCGCCGGGCGGTGCCAGGGACAGAGCGCGAGTGGCGGGCCGACCTCGTGCTGGTCGCCATTGGCTATGCGGGCCCCGAGACAGAGCCACTCGTGGCGCAACTGCCGGTTGAACTTGACGAGCGCGGGCGTATCGCTACGGACGACCGCTTCGCGACGGACCACCCCGGCGTCTTCGCCGCAGGCGATAACCGGCGTGGGGCTTCACTCGTCGTCTGGGCGATCTCCGAGGGCCGCGAAGCCGCGCGGGCCATCGACACCTACTTGGTGGGTGCGTCGACGCTGCCTACCAAAGGCGATGGTGATCTCGTCGGGTGAGAATCACCTCAGTTCGAGGCGTTAAGGTTGAAGCACTGCCGCCCTGTGCCTTCAGGAACGATCTCGGTGCTCGGCGGCGTGTAGCGCTGTTCCGGTCTCGGCGCGTCGAAGGTGGCGCAAAGGGTGTAGGTCGAGTCAGAACGGACCTCATAGTCGTAAGCAACCCCAGTCTCTGGATCAAGGAGCACGTCGTCAGAGCGGTATTCGATCGCGGTCACCTCGGTCAAGTCGGCAGGGAGAGTTCGTTCGCGTGCCCAGTACGTTGCGAGCGAGGACTCGACGAAGCGAAGGTCGTCGATGCGTTGGTCGTCGAGCTGCACGCCTCGGGCCGTGGTCGGCGAGCCGATGACGAAAAAGCCAGCTACGATGCCAGCCGCAATGACGCCGCTGAGGCCCATGCCGATGCGTCGGGACCAGACGGAACGCTGTTGTTCGAGGGGGGCGTCGTCGCGGCGCAGGTCGAGCAGGTAGAAGACCAAGATGCCGCCCGCGATCATGCCCACAACAACGACCTTGAGCAGGAATCGGAGCGTCAGGTCGCCGCTCAGGAGGTTGTACAAGAGCGACATCAGGTCACCCACAAGGATGCAGACCGTCACAAAGAGCGTCAGGTAGGTCAGCCACTTGCGCACCCTCGATGCGCGCTTCTCTGGTTCCCGCTCAAGCGAGCGCCCGATGAAGCGGGCCATGAAGAGAAACGTTGGAAAAGCAACCAGGATGGCTGCGATGGCCCACCGGATGCCGTCTGCGCGGTAGCGAAGCGTGTAGTCGGGGTCCGTGGCGTCGGGTACGGCTACGTCGATCAGGTCGAAGAGCAGCACGCCGAAGAAGATCGCCCAGAGGTAGAGCGTCGTGAAAAGGACGAGGTACCAGAACGCCTCCTTCGCCGAGAGGTAGGGTTTGGGCCGCGGGACAGGGACGGGATAGTCCACATCGGCGAACGACCGGAGGGCGGTGTGTACCTGCTCCTCGGGCCACCCAGCGTCGCGCAAGGTTGCGGCGATTTCAGCGCGGTCTCGGCCAAGGGCAAGGGCCTCGCGAACGAATCGAAGAAGAGCGTCAGGTTCAGACATAGGACAGGGCGCGGTGAGTGGGGACGAGAACCTACGACCAGGCTGTGAAACCTCCGCAAACGGGCCGGAGAGATACGGCGAGGGCGGTAGTTTACTGCCGCGTTTCGTCTCCCGACCATCATCCATCCTAGGCGCCAGGCCTTTCCCCATGAGCATCCTCGTAGACAAGAACACCCGCCTCGTCGTCCAGGGCATCACTGGCAAGGAGGGCAGCTTCCACACCGAGCAGATGCTGGGCTACGGCACGAACGTAGTCGCGGGCGTGACCCCTGGCAAGGGGGGGACGACTCATCTCGACCGGCCGGTCTACAACACCGTCTCTGAGGCTGTCGAGAAGGCGGGCGCTAACGTGAGCGTGATCTTCGTCCCGCCGCCCTTCGCCGCCGACGCCATCATGGAATCCGCCGATGCAGGCGTGGACCTCGTGGTGTGCATCACCGAAGGCATCCCCGTGCGTGACATGGCGATGGCCTACGAGTTCGTCACCGAGCGCGGCGCTCGCCTCCTCGGGCCGAACTGTCCCGGCGTCCTCACCCCCGGCGAGTGCAAGGTGGGCATCATGCCGACGATGATCTTCTCCGAGGGGCCCATCGGTGTGATTTCACGCTCAGGTACGCTCACCTACGAGTGCGTGGACCAACTCACGCGCGAAGGCCTCGGGCAGACCACCGCCGTTGGCATCGGCGGCGACCCGATCATCGGCACACAGTTCATCGACGCCATGAAGCTCTTCGCGGAGGACGAGGCCACCGAGGCCGTCGTGATGATCGGCGAGATCGGCGGCTCAGCCGAAGAAGAGTGCGCCTACTGGGTGAAAGAGAACATGACGAAGCCCGTCTTTGGCTTCATCGCGGGCCGCACAGCACCTCCGGGTCGCCGCATGGGCCACGCCGGCGCGATTGTGTCGGGGGGTGAGGGCACGGCGGATGCCAAGCTCCAGGCGATGGACGAGTGCGGCATCACGACCATCCTCAACCCTGCCGCAATGGGCGAGACGGTCAAAGCCCACCTTGAACGCGTCGCCTAGCCACGTGCGGCCGCTCTAAACTGCGAAGGTGTGGATGTCGCGTACGTCCGCACCTTAGCACGTTCTTTCCCTCACGCTTCTTCGTATGGACATCAAGTCGATCCGCTTCGTCAAGGGCGCTGCCAAATGGCATCAGCTGCCAGACGACGGCCGGCCAGAGATTGCGTTCGTTGGCCGCTCCAACGTAGGGAAAAGCTCGCTGCTCAACGCGCTGGTGGGGCGGCGTCAGATTGCGCGCACGTCCAACACTCCGGGGAAGACGCAGGAGTTGAACTACTATCTCGTCAACGAGGGCGTGGCGATCCCTGGAGTTGGAGATGGCGGATTCTACTTAGTCGATCTGCCGGGCTTCGGCTATGCCAAGATCTCCAAGACGCAGCGGGCTGCCTGGCAGCAGCTCATCGGACGCTTTGTCACCGAGCGTGACCCACTCCGCGTCGTGTTCCACCTAGTCGACAGCCGTCATGAGCCGCAGAAGCTCGATGTCGAGTTGTTCGAGGTTATGCGCGGCGGGGTGATTCCCAACGTAATTGTGCTGACAAAAGCCGATAAGCTGTCCAAGAACCAGCAGCGGAGCCGTGTCGCCAAACTGCGCAAAACCCTGAAGGCCCGCGACCTCGCGCTCCCAATCGTGCTAACCAGCGCGGCAAAGAAAACAGGAGTGGACGATGTGTGGCAGTGGGCTGCGACGCTACTCGGGGCCTCCCAACCGTAGGGCTCACAAAAAGCAGCGCCCAAAGAAAAAGGAGCCGCCGGTTTGAATGGCGGCTCCTCCGTGCGCTGGGGATGTGCACGTGCGCAGTAGGGAGAGGCGGAACAGGACGTGGCGTGCTAGAAGTGGGGGCGTGATTGGGAGGATGAGCGTGGGGAGAGGTGCAGGTCGGAACAGTGTTGAACCGAGTACGGCGTGTCGGCAGTTGATGTCTGTCGCTTCAGAGAATACTTGTGTGCAAGCACGGCCTGGGAGACCATATGACTGTTGCAACGGCAATATATAACAGCCAAAACGTCCACCGTGTCATAGCACCTCGGAACTCCGTGTAGGACTGTTCGGACACGGCAACCGGGAAACCCCTGGTCAGGGAAGAGGGCTCTGACGCACCAGTGTGAGCGTGTCCGTGGCGTCTTCAGTACGGAGTCGAAGCGTATCCCCTGCAAAGGAGGGACGATACTGCTGCACTGCGGCAGCATCGCGGAACGTGATGGAGCCATCGCGTGCTACCTCGTAGGCTGCGCGCAACGTCCCCGCGGGGCCTAGCCGCCGCTGCTCCCGGATAGTGAAGGTGCCGTCCGCAGCAAAGGTGTACTGTTGGCCCGCCGTGGCCGAGCGGAAGCTGTCGCCGCCCGCGACGCTCCATGTGCCGAGCAACTGCTGGCCAACGGTTTCTGCGCGGTCCTCGCACCCCGTGGAGGCGAACAGAAGCGCGGAAAGGGCAAAGGCGACGAGCCTGGTGCGAACAAGCATGAACATGACGATGGGTTGAGGTGGAGACGGAAGCTAGCGCAACGAGGGCGCACCAAGCGCGAGACAGGAGGGGAGAGCAACAGAACCTCATAGGTCGCGTGTAACGGCCTCGACCCTTACCCACCACCAGGCCGCCGATGTTTCTAGACGCGCCCGTCACGCTCTTCCTGCTCATCGTCAACGTGCTGATCGGGGTCTACACGTCCTCTGCCGACCCGAGCCTCGTAGGGCGGATGGCGTTCCGTCCAGCCCAGGTGCTGCGTGACCGGGAATGGTATCGCTTCATCACAGCGGGCTTCCTCCATGTCGGGATTGCCCACCTCGCGTTCAACATGGTCACCCTCTTCTTCTTCGGACCCGTAGTCGAGGGAATTCTGGGGCCCGTCCGGTTCGCACTGCTCTACATCGGCTCTGACGTGGCTGCCAATGCGCTGACGATGGCCCGACACCGAAAGAATCCGACCTATTCGGCCGTGGGAGCCTCAGGCGCGATCTCCGGTGTGGTCTTCTCTTACTGTCTGTTCGACCCGTTTGGGCTACTCTACATATTTCTCGCGATTCCGATGCCCGCCATCCTCTTCGCGGTGTTGTACGTGGTGTTTTCGGTGCAGGCCTCCCGTCAGGGTGGCGGGCGGATCGCCCACGAAGCGCACCTGGGCGGTGCCATTGGTGGGTTGGCGCTGACGATTCTGCTCTACCCCGCTGCGCTGTCGTTCTTCGTAGCGCAGGTGTTGGATCGGCTAGGGTGACTCCCCCAGGAGACCATCCAGGTCGGACCAGTTGGTAAGTACCGTCACCCCGGTGTGGCCTTCGGCGCGTCGGACATCGCCGCGAAACCAAGCGACGTGCCAGCCAAACGCAGTCCCGCCTTTGACGTCGGAGTGCCACGAGTCGCCGATGTAGAGTACCTCCTCGGCGGAGACGCCGGTAGCCTCGGTTGCGTGCGCAAAGATGCCTGGCCGAGGTTTCATCACCCCGATTTCCTCGCTCACCACGATCGCGACTGCACGGTCGCGGAGCACAGGAAAGCGATCTAACTTGGCGTGCTGGGCTTCCGCGAACCCGTTGGTAAGGATGCCAACCGGATACCGATCAGCCACGGCCATAAAAGCCGCCTTGGCGCCGTCCATCCAACGCCATGCCCCCGCGTAGCGCTCCATGTAGTGTTCCCCGAGCGCGTGCGCTTCGATGCCGGTCAGGTCAAACGCATCGACGAGGGCACCGAAGCGCTCGCGTTGGACGTCGTGGCGGGTGATGCGGCCCTCGCCATAGGCCTGCCACAGGCGACGGTTTGCCGATGCATAGACGGACTGCACATCGGCGAGGTCGTGTCCGTCAAAGTGGGCAGCGAAGTCTGCGTGGAGTGCTGCCAGCGCTGCATCCTGTGCCGCATGGTGGTCAAGGAGGGTGTCGTCGAGGTCGAAGTAGACAAAGCGGGTAGGCACGGTACAGGCGGAGGGCGTGAAAAAGCGCGGGGTCGGGGTTGAGTCCCCGAGGCATTGGTGCGGAAGTTCGGCACAACGACGGTCCCATGACTTGCTACCTATGCGCCACCTCCTCCTCATCGCCTTGCTCTGGACGCCCTTCGTTTCTGCCGATGTTGCGGCGCAGCATGCCGAAGTTAGCAGGACGGACTCACACACGTCCATCGATGCGCGCCTCACTCATGTTGTCTACGCCATAGATGCCCCGATATTTACGGGTGCGATGAAGGGTGTCCATGTCGCCTCGGTGCCTCTGATTCTGAGCCTTCCCCCGGTCGTTTGGGGAGGGGCCCTGCTCACAGGTGGAGACTTGCAGGGTCCGACCGCGCTTTCGGCCTCGTGGCTCGGCACCTATGGCACGGTGACGCTGCTCAAGAACGTGATTCGACGCCCGCGTCCCTTCTTCGTGCTAGACGGCATAGAGCGTCGCGGAGCTGGCCCCACCGATGTCATCGACCGCTACAGCTTTCCATCGGGGCACGCGAGCCTTGCCTTTACCATCGCGACCTCGCTGAGCTTGTCCTACCCGGCGTGGTACGTCGTCGCGCCATCATATCTCTGGGCCTCGGCGACGGCGCTGAGCCGGGTGTGGCACGGCGTGCATTACCCGTCGGACATCGTCGTGGGGGCGCTCCTCGGTAGCGGCATTGCGGTCGCGTCCCACTACCTCATCGCTTCCCTGCTCGAAGGAGACAGCGAAGAGCCGACCGCGTTCAGCCAGCCTCCTCTGGTCGGTTTTGTGCTTCCCATTCGGTAGCCGCTTCGGTCGTGACAATCGTTGACACGGTAGCGAACGATGGGTGACAACCGGCGCTCGCCCTGCTCGTTTCTTGGGAGTGTTCGTCACACCACGCCCTCGTCATGCGCGTCGTCCTATTCCTCCTGCTGTTTTATGTGCCTCCGGTCTGCGGCTTTGCGCTGCAAGCCGAGGGCGAGCCCAACAACGACTGGCAGCGCATCGTCGATCTGCGCGGCACGTGGCAGTTCCGCCTCGGCGACAACCTGTCCTGGGCGACCGCTGCGGACGACGGCGCCTGGGAGTCGATCTTTGTCCCCGCTGCTTGGGAAGACGAAGGCTTCTGGGGCTACGATGGCTTCGCGTGGTACCGTACCACGTTCCAGGTGCGACCCGCCGACGCTGCCCGGACGCTCTTCCTCCACCTAGGTCGTGTTGACGACGTGGATGAGGTTTGGATCAACGGTCACTTCGTTGGCTCGACCGGACGGCTCGGACCTGCCTACGAGACGGGGTACCACTCCCTCCGCATCTACCGCGTCCCCAGTGAATACCTCCGCACCCGCGGCGACAACGTCCTGACGGTGCGCGTCTACGACGATGAACTCGGCGGCGGCATCGTCGAGGGAAAGATCGGCATCTACGCGGCTCGCAACGCGCCGGAGATGGAGGTGGATCTCGCTGGCGCCTGGCAATTCCAACCCGGCGACGACCGGCGCTGGTCAGCACCCGGCTTCGACGACCGCAACTGGAACACGATCACGGTACCCGGTCGCTGGGAGCAGCAGGGCTACTGGCAACTCGACGGTTTCGCGTGGTATCGCACCTCCTTCACGCTCAAAGACTGGGAAGGCGACAGTCGCGTCCTGGTGCTCGGCTTGGTCGACGACCTCGACGAGGCCTTCGTCAACGGACAGCGGGTTGGAGGAACCGGCCGCATCGACCGGCGCGAGGTACGCGGCGACGAGTGGCAGGACCTGCGTGCCTACACCATTCCTGCCGATGTGCTGCGCGAGGGTACCAACACGGTTGCCGTGCGCGTCTACGATGGCTGGGTTGACGGCGGTATCCACCGTGGCCCCGTTGGGCTGATGCAGTCGGAGGCGTTTGAGCGGTGGCGGGAGCAGGACGAAGGCGGCATCATCGGCTGGTTCCGCTCCATTTTCCAAAAGAACGGATGGGATTAGGGCGACGGCCGCGGTCGCGTCTCACGGCTCGCGACAGACCACGGCTGCGCCCAAAAGAAGCGCCCTCGGTACCGACGGGGACCGGGGGCGCTTCTGTGTTTGCGCGTGCTGTGCGTACTCGCGAGCAGGCTAAGCGTTGATCGCCATGCCGTAGGCGTCGCGGGTGGCTTCCATGACCGCCTCCGAGAGCGTCGGGTGCGGGTGCATGGTGTCCATGATCTCCTGCGCCGTCGTCTCCAGTGTGCGCGCTGTGACGGCTTCCGCGATCATCTCCGTGGCGCTGTAGCCGATGATGTGGCAGCCGAGGAGTTCGCCGTACTTCGCGTCGTAGACGACCTTCACGAAGCCGGTCTGGTCGCCGACGGCCGCGGCCTTACCGGAGGCCGCAAACGGGAATTTTCCGACCTTGATTTCGTAGCCCGCGTCTTTCGCAGCAGCCTCGGTGTAGCCGACGGAGCCGATCTGCGGGAGGCAGTAGGTGCAACCAGGCACGTTGTTGTAGTCGACAGCGTGCGGGCTGTGGTCGAGCTTGCCCTCTTCGAAGGCGATGCGTTCGATGCAGACGATCCCCTCGTGGCTGGCCACGTGCGCGAGCCAGGGCGCGCCGATGACGTCGCCGATGGCGTAGAGGCCGTCCACGCCGGTGCGGTAGAACTTGTCGACTTGGATCGCGCCGCGCTCGACCTTGACGCCCACCTCGTCGAGGCCGAAGCCTTCCACGTTGCCGACGACGCCGACGGCGGAGAGCACCTGGTCCACGACCATCGTCTCCTCGCCCTTCTTGGTCTTGATAGTCACTAGGCACTGGTCGCCCGACGTGTCCACATGGTCGACCGACGCGCCGGTCATGATCTTGACGCCCATCTTTTTGTAGGCTCGCGCAAGCTCCTTCGACACGTCCACGTCCTCAATGGGGACGAGGCGGTCCTGCAACTCGACGACCGTCACGTCGGTGCCCATGTTGTGGTAGACGTAGGCAAACTCGACGCCGATGGCGCCCGCGCCGACGATCACCATCGAGTCGGGGCGCTCAGTCTGGAGCATCGCTTCTTTGTAGGAGAGGATCTTTTTCCCGTCGATGGGGAGGGAGGGCAACTCCCGCGCCCGCGCGCCCGTGGCGATGATGATGTGCTTGGCCGTGATCTCGCCCGCTTCGCCGATGGTGTCGCCGTCCATCGTCTCGCTCGGCTCGATGGTCACCTTGCCGCCGCCCACCAGCGTGGCTTTGCCGAACACAACGTCGATCTTGTTCTTCTTCATGAGGAACTGGACGCCCTTGTTCATCTTGTCGGCCACGCCGCGCGAGCGCTTCACGACCGCCGCCCAATCGGGCTCGATGGCTGGACTGGCGCCGTCGCCACCGAACGTGAGGCCATAGTCGGCCAGGTGGGTCAACTGCTTCATCACCTCAGCGCTCTTGAGCAGCGCCTTCGTGGGGATGCAGCCGATGTTGAGGCAGACGCCGCCCAGCTTGTTTTTCTCGACGATGGCGGTCTTGAAGCCGAGTTGCGAGGCGCGGATGGCGGTCTCGTAGCCGCCCGGGCCCGAGCCGATGACGAGGACGTCGTAGGTGCCGGATGCCATGATGGGAGTGCGGGGTTGGGTCCGTGTGTAACTGTTCGCATCAGTATACCACGGCGTCCCTATTTCGCTTCGCGGAGGGCGTGAGAAATGCGGGAAGGCGGGGGCACCACGCAGAGCGGGAGTCGGCGCGTGCGCGGTTCAAGACCCGAAATCACTAGATCAATTCGTCCCGATGTTTATGCCTAGATTCCCATATGCTTCCGTGTGTCCAACCTCTCCACTCCTATGTATAGCACCCGCGGCATCGAAGCCGTCGCCACCATCACCGAACTGCGCTCGAACACCACCGAGTTGCTCGACCGCGCGAAGAAGGTTAAGAGCGCGATCCTTGTGCAGAAGAACAACGACCCGCACGCTGTCCTGATTTCCTACGATTACTACCTCGAACTCCTGAACGCGTTAGAGAATCAGCGCTAGGAGACTCCAGCGAGCCGGAAACGCTCACTTGACGGAACTATCTAGTAGCAGTCCGACACCCCACCTCCTCATCGCACCTGAGCCATGTCCGCTGATCCGAGTACGCTTGCTGTCCTCCACAACACGGAGAAGAGCCGCTTCGAGGTCACGGAGGGCGGCCTCCTGGCGAAGGCCGAATACATGGTGACCAAAGACGCACGGATTGTCTTCACGCACACGGAGGTTCCGGCTGAGTGGGAAGGCAAAGGAGTAGGGAGCCGCCTCGCGAAAACGGGGCTCACCTATGCGCGGGATCACGACCTGAAGGTGATGCCTCTTTGCCCGTTCATCGCGAGCTACGTCCGACGTCACCGTGAGGAGTACCAAGACCTCCTCGCTCCCGGATTCAACGTGTGACGGACGATACCTAGAGCTTGTCATAGAAACCGTAGTCTGGCTCGGCCCCTAAATAATTAGCCGCCATTCCCGCGAAGGCGGGGATCGATGCGCTGGCGGGGTAAGGTGAGAAACCGCATGGATTCCCGATCAGGGTCGAGAATGACTCTGGAGGGCGGTGCTGAGCGTTGGAGACGTCAATTTTGAGCGCTGGGCGCCGTTCTAGTTCATGACAGCCTCTAGGCTCCCGGTCGCACCCAAGACACCCGCGCGAAGGCGTTGTGGTTGTGAATCGACTCGAAGTTGGTGACGCCGACGTCAAACCAGGAGATGCGTGCGTCCTCACGAAGGCGCACGGCTACGTTGCGGAGAATGTCCTCGACGAACGCGGGGTTGTCGTAGGCCGCCATCGTCACGTGGCGCTCGTCCTCGCGCTTGAGCAGCGGGTAGAGGGGCGACGAGGCAGACTGCTCTGCGAGCTCGATCAACTCCTCGAACCAGATCATCGAAGGCGTCCCGTCGGCCTCCCGGGCAGTGCGAACGGCTATATCGATTCGCCCCCGCTGGTTGTGGGCGCCGTAGTCGGAAATCTCCTTCGAGCACGGGCAGAGGCTGGCGACGTGAACCTCCACACGCTGCACAATGTCGACATGCGTGCCGTCGTCTTCAGCGGAGAGGGCACAGGTGTAGTCCATCAACGCCGACTTTCCGGTGGCGGGCGCTGCCCGGCCGAGAAAGAGCGGGAACGAGACATCGATCTGGGCGACGGGGGCCTTCAAGCGCTCCCGCAGCCGCGCCAGGAACTCCGGGAGGCTCTGCGTCGAGAGGACGCCCTGGTAGGATGACAAGACCTCGATGAAGCGACTCATGTGCGTCCCCTTAATCTCGGCGGGCAGGGCCACCGAGAGCGCGAGGGTAGCCGTTGTCTGCTGCGAGCCGTGCTCGCGATCGAGGACGGAGAGGGGGTAGCGCAGGTTCGAGATGCCAACCCGCTCAATGGCAACGCCGCGGCGGTCGGGCGACTGCTGGATGTCGGGCAGTGAGGAGGTGACGAGGTCGTGCATGGAGCAGAGGCGGGGGAAGCGGAAAGAGGAACGCAGTACGCCCCACTCGGGCGAAGGTTGATGAAGGAACGGGGACGCGATGGCCAGGCGAAACGTAGGAGAAACGATGGGAGAATTCAGGAAATCCCTGATTGTGGTCGTTTTGAACGTCTGTCTATGTTGCTTTGCCCTTTCTCAAATGCCCCTCCCTATTGTGACGGCTTCGATGCTTAAGGCCGCGACGCGTGTGCCTCACCAGGTTCTAGAACGGAGCCCGGCCTTGGCGCTCCTCCTCGCGCACGACCTGACCCAGGAACGGTACGTCGATCACCTTAAACGCCTCTACGGCTACGTTGCCCCGACCGAAGCGGCGCTGGCGCAGGTGCCCCACTTCGAGGCCTGGGTTCCCAACGCCGCGCTGGGCATTAAGGAGGCATGGCTACGAAAAGACCTGGCCTATCTAGGCGTGACAGACGTTGACCTGGCCGCGCTGCCTCGCTGCGAGATCCCCGTGCCTTCCACCTTGTCTGAGGCGATTGGGATCAGCTACGTGCTGGAAGGAGCTACGCTGGGCGGCGGCATTATCGGACGGCACCTCGTTCGGTCGCTAGGCGTCACGCCGAGGACGGGCGGCGCCTACTACCACAACTACGGCGTCAAGCGCGGCCCTCGGTGGCGCTCCTTTCGGGGGGCCCTGGACACGTTTGGCCAGCGCTACTCCGATCAACAAGATGCCATGTGCGAAGCAGCCTTCGCCACGTTTGCCCTCATGCACACGTGGATGAACCACCCCGTCTTCGCCACGACGTGATGGAGGCCAGTACGCACATCGCTACCGACGTGGACGTGACCGTCACCAATTGTGATCGGGAGCCCATCCATATCCCAGGAACGGTGCAGGCGCACGGCGCGCTGCTCGTGGTAGACCGTGCTGGCGCAGTCGTACAGGTGAGTGCGAACGTGGGCATATTCATCGGACGTGAATCCCAAGACGTGCTGAATCAGCCTTGCTCAGCGTGCTTTGTCGATGCGGACGGCGTTCGTCTGATGCGTGCCCTCGGAGACGGGCAGGACTGGAGCGAACTGAATCCGCTCCCGCTCGTGACGCACAGTGGGGTGCGGGTCAACGTCATCGGACACCGGCAGGAGGGAGGTACTGTCCTGGAACTGGAGCCTAGCGAGGACGCCATTTGGTATCCCGAGCCGCAGCCGGTGCAGCGTGCCATCCGGGCGCTCAACAGGGCCGCTACGGTAGAGGCCTTGCAAGATGCTATCGTGACGGAGGTCAAGCGACTCACCGGCTTCGACCGGGTGATGCTCTACCGCTTCGACCGCGACTGGAACGGCGCGGTGGTCGCCGAAGCGGCACGCGAGGGGATCGGCTCGTTTCTAGGTCTGCGCTTTCCTGCATCCGATATCCCCGCCCAGGCGCGCACGCTCTACGCGAAAAACACCCTTCGCCTTATCCCCACGGTGGAGGCCGAGACAGCGGCTCTCGTCCCGGAGCGCAACCCGCTGACCCGAGAACGGCTCGACCAGAGTGCGTGCGTGCTGCGCAGCGTTTCACCGATCCACATCCAGTACTTGAAAAATATGGGGGTGGCCGCCTCCATGTCGATTTCGGTGCTGGATGAAGGACGACTGTGGGGGCTCATCGCGTGCCACCACTACGCCCCTCGCTACGTCCCATATCGCCTCAGGGCGGCGTCAGACCTGCTCGGTCAGGTCTTCTCCATGCAGTTTGCGCTCCGGCGCAAGCAATTCGCTACGTCCGTGGCTGCCGACGCGCGGCAGCACCTGACGAGGCTGGTCGAGCGGACGGTCGAGGCCGAGCACATCACGTCTGTCCTATGTGGCATGGCGGAAGACAAGCACGGCGACGAGTACGGCGAAGAACCAGGGCGTTTCTCCGCGCTCGACTTGTTCGACGCCGATGGCATCGCGGTCTGCCTCGAAGACGAAGTGTGCCTCCTCGGTCAGACGCCATCGAGCGAGCACGTCTACGCGCTGCTCGATTGGATTGCCGACCGGAACCATGAAGCAGGCCGCACGCTCGTGCAGACGGACTCCCTGCGCGACGTGTTGCCCGCACGTCTTGCTCCTATCGCAAAAGACTGCGCAGGGATGCTCGCGGTCTCCGTCGCCGATGATTGGACGAGCGCGGTTGTCTGGTTCCGGAAGGAAGAGCCGCAGACGGTGACGTGGGGCGGCCAGCAGAAGCAGGCCCACGTCGAGGAAGACGGCACGCTCACGCTCCACCCGCGTGCCAGCTTTGAGGCATGGCAAGAGCAAGTGACGGGGCAGGCAACGGCCTGGTCGGACGCCGACGTTGAGATGGCAGGCGAACTTCGGCGGGTGCTCGTCCGGGTCATCCTCCAGCGCGCTGAGGAGCTAGCGCGGCTCAACGCAGACCTGACCCGCTCCAATGCGGAGTTGGACGCCTTTGCGTATATCGCCAGCCACGACCTGAAAGAGCCCCTGCGGGGCATCACTAACTACGCTCAGTTTCTCATCGAGGACTATGCAGACGAACTAGGCGAAGACGGCCAGGCCAAGTTGCTCACCATCGCACGGCTCGGGCAGCGGCTGGACACCTTCATCGATTCGTTGCTGGAATACTCCCGCGTGGGGCGCCACGAGCTTACTGCCGAAGAGGTACCCATCGAACGCGCACTGGAGGAGAGCAAAGAACTCGTTCACGCGCGCCTGTCCGAGAAGCGAGGTCGCGTCGATGTAGTGGGCGACTTGCCCGTCGTGCTCGGCGACGCAGGGCGGATCGTGGACGTGTTTGCGAACCTCATCTCCAACGGACTGAAGTACAACGAGTCCGAGCCTCCGATCATCGAAGTGGGGAGTGTCCCTGTAGCACGCCTGAGCGAGAACCAACTGGAAAGACTGCCTGAAAACCACGTTCTGCTCTTCGTTCGTGACAACGGCATTGGCATCCGGCCGCGGCACTTCGAAGCAGTCTTCGGCATTTTCCGCCGACTGCACGGGCGCGACCAGTACGGTGGTGGTTCGGGTGCGGGCTTGACGATCGTTCGCAGGATCGTGGAGCGCCATGGTGGCGTAGTCTGGGTCACCTCTGACTTCGGAGAAGGGTCTACCTTCTTTTTTTCGTTCCCAGTCGCCCCGTAGAGACGGTATTGTACCAAAGCACTGAGAGCGAAATCGACGCCACCCGTCCACTGTTGACTCGTTTGTGCCTGCACGATGCACTCACCCCACATCGTCACTGACCTCGTCGTTGCTCCATGGTACTTCACGCTCGGACATCTCCGTCCCCAAGAAGCGCTGCCCAATCGCTCTGCCTTCGGAACGGGAGCGAATGATTCAAACGTCAGAGCATCCACAACCCGCGATGTGAGCGGCGTGCCTGATCTGCATCCTCCGCTGGTCTACGTCGAGGACAGTCCTGAGGACTACGAGGCGGTGCGTCGCTCTCTGCGAGCTATCGGGTTTACGGGCGAGCTGCACCACTACGCGACCGGCGACGATGTGCTCGATTACTACGCCGCGCTCTTGGATGCGAAGAAGCCGTTGCCTCGACTGTTGGTGCTCGATCTCAACCTCCCAGGCACAGACGGGCGCGATGTGCTCGTAGAACTGCGGGCACACGAGCAGTTGCGCGATCTCCCCGTCATCATTCTCACCACGTCTCAAAATCCGACGGATATATCGCACTGCCAGCAACTCAATGTGCTAAGTTACTTAACGAAGCCTGTTGATCTCGCCGAGTTGAGAACCAAGCTTCGCCACATACTCGCGTTCATCGAAGCGGGGGACCCGCCGCCTTCGTTCGCCTGAGGGCTCCGTCTGTCACCGCGCACCTTTTGCCATGGACGACCGGACCACACAGCCTACCTTGCAGATCCTGCTGGTGGATGACTCTGTCGCTGACCGGGGCACATTCTCCCGGCTTCTGCGCCGCGTGGAAGGTCGCCGCTATAACATCGCTGAGGCCGAAACGGTTGAGGCGGGACTGGAGTGCTATCGTTTAGCGCCACCCGATTGCGTGGTCCTCGACTATCGCCTGCCTGACGAGAGCGGGCTGTACTTTCTGCAGCAACTGGCCGAGGCGGGCGAGCAAGCGCCGTTTCCTGTCGTGATGGTTACGGGCTCCGGCGACGAGCGTGTCGCGGTAGAGGCGATTCGCGCGGGTGCCGCCAACTACATCGTCAAGGCCCAATTCACGCCGACAGGGCTTGCCCACGTCATTGACCAAGCCGTCGAGCGGGTGCAGAGTCATCGCGAACTGTCCGCGCTTCGGAAGGCCGTGATGGAGCAGAACGAACGCGAGATCGAAGAGACGGAGGCACGATGGCGCGTGCTCGCCAACTTGCTCGCCTACGGGGTGCTGGTGGTGCAGGACGGCCTCATCCGCCAGGCCAACGACGCGGCAGCGTCGCTTCTGGGTCTAGCCTCGCCTAACGAGCTCATTGGGGCCTCGTGGGACTACCGGATTCCTCCTAAGGAACGTGGCCCCATCCGCGAGGCCTGGAACAGTGCCACCTCGACTCTTTACCTCCGCCACCACGTGCGTGTGGCTGACGGGTCACTGCTCGCGTTCAACCACCTCGCCGCGCAGATCCTCTACCACGAACGCCCAGCCCATCAGGTCTTGGTATCGTTAGGGCCCCTGCCTATGGCAAACCAGTCAGGCAACGGCTCGACTGTCATGCCCGAGGCGTTGGACCTCACAGCAGTCGGCGGTTGACACACGGCTCCTGCGGTGGGAGTTTGAGCACGATCTGTCTCCCGCTTCCTCTACGCGCCCGTGACCCAGCCGCCTGCTCCGTCTGTCCTTGATTCGTGGCGTGGGCGATGGGCCTATCGGATCGCTTCGGCTGCGGCAGAAAAACGGAACGCGGCGGCCTGGAGCGGTCACCCAGCGGCACGCAAGGTGCTGGTGGTGCTCCCCGACGAAGACGATGCAGTCCGTAGCGTCTGGCGCTTTCTCAAACGCCTCGACGTGCCCTCGGCCAACGTCATCCCCGTGTCGCGAGGCGGACACGTCGTCTACGCCCCCGACGATTTCATCGGACGCGTCCGCGTGCTGCAGCCGAACGAGTACCGCCGGGTCACGGGGCTGCCGAAGGCTGCGCAAGCCGCATCGCTGTGGGCCGAGGGGCCCGAAGTGGCCCTGAGCCTGCGGCATCCGTTCGACTTAAATGCCGCGTTCCTCGTCGGCGCCTCGCCGGCTAGCTTCCGGATCGGCTTTCACGATCCGCTCGCCGAGCCGTTCTTCGACTTCATGCTCGCGCCAACCTCGAATCTTGATACGGCCCTCGCAGCGCTGGAGCGATACCTCGTCGGTGTGTCCCCGCCCGTGCTCTCGTTCCGCGCCGACTGATTCCGCATGCTTGCTCCTCTCGACTATGTGGTGCTGGTGGGCTACCTCCTCGGCGTGGCCGCACTCGGTATGGCGGTGCGCGGCCGCCAGGACTCGGCGACAGACTACTTCCTCGGTGGGCGCGATCTCCCCTGGTGGGCCGTCTGCTTCTCCGTCATCGCGACGGAGACCAGCACTCTCACGGTGATCGGCATCCCGGCGGTGGCCTACGGGGGAACGCTCACGTTCCTGCAGCTCACGCTGGGTTTCTTGATAGGGCGCGTCGTCGTGAGTGTGGTGCTGCTGCCGCGCTACTTCCGCGGTGGGCTCGTGACCGCCTATGCGTTGCTCGGGCAGCGATTCGGGCCGGCTATGCGGCGCACGGCCTCCATCACCTTCATGGGCACGCGCCTCCTCGCCGACGGCGTCCGGCTCTTCGCCACGGCGATCCCGCTGAAGGTGGTCGCCGACGCCGCGGGCTTCTCTTTGAGCTACGCCGCCATCATCGCTGTGATCGGACTCATCACGGTGGCGTACACGTTCGTCGGTGGCCTCCGCGCCGTCGTCTGGGTCGATGTCGTGCAGATGATGCTCTACATCGGAGGCGCGCTCCTCGCCATCGGGCTGCTTCTCCAGGGGATGCCGGACGGCGCATGGCGGCATGCGGTCGCCGCTGGCAAGACGCAACTGCTCGATCTGAGTTTTGCTGACCGTGACGATGCGTTCAGCGCCCTACTCACGTCGCCCTACGCGCTGCCCGTAGCCGTGCTCGGCGGCGCGGTCTTCACGATGGCCTCGCATGGGGCCGACCACCTGATCGTACAGCGTCTGCTCGCCTGTCGGACCCTTAGCCAGGGGCGGCGCGCGCTCATTGGGAGCGGCGTGGGCGTCGTGGTCCAGTTTGCCCTCTTCCTCGCTGTCGGGCTGCTACTCTGGGTGCACTACGGCGGAGCATCGCTCACCGACCTAGGCCTGAGCCGAGGCGACGAGGTCTTTCCCAAGTTCATTGTGGAGGAGATGCCCGTTGGGCTCGCGGGTCTGCTGCTCGCTGGCATCGTGGCAGCCGCCATGAGCACGCTGTCATCGAGTCTCAACGCGCTCGCCTCGGCGACCGTCTTCGACGTGCTCGGGCGCGCCCCAGACGATGCGCGGACGGTGACCTTGAGCCGCTTCTCCACACTGGGATGGGGGATCGTGTTCATCGGCTTCGCCACGCTCTTCGAGAGCCGCGACAACCCTGTGGTCGAGCTCGGCCTCGGCATCGCCTCCTACACGTATGGCGGCTTGCTGGGGGCCTTCTTGCTCGCGCTGGTCAGCCGCCGCGCCCGCCAAGCCGACGCCCTCGTTGCGTTTCTGGTGACCGTTGCAACGATGACCTGGGTCATCTTCGCGGTGTGGTATGGCCCCGAGGTTGGCTGGTTGGTTGACCTACGACCCACGCCGGAACGTCGTGCCGAACTTGGACTCGTTGGCCTTGCCTGGCCCCTGTATACGGTTGTGGGCGCTGCGCTCTGCGTCGGTGTCGGAACACTTCTGGGGCGTCGCCATCCCCAGGGCGCGGCCGTATCCTGACGTGGCACTACCTTTCGCGTCAGAAGTAGCACCCCCCAGCCTTTCTGCCGCCACAACATCGCCTTTGCCCGCATGAGCTTCCTGGAACGCATCGGACTGGCATCACGGCCGGCGGCAAGCCGGATGAGAAAGGCAGGGGCGAAGCTCGAACCAGCGCGACCCCGTGTGCTTGGCATGATGCCGCCAATGACCCAAGGTAGCCTGTGGGTTCGGGTAGCCCTGTTCCTCGGACTGGTCGTGCTCGCGGTCTTTGCGCATCCGCAGAGCTCTTCGTACAGCACCACGGTGAACGTGGGCGATGCCTGGCAAGGCCGTGACGTTGTTGCCCCGTTTACCTTCCCAATCCGGCTCAGCAGCGCCGAACTACAGGCCCGCCGCGATTCCCTGCGGTTCGCTGTGCCGCCGGTCTTTAGGGATGTCGTGGACGCAGACCAGCAGAGTACGGCCAAGGCCGATACGCTTCGGGAGCGCTTCGCATCGATCTTCGAGGCCTACGGTGACTGGCAGCGAGCAGCCGACCGAGGCCAAACCGATGAAGCGATGGCTGACTCCGCCCGCTATCGGTTGCTGCGCGAGAGCCTCGGGGTCCCCGTCGAGCCCGTGTTGTGGGCGATGTTCACCGAGGAGTATGCGGCGCGCACGCCTGGATTATCTGCGACGACGCGCTCGCCGCAACGAGGGCCACGCACCGACGAGGTGCTTGTGCGCTACGCTGAAGTGTTTGCCAGTGACCTCTTGCCTGACGGCGTGCTCGATGTGGCGAAGGACTCGGTGCTGGCCGAGTCCATCATCGCGCGAGACGAAGACTCCTTCCGAGAACGGCGCTTCCTTACGGAGCAAGTCCGTGGGCTCGATGAGGCCGAGGCCTTCGCCAGGAACTCCTTCCTCCAGTTTTTCGCGCAAGACCAGCGCCTCGTGGACTTTGGCACCTCGCTCTTCCGCGAGGTCCTGGTTCCCAACCTGAGCTATCAGGCCGCCGCCACGGAAGCCGCGTATGCCGAGGCTGAGGGCGACATCTCAGGGCTGCGTGGCCAGGTTAGCAAAGGCGTCGTGATCGTGCGGCGCGGCGACGCCATCACGTCGGAGATCAAGGCGCAGCTCGAATCGCTGGGCATCGAGAGCGCCGAGCGCGCCGGCGACGCAAGCTGGTGGCGCGTCCTGCTCGGCCGAGCACTCCTCTCCGCTGCGGCGCTGCTGATCTTCTTTTTGTATCTGTACCTACTGCGCCGCCACCTCTTCGATGTCACGCGCTACGTCGTGCTGATTTCGCTGCTCTTTGCCATCGCACTGCTAGCCTTTGCGCTCGCGGTGCGGCTGCCCAGCGACCTCGCACTGTCGATCCCCGTTGCGATCGTGTCGATCCTGCTCACCGTCGTCTTCGACTCGCGCGTGGGGCTGATCGGCACTGTCACGCTCGCGCTGCTCGGAGGGCTCATCTTCGGCTACGAGTTCGTCTTCGCCTTCGCCACCGTATTCGCGGGCACGTTCGCTGTGTTTTCCGTCCGCGATGTCAAGAACCGCAGCCAGATCTTCTTCACCGCGGGCCTCGTGTTTGTGGCTTACCTCGTGGTGATCGGCGGCACCACACTGCTGCGCGCCGACCCGTTCGACCGGCTGTGGGACGAGCTGCTGCTGATCGCCATCAACGCGCTCCTGCTGCTCTTCACGTACCCGCTGCTGTGGGTCTTCGAGCGCACGTTCAACGTCACGACAGACCTGACGCTGCTCGAACTCTCCGACACGAACCGGAAGCTGCTCAAAGAGCTTTCGCTTCGAGCGCCGGGCACGTTCAACCACTCGTTGCAAGTCGCCAACCTCGCCGAGGCGGCCGCCGATGCCGTTGGCGCAAATGCGCTGCGTGCACGCGTCGGAGCGCTGTATCACGACATCGGCAAGATGCTGCGGCCGGAGTACTACATCGAGAACCAGCAGCCCGGCGAGAACCCGCACGACTCGCTCACGCCCTACATGAGCGCCCTCATCATCGCCAGTCACGTCAAAGACGGCGCTGAGTTGGCCCGCGATAGGGAGTACGGACCGCTGCCTGACACCGTCCGGGACTTCATCCCCACGCACCACGGGACTACGCTGATGGAGTACTTCTACAACCGCGCTCTCGAGCAACGCGACGAAGGTGACCCCGAGGTGGAGACGGCCGACTTCCGCTACCCCGGGCCGCGGCCGCAAACGACCGAGCAGGGCATCGTCATGCTCGCTGACTCCATCGAGGCGGCAAGCCGTAGCCTCAAAAAGCCGACGCCGAAGCGGCTGGAGTCGCTCATCGACGGCATAATGCGTGCGCGCACTGAGGACGGGCAGTTAGCCGAGACTGAACTTACGTTCGCTGACCTGACTAAAATCAAGGAGACGTTCCTCTCGATCCTGTCGGGGGTCTACCACTTCCGGGTCAAATACCCCGATCAGCGCGACGACGAGGGCTCGGACGACGGGTCTTCGGGCCAGCCCTCCACGCCGGGCGATGGGCCTTCCGGCGATGGCGCAGCCACAAAGCCGCCGTCCCGCCGCGATCCAACACCGACGCAGCCGCTCCCGCCTCCGACGGAAGAGCAGGCCACACCGGACGCACCCCTCACCTGAGGGCAGCGTGATCTCTACCCCTCATTGTGAGCTTGCTCGAGGACAAGGCTCACCTGCTGTAGCTGTCGCGTATCAGCTCAAGTGCGCTCCGCTCGGCTTGGGGTGCATACTCCGCGTGGGGTAGCGATCCAGCCAAGCTCCTAAACCGCCGCCGCATGGCCGAGGTGTACAGTAAATAGTCAAGTTGGCCGAGGAGCGGCTCTAAGTCGTCGCGCGAGGCAGAAGCTGGGAGCGCTAGAACCTGCCCCGAAAAGCCGGCATGGAAGCGCAGCGCGTCGCGAATGGGCGCCAGCGCGTCTGTGTGCCTGGCTGCCAGCCCCAGCGTCGCTGCGGGCGAGAGGCGGGCTACCGCGTCCAGGACCGCGCGAGGCGGGTAGAGCAACACGCCCTCGACCTCGGCACGAGGAACGCGGAGCTGCACACCCGCCACGCTCGTATGCGCCGTCACGATGAGGTCAGCGTCGGAGTGGGCGTCGAGGGCAGCGAGTGTGATAGGGTCCACGGGCTCCTGCAGTACGGCCTCCACGTGCCGTGCCCCGGTCTCCGCTTCCTCAACGTAGGTACCTACGAAGAGCACCTTTCGTCGCTGCTCGGGCGGTTCTCGAAACGCCAGCTGCTCTTGGATGACGAGGTCGATTTCGTCTTCGGACAACCCCATACCTACCAGCGCTCGTAACGCCTCCTCCACGATGGTGGCTCCCCGCTCTCGACGCTCGGAGGGCGTGAGGGGCGCGCGCTCAGCGACCCAGAAGCCGCTACCTGGTTTGGCCTCCACGAGCCCGTCCGATTCGAGCGCCTGGTACGCCTTGCGGACCGTGTGAAACGAGAGGCCGAGTTGTTCACCGAGGGCACGGGTCGACGGGAGCAGTTCACCCGACCGGTAGCGCCCGGCCCCGATCAGGTAGCGAAGTTGCTGGACGAGCTGCTCGCTGACCGGCAGCGCCGAGCCGCGGTCGATGTCGATCATGGCTCGATCGCCTGGGCGTAGTCCAACAACGTGTCGCACATGAGCCTGGCAGCCAACGGCATCGCTGTCTCGTCGAGGTCGAACAGGGCGTGGTGGAGCGGATACCGAGTTTCAGGGCTGCACGAAGAGCCGATGCGCACCATCGCGCCGGGAATCTTCTCGAGGTAGAACGAGAAGTCCTCGCCGCCCATGCTCGGCAGGGTGAGCTCCCGCACCGACTCGGAACCGTATCGGGTTGCCGCTGCACGGTGGACCGAAGCGATGCACGCCGGCTCGTTGACAACGGGCGGAAGCGTCTCGCCAAAGTCAACGTCTACATCGGCGCCGTAGAGCGCGCCGAGGGCCCCGGCAACACGGCGCAGCTTTTCCAACAGCATGCGGTGCGTGCCTCGGCTTGCTGTGCGTAGCGTCCCGCCAAAGCGCACCTCTGAGGGAATCACGTTGTAGGCGTCGCCGCCTTGGAAGCGGCACGCAGTCAGGATCGACGTCTTGCGCGCATCTGTCACACGACCGGCGAGCTGGTAGTATTGCTGCAAGATCTGCGTGGCGAGCCAGATCGTGTCCACCGTCTCGTGTGGGCGCGCCGAATGCCCAGCCAGCCCGCTTTTGACCCGCACATCGAACATGGTGGCAGCGGCAGTGAGGGGCCCTACTCGAAGGCCGAACTTACCGGCCGATAGCGCGGGGTCCACATGCACGGCAAAGACGGCAGCGAGGCCTTCAAGGACGCCGTCGTCGATCATCACAGGTGCACCCGACGGCGCCGACTCCTCATTCGGCTGGAAAAACACGCGGACGCTGCCGTATAGATCGGCGCGGCGTTCACGCAGTAGCATGGCGACCCCGCACGCAATGGCTGTGTGGGCGTCGTGTCCGCAGAGGTGAGCACGGCCCGGGATTGCCGAGGCGTAGGGCGCATCCTTGGCGTCCTGAATGGGGAGTGCGTCCATGTCCGCGCGATAGCCCAGCATTGGCCCCGGGTGTGCGCCACGGATCTCGACAAAGAAGCCCGTTTTTGCAAGCGGGTGCGTGACCGTGAAGCCATGAGCTTCGAGCCACGCCCGAACGTGCTGCGACGTGTTCTCCAACGCAAACCCAATTTCGGGGTGCTGATGGAGATGCCGCCGCAACGGTTGCAACAGGTCGAGCAGGTCGCGGTCGCTCAGGGAAGGCGTGAGCTCAGCGCGCGGAGTGTCCAGTGTGGGAGCAACGGACATAGGGATGGAGACGATCTACAGGGTATCGCCCGGGAAGAGGCATCTTCGGGCGTTCATAAGCATGGTCAAGCGGGACACCGCACTGAGCGGGCCGCCTTCTAAACCACGTCCGCCCGCAATTCGTTCGCCAGATTTGCGACGATCGCGGCGAGCCGGTCGAGCTCGTTGCCCGTAGCGTCGCTATGTACCACGCGCTGTCGCTCGTAGGAAGCCCCCCGTTGGAGGATGCGCCGGACCGTCTGCAATTCCGCGAAGCAGTGAAGCCGGTGAGCGTAGCTCTCCAACTCGGCGAGGAGGGCGGGGATCGATTCGCGGAGCGGCCGTTGGTCGCCGGTGTTGCTGGTGATGACGACCGCGTCGAGGCCGTTGCGGCAGGCGCGCCACTTGTTCTCGCGAACGATCCACGGGCGCAAGATGGTCATCGGGTGCCCCTTGTCGTAGCACTCCGACAGCCACACCACGAGGGACTGGACTAGGGCGACGAGCGCCATCGTCTCGGTGAGCGTGCTCGGGGCGTCACAGATGCGGATCTCTAGGGTCCCGAACCCGGGGTGCGGGCGGATGTCCCACCAGATCTCCCGGATGGTCTGGATGGCTCCCGCGCGGATCAGCGTGTTCATGAACTGCTGGAACTCGCTGTAGTTCGCCAGGCGGTAGGGGAGGCCGGCGGTAGGCATCCCCTCGAAGATCTTCGTGCGCGTCGACGCGAGGCCGCTGTCCTCGTGGTCAGCGTACGGGGACGAGGCAGAGAGCGCGAGCAAATGAGGGAGAAAGGTGGTCAGCCCGTTCATCACTGCAATGGCCTTCTCACCGCTTTCGACACCGACGTGTACGTGCAGGCCGTAGATGAGGAGCCGTCGGGCAGGCCACTGAATGCGCTGGACGAGTTGCTCGTAGCGTTCGTTTGGAAAGATGTCCTGTTCGCGCCACTGCGCGAACGGGTGCATCGCCGCCGACGCGAACGTGAAGCCTAATTCGTCGCCGATGTTGTAGAGCGTACCCAGTGTTTCCGAGAGGTCCGCGCGTGCGTCTGCAACGGTGTCGCAGATGCCGGTGATGATCTCCACCGTAGACTGCGTCAACTCCTGCTTGATCTTAGGATGATCGCCAACGCGGTCCAGGATCTGTGTAGAGCCAGACGTAAGGTTGAAGGTGGTCGGATCGACGATCTGTACTTCCAACTCGACGCCCAGGGTCGGACGGGGGGAGCCATTAAACGGGATTTCCGTGATGGAATCGAACGCGGTCAGGGCCATCGGTGGTAAGGCTGTAAGCAGGTGAACGTGCTGAAAAGTAGGCACGTCGCAGCGAATCGGAAAGCAGCGGGGTAGGGCGGGTCGTGGCCCAAGAAAAACGCCCGGACGGCGAGTAGCCATCCGGGCGGGGTCAGCATGTGCTCAACTGCCGATTCCGACGCCAGAGACTAGGCGTGAAACAAGTCGTCGTAGCGCGTCAGCATGCGTTCAGCTTCGGCGCGAAGCGCGGCCAGTTCGTCGTCGGCTGTCGCAAGCGTTGGAAGAAGCGCGGCGAGACGGTCCGAGCGGTCGGGCTGCTGCGCGAGGGTCCAGTAGGCGTCGGCCCGATGGAGCGCAGCTTCAAATCGGGACGGGTCGGCTTGCACGGCTGGGTCGTCAAGCAGCGGTAGCGCAAAGAGCGCGCGCGCATCGCACTCACGTCCTGGATCGAAGGCAGCGTCGGCAGTTGTGTCAAGCAGCGCCTCCAGCGAAAGCGTGGGGGCCTCCGTGGCTTCCGCTTCCTGACGGACGTCGGACGGCAGCGCCTCCCACGCCTCGCCCATGGCCGTGAGCAGGTCGGCAAAGTCCTCCCGGGCGTCGGCGTCAGCGTCGGGGCCGTAGCAGTGGGTTAGAAGGGTGCTGCGTTGTGCATCGCGTGCCGCAGCATCGAGGCTGAAGAAGGCCCACAGCAGCCGGGCGGTTTCTAACAGCGTGACGACCGTCGCGTCGGCGCTGTCGCGTGCAGTCGCGAGCTCATAGGCTTCCTGCTCGATCACACCGTAGCGTTCAAGAAGCGGACGCGCAAACGTGACGAGCGGGCTGAACTGCACGCCAGATGCGCCAGTCAGGAGGGCGTCTACCCGCTCAGCCTCGACGCGCTGCCGGGTCGGATCGTCGAACCGTGTTGCCTCGTCGAGATCCATCGCATTGAACGCAGCCCCGTCGCCTGCGTGCGTGTCGAGGTCGGTGAGTTCAGCGTCGTAGAGCGAATCGTGGTCGAGACGGTAGTCGGCGTCGAGACGATCGTCGTGCCAAGCGGTCATGGATGCGGGAGCAGTGGGGGGAGGGAGAACAAATGCCTCCGAGAGCGGCGTGCCGTCCAAGCCCATACGTCGCCAAACGTTCCGGAGAGCACGGCCGTGCGACATTCTTCGCACGGTATCCGACACGCGGCGCGCGGTATCCGACACTGTGCCCTCCGTGGACGCTGACCGTGACCTGAACCGCTCAGCAAGGCAACCGCTCAGCAAGGCAACCGCCTCGCACGAGTAATGGCGTCTGTGCGAGGCGGCATGAAATCAAGTGGTCAGAACCCGTAACGATAGAGCTAGCTCTCAGCGAGAGGCTCAAGTACGGCATCGCCTGGCTTCACGCCTTCGGGTGCAAACTCCGCCCACACTTCTTCAATAGCGGTGAGCAAGCGATCGAGGTCCGACGTGGTATGCGTCGCCATCAAGCTGATCCGGAATCGTTGCTGGCTGACCTTGACGGCTGGATACTCAATGTGATTGAGGAAAAGGCCACGCTCGTGAAATGCCCGGGCAGCGGCGCGTAAATCCATGCCCACTGGGACGGGCAGTGGTAGGATGCCAGTGTTTCCGCTTGCCTCGAAGCCCAACGCACGGAGACCCTGGGCGAGGTATGCCGCATTGTCGATGAGGCGGGTCTGCAATTCAGGCTCCTGGTCCAGAAGATCGAGACCTGCAAGGACTGCTGCGACGGTGGTGGGCGGGAGCGAGGCGGAAAAGACGTAGGCGCGGGACGCAAGGCGGAGGTAGTCCGCGATGGGCTTCGTCGTTGCCGCAAAGCCGCCCGAGACGCCAAACGCTTTGGAGAACGTGCCCACGATCACGTCTACACGGCCCTCAACCCCAAACCGAGTGGCCGTGCCTCGCCCACCTGGCGCTGCGACACCCGTTCCGTGCGCATCGTCCAGGATGCTGATGGCTCCGTAGCGTTGGCACGTGTAGATGATGTCTGTGAGCGGCGCGAAGTCGCCGTCCATCGAGTAGATTCCCTCGATGCCGACGTAGCGGTCTCCGGGTTGCTCGTGCATGGCTGCGAGCAGAGCGTCCAACTCGTCGAGGTCGTTGTGCGGAAACGAGGTCATCGAGGTGCCGCCGAGCCTTACGCCGTCGATGAACGAGGCGTGGCTAAGGGCGTCGTACACGATGTGGTCTTGGGGCGTCGGGAGAGCACTCATGACGCCGACGTTGGCGCTGTAGCCACTGCCGTAGAGCACACAGTCTTCGCACCCCTCAAACTCAGCGAGGCGCTCTTCGAGTTCGCGGTGCAGCAGTGAATAGCCGTTGAGCAGCGGCGGCCCGCCAACACCAACGCCGAACTGCCGGATGGCGTCATGGACGCGTTCGCGTACGTAGGGGTGGTTGGTGAGGCCGAGGTAGCTGTTCGAGCCGAACATGAGCATCGGCTGCGTAGCTCCGGTCCTGTCGGCGACCAGCACCTCGCGGTCGATTGGAGAGCAAACGATCCGGGAGCCGACCCCGCCCATGCTTTCCTGTTTTGCTCCGGCGAGCCATGTCGAGAAGAGCGCGGCGCGCTCATGAAGAGGAAGACGGCGGCCGCGAACGAGCACATCGCGAACCGTCAGCGACTTCCCCTTGGCGGATCCCAGGGTCGTCATCGAGAGAGTGGTGGTACGTTGGTGGTGGACGCTAAGTAGCCATGAAATCGCGGAATGATTCCAATTGATTAGCGTGTGTGTAAAAAAGAAACAACACGGTGTCTAATTAATCCATAGGACATCCTTGTCAAGGCGTGTGGTTTCTTGGACTACAATTTGATAGGTATTCGAAACCAGACTGTCGTCTCCATTGCCGTATAACCGTTATGAATCGAGGGCCCGAGGGTTCACCCGACATACCTCAAGAGTCGGTCGGGCTCGCGCTGGTCCGTTTGGCATGCGGGAGTGGTGCCCATATGTCATTGTGGCACCAGCTCTTATGGGAGTCCTATCTCGACGCTGGCCAACCCTTTGGCGTCACAGAAGCAGACTGCCTGCGGTGGTGGGGCGCTCAGGTCAATGCGGAAGACTCCTTACTTCCTGACCCGCAGTAGTAATGAGATGGCGACCCCGGCGAAGAGCAGGTGGGCCAGCCAGGCTGCAAGGGCGGGCGGCAAGTTCTCCGAATAGCCAAAGGGCTCGATGACTTTCTGCAACGCCAGATAGACGAAGGCAACGGCAAGGCCCAGCGTCATTTGCGCCGCCTGTCCTCCGCGCCGTCGCACCGATGCAAGCGGGACGCCGAGGACAACCAGGATGAGGTTCGCGAACGGATAGGCAAACTTGGTGTAGTAGCCAACCTGGGGCCGCCCGGTTTTCTGGGCGCCCGCTCGCTCCAGCGCCGCCAGATAGGCCCGCGCCTCGGGAATCGTTAGGCGTTCTGCGTCTCGTTCTGTCCGGGCGAGGTCGCGCGGTTTCACGGTCAGCGCGGTGTCCAGTGCTTGCACGAAACTCCGGGACTCGGACCCATCCGGGTGAAACGTTCGACGGGTAGCCCCTTGCAAGGTCCACACGCCGAGCGAGTCGTTCCAGAGCGCCTCTGTGGCATCCAGGCGGCGCACGATGCGCGTGCCGTCGTCTGCCTCCTCAAAGTCCTGCAGCGACACGCGAAAGCCGCGGGAGCGAGCCCGGTCGTAGAAGCCAACCATCAAGAGCGAACCCGGTGCATTTTGCCGGTAGAGTTCCGTGACTTCGGCGCCCTCCGGGGCAGATTTGTAGTACTGCTCCTGGAAATCGAGGACGGTCACGTTGGCTCGTGGCACCACGTAGCCGTTGAACCACAACATGAAACCGGTTACGAGCAGCCCTACCAGCATAAACGGCGCAAGGATGCGGTAGAGTGAAACGCCGGCCATCGTCATGGCGGCTAGTTGAAGCGACTGGCTGAGCCGCGCCGTAGTGTAGATCGTGGCGAGGAACAGCGCGAGCGGGCTCGTGAGCTTGACGATCTCCGGGATGTAGTTCAGGTAGTACGTCCCGAAGACCTGCTTCTGGGTCGCGCCGCGGTCGATGAAGTCGTCGATGTATTCAACATAGTCGAGCACCACGAAGAACACGATCAGCAGCGCAATCAAGAAGACGGACGCAATGCTGAAGCGCAGGATGATGTGGCGGTCGAACGTGGTCAAGCTCTGGCGGGTCGAAGGTCGAAGGTCGAAGGTCGATAAGGTGCAGGGTGGGTTTGCTCTCGTCAAGCCGCGGCGTCGATCTCCCCAATTATCCCTCTGAGAGTGAGGCGTCTCGTCCCAGACTTCGCACTTCTTCCTTCTGCCGTCCTTCTTCCCAGGCGTAGCTTCGCAGACGCTCTTTTCTACCCAGCCAGCCTATTCGCCCGTCCATGAAGATCCACGAGTATCAGGCCAAAGACATTCTCGGAAAGTACGGTGTTGCTGTGCAGCGCGGTATCGTCGCCGACACCGTCGAAGAGGCTGTCGCCGCCGCGAAGACGATGCAGACGGACGGCGTCGAGCAGTTCGTTGTCAAGGCACAGATCCACGCGGGCGGGCGTGGAAAGGGCGGTGGCGTCAAATTTTGCCCGACCATCGACGACGTTCAGGGGAAGGCCGAGGCCATCCTGGGAATGCAACTCGTGACGCCGCAGACAGGCGCCGAGGGGCAGCTTGTACGCAAGGTGCTCGTGACCGCCGCCGAAGACATCGCACATGAGTACTATGTCGGCGTCACGCTCGACCGCGCCAAGTCGATGAACGTCATCATGGCCTCGTCTGAAGGCGGCGTCGAGATTGAGGAAGTGGCAGCGACCAACCCCGAGAAAATTGTCAAGGTGTGGGTCGAGCCCGGTATGGGCCTGATGCCGTTCCAGGCCCGCGAGGTCGCCTTCCGGCTCGGCTTTGAGGGCAAGGCGTTCAAGCAGGCTGTCAAGTTCATCACCGCGCTCTACAAAGCCTTTGAGGCCGAAGACGCCAGCATTGCCGAGATCAACCCGCTCATCCTCAACGAGGACGGCGACGTGATCGCGCTGGACGCGAAGATCAACATCGACGACAACGCGCTTTTCCGCCACAAAGACACTGCCGCGCTGCGCGACGTCCACGAGGAAGATCCGCTCGAAGTCGAGGCGTCGGCGAACCACCTCAACTACATCAAGCTCGACGGCAACGTCGGCTGCATGGTCAACGGCGCCGGCCTCGCGATGGCGACGATGGACATCATCAAGCTGGCGGGCGGCGAGCCGGCCAACTTCCTGGACGTGGGCGGTGGCGCGAACGCGCAGACCGTGGAGGCGGGCTTCCGCATCATCCTGAAGGACCCGAACGTGAAGGCGATCCTCGTCAACATTTTCGGCGGTATCGTCCGCTGCGACCGCGTGGCGAACGGAGTCGTGGAGGCTGCGAAGAACGTGGACATCAATGTGCCGCTGATCGTCCGTCTCCAGGGCACCAATGCTGAGCAAGGCATGGCGATCCTCAACGAGTCGGGCCTCGAACTAGAATCGGCGATCCGCCTACAGGAGGCCGCCGACAAAGTCACGACGGCCCTCGCCTAGGAGGTGTGAACGTGTGGACGTGTGATTGCGTGAAGGTGTCTCAGTGACGACCCGCCAGCCTCATTCGTCCACACCGGTACACACGCACACCGGCGAAGCTGCCGGCATCGCCGTGGAGAGCGTCACGAAGCGCTACGGCGATCTCCTGGCAGTGAACAACGTCTCGCTCGAGGTGCCAGCGGGGTCGCTGGTCGCGCTTCTTGGACCGAGCGGGTGCGGCAAGACGACGTTGCTACGCCTCGTCGGTGGCTTCGAGACGCCCGACGCTGGACAGATCACGGTCGGCGCGCGGGACGTGACGAAGCTGCCGCCTCAGCAGCGCCCCTCGGCGATGGTCTTCCAGAGCTACGCCCTCTTCCCGACGATGACGGTGGGCGAGAACGTGGAGTATGGTCTGCGCGTCCGCAAGGTGCCTCGGTCGCAGCGCCGCCCCCGTGTCGCTGAAGCGTTGGGGCGTGTGGAGCTTGACGGCTTAGAAGCGAAGCCTGTGACGCAGCTTTCGGGCGGGCAGCAACAGCGGGTCGCGCTCGCACGAGCCCTCGCGGTAGCGCCCGCCGTCCTGCTGTTCGACGAGCCCCTCTCAAACCTCGACCAAGCGCTTAGAGAGGCTACCCGGCGGCAACTCAAGACGCTCCTGCCAGACCTGGGCACAACGAGTCTCTACGTCACCCACGATCAGCAAGAAGCGCTCGCGCTCGCTGACCAGATCGCCGTCATGCAGGCCGGTTGCATCGTGGAGGTCGGGGCCCCGGAGGCCCTGTACCGAAAGCCGCGCACCGCCTACGTCGCTCGCTTCCTCGGGGGCAGCAACGTGGTCGAGGACCCGCTGCTTGCCGAGCGGATTGCAGGGGAAGCCGGGCCACCAGGTTGCGTACTCGCGGTGCGCCCTGAGCATCTCCGGCTCGTCGATAGCGCCGCGCCTCAGGCTGTGCCCGTGCAGGTCCGATCCCGGCAGTTCCTCGGCACCTACAGCGAGTGGGAGGTCGAGACCGAGGGCTCGATGCTCCGTCTGTGGCTCGGTCCAGACGTGACGATGCCGGACACGGTTGCTATCGCTGCAGATCGCTGGCGCTGGGTCGATGCCACCTGAACGGTGCCCCTATCTTCGACGTGCGCAGATATCTTGGACGTGCGCGGACTCACCGCGACTGACGACACCCACCGCCGAACGCTCGACAACCATGTCTGGAACGCTAACAACCATTGAGATTCGTGAGGGGCTCGATGGGATCACGCCCGCCCGCGTCGCCACACTCTACCGCCGCGCTCCGCTGCTGCGGCCCGTTGGCTCTGCGGAGCAGCTCCGGCGTATGTTCGATGCCTCGTCCCTTGTGCTTTCAGCCTGGATGGGAGAGCGCCTGGTCGGCCTCGCGCGAGTGATGACGGACGGCGTCCAGTTTACCTTCCTGTGCGACCTGGCCGTCGAGCCCGATGTGCAGGGCGTGGGTCTTGGGCGGCAGCTCATCGAGGGCGTGATGGAACGGTGCCGAGGTACCGAACTCATCCTGCGCGACTCTGACATTTCAGCGGGCTTCTACCAGCGGCTCGGCTTTGTCAAGGTCACCAACGCTTGGATGCGGCGAGCCTAAGTCGGCTGGTCGGAGCACGTGCACGAGCAGGGCGTAGGGGATTGCATCCCCACACATCCACCACGCCGCCATGCACGTCCGTACACTTCTTTTCGCTTCTGATCGGTCACTCACAACGGGCCTTGGCCTCCTCGTCTTGCGGCTCTTCGCGGGACTGGCGATGGCGTTCGCGCATGGCCTCGGCAAGGTCCCTCCGCCGGAAGGATTCGTTCAGACGACGGCAGAGCTCGGATTCCCCGTGCCCGTGTTCTTCGCTTGGATGGCTGGGCTCAGTGAACTGGTCGGTGGCATCCTGCTCGCGCTTGGCTTGTGTACGCGCCCGGCATCGTTTTTCTTGGTGGTCACGATGGCTGTCGCCGCATTCGGAGCGCACGGGGGGGACCCGTTCAGCGGCCAGGAGAAAGCCCTGCTTTTCGGGGCCGTCTACCTGTGCACCCTGATCACCGGGAGCGGACGGTTCGGCATCGACCATTTCCTGGCGCCGCGCCGACGTACGCTGTCTTTCTCGTGAGCAACCCGAGTAGCGGTCAGTAGCTCCAGTCGGCCGTGACGAGTCCGAGCGCGCCATCGATCTGCGCCATGTCGAGTTCGCCGTAGTTATAAGCGACAGCCAACTCGCCATTGTCGTGGAAGACCCACGTCGAGGGGATCCACGTGACGGGAAGCCCGAGGAAGGTGCGGCGGCGTTGGCTCTTGTCGCTGCTCGGTCCGAAGTCAGTCTGCGTGAGCACGGTGACTGACTCAGGAATGGCGTATTGGTCGAGGGTTTCTTGACCCGTCTCGCCATCGCTCCAGATGGTCACGAACGTGAACGTGACGTCCGGGTGGCGCTCGATGACCTCGTACCAGCCCGCCCGTAGTTCGGCGAGGGAGTTGCCGCACCACGGGGCCCAGAAGTGCACCACGTGGACGCCGTCCTCCAAGATCTGTGTGCGAACCTGTTCCTCGGCCGCCGTTGGCGGGGTCACGTCGCCCACCATCCCGGTGCGTTCGTCGATGAAAGCACCCGCGACGTCTGCGCTGTCGGATACAACGCCGGTAAACGGCGTGAGCGTGGAGCCATCGTCCGCACAGCCGATTTCGTCGCTGGAAGACGTCGAGCTTGCGGGCGACGCAACCTCGGTGCCTGCGGTATCGTCGCTAGGCGTGGTCTGAGCCAACGCAGCGGGGACGGCGAGCAAGAGCAGCAGGGGGAGCAAGCGGGTCAGCATCGGTGCGAAAGCTGGAGGCAATAGACTGGCGTGATTGCCGACAACGGTAGCCAAGGGTCCGCGTTCCGAACTCGCGACTGATCAGCACGCGGACGTGTCGGAGCGCCCAGCCGGGTGTGCGGATCCGCGCAGTCGGTGGCGACTGAGCGGCCGATTGAGAGGAAAGGAGGCCCTGGCACTTCTTTTTCAAGGGCTGTGGACCACATCTCGTCCAGCCCCTCGTTGCCGTGTTCCGTACCTACTTTCGCACCACCGTCCGCACATTTCGTCGCCAGCCAGGCTACGCGGCGCTCAATGTGGCGGGGCTCGCGCTTGGCCTCGCCGCGTGCTTGCTCATCGGAGCCTACGTCGTGGACGAACTGAGCTACGACCGCTTCCACGCCGACGTCGACCGCATCGTTCGGGTTGTGATTGACGAGGGGGGCGAGCCGGATGGGACGTTCACCGGTCCGCAGTTTGCGCTTACGCTGCCGGACGCGTTTCCGGAGATTGAGCAGACAGCACGGGTGCTCCGAACCCGGGCGCTCGTCGCCTACACCGACCGAGAACTGGGCATCAACCAGCGCTACAACGAAGACAACGTGCTCTACGTCGACTCGTCGTTCTTCGACGTGTTCGGCTTCGAGTTTGTCTCGGGCGATGCGGGTGCGTTCGCTGGTCGGGATGCGATCCTGCTCACCGAGTCCGCCGTCCCGCGCTACTTCGACGATGCCGACCCAGTCGGGAAAACGATGACGCTCAGCAATGTCGCCGAGCGCACCTACACGGTCGCGGGCGTCCTGGCAGACCCACCCTCGACCTCGCACCTCGATTTCGACGTCG
This sequence comes from Bacteroidota bacterium, assembly GCA_039821555.1. Lineage (NCBI taxonomy): Bacteria > Pseudomonadati > Bacteroidota > Bacteroidota bacterium. The sequence goes on from JBCBNX010000019.1 coordinate 59,897, forward strand.
TCATCCCCTACGGTGCCTATTACGCCGAGCACGGCATCCCCTACGAGGTCTACTCGTTCTTCTGGCCGACGGGCTTGACTTACCTCCGCCTTGCGCCGGGGTCCGACATCGCCGCGATGGAGGCTCGCATGGAAGCCTACGAAGAGGAACTGCGCGAGGAGCAGTATGCCACTCAGTTTGACGTGCGGTTGGAGCGGCTCAGCGACATCCGTCTCGTGGGCGGCTACGACGCGCCCGGTACCTTGCCCCAAGTGCGCGCCTTCGGGGCCATCGCGGTTTTCATCCTGCTGCTCGCCTGCATCAACTTCATGAACCTGGCGACGGCGCGGGGCGCACAGCGGGCCAAAGAGGTGGGCGTCCGCAAGTCGATCGGCGCGCGGCGCGGCCAGGTAGCCGGGCAATTTCTCGGCGAGGCGCTCTTGATGAGCGGGCTCGCGCTCGTGCTAGCCATCGGGCTCGCGCAGGCAGCGCTGCCGTGGTTCAACGGCGTTGCAGCCAAAGAGCTCACGCTCGGGTATGGGACGCTGGGCTTTTGGGCAGCACTGGTGGGGATCGTCGCCCTGACTGGCCTTCTGGCAGGCAGCTATCCCGCGCTGGTGTTGAGTCGGTTCCAGCCCGCCGCGGTGCTGAAAGGGACGGTAAGCAGCGGTCAGGCGGGCGCGCGACTCAGGCAAGGCCTGGTCGTGTTTCAGTTCACCGTCTCGGTCGCGCTCCTGATCGCCACCGCCGTCGCGTGGCAGCAGCTCACCTTCATGCGGGAGGCAAACCTGGGCTTCGACGATGAGCAGGTGGTGATGCTCCAGGGGACAGGTCTGGAAGGAACATGGGGAGAGGACGGCACGCCCTCCCGCTACCCCATCCTGAAAGACCGCTTGGAGACGCTGCCCATGGTCCAAGCCGTGGCTGAGACGGGCACCGTCCCCGGTGTCAGCGACGGCGGCTCCTACACCACCGAGGTGCGCGGGACCCCCATCGGTCGCGACGGCACGCCGGTCGATTTCGTGGACGAGGACTACTTCGACTTGTTGGGCATCGAGTCGATTGCAGGACGCACCTTTGGCGAGGCTTACGCAGCGGATGTGGGGGGCATGGAGACCGTCACCTACGACGACAACGATTTCGTGACGGTGCGCCACGTAGATCGTGGCTTTGTCGTCAACGAGTCATTCGCGCGTGAGTTGATCGGTGCTCCGGCGGCGGGTGAGGAGCTGACCGAGGACCAGCTTGAGGAGGCCCTCGGGATTCCGCTACGGTTCTACGTCACCGAAAACGACATCGTGTACAACGATTACCGGGGCACAGTCGTCGGTGTGGTGCCCGATGTGCACGGCGCAAGCCTGCGCCGAGTGATCCGGCCGCGTGCGTACCAGCTTGACCGGACGCCGAACGACACCTACTTCCTTCTTAGTCGGGTCCTCGTGAAATTGCAGCCCGGGCCAGCCGACGCGGCCCTGGCAGCGATCGAAGACGTCTGGAAGACGGTCGCGCCAGAGCGCCCGTTCGCTCCCGAATTCCTTGACGAGCGCGTGGAAGCCCTCTATCGCAGCGAGGCGCGGATGAGTGAGGTCATCGGCGTGTTTGCGCTGCTTGCGGTGGTCGTGGCCTGTTTGGGGCTATTCGGGCTGGCGAGCTACACGGCTGAGCGGCGCCGCAAAGAGATCGGCGTGCGCAAGGTGCTCGGCGCGTCCGTGCCAGGTCTCGTCGTGCTCCTCGCCAAAGACTTCCTGCTGCTCGTAGCGCTTGCGTCCGTCCTCGCTGCGCCGCTCGCGTGGTGGGCGATGCGGGGGTGGCTCGCCGATTTCGCCTACCGCATCGACCTAGGACCTGGGCTGTTCATAGCCGCGATCAGCCTCGCCCTCGTGGTGGCGCTGGCTACGGTGGCTGGACAGTCCTTCCGCGCCGCTCGCCTGGACCCCATCAAGAGCCTTCGGCACGAATGATCCGCTGCGCGGCGTCGCAGGTCGCCGATCCCAAGTCAAAGGTCTTGGGGTGCTGACCTGGGACCTGCGACCCTAGACCTGCGACCCTAGACCTGCGACCTATGCTCAAGAACTACCTCATCGTTGCGCTCCGGGCGCTGCGCCGCCAGCCCGGGCATGCCGCGCTCAACATCACAGGACTGGCCGTCGGCATTGCGGCGGCCGTGGTGTTGCTGCTCTTCGTGGACCACGAGCGTTCGTTCGACCGGCATCACGAGGGGGCGGGAGACCTCTACTTGGTTGCCGAACGCCACGTTACGCCGGAGGACACCTATGAATGGGCCGCTACGAGGACGCCCGTGCTCCCGGTCATCGTGGACGAGCTGCCAGAGGTGGTCGCTGGGAGCCGCTGGGGCTGGTCGCAGGCGTGGTTTGCCCACGGCGATACCCGCCTGGAAGTCGCCATCCGTTATGCCGACCCTGGCCTCGAAGCGTCGCTGACGATTCCGGTGCTCGCGGGGGACTTGCGTGCTGCGCTCACCGAGCCGGGCCGCGTCGCCATAAGCGCGTCGACCGCAGCCAAACTGTTTGGGGACCGATTGCCGGAAGCCGTACTGGGCGAAGTGATCGACATCGACTTTGGCGATGCCAGCTACACCGTTGCTGCGATCGTGGCCGATCCGCCCGAGTCGACCAACTTCGAGTTCGAGGCGTTGGGGCCCTATGCGACCTACATCGAGCAGCGCGGCGGTGCGCGCTTCGGCGACAACTGGGCGTCGGTGACAGCCAACGCGCTCGTCCGCCTCGTGCCCGGAACCGACCCGGCCGGGCTGGCAGGCAGTCTTGAGTCCATCAGGACGACGTACTTCCAGGACGCGGAGGGTAGCGACATCACGGTCTACCTCAACCCGATCACAACCATCCGAGCGGAGTGGGCAGGGAACGGAACGCTGCTCGTCCTCCTCGCTGTCATCGCTGGGATCACCCTGCTGGTGGCCGTCATCAACTTTACGAACCTTGCCACGGCGCAAGCGCTGCGCCGGTCGAAAGAGGTCGGCGTGCGAAAGGCCATCGGGGCGGGACGGCGGCAACTCGCAGCCCAGTTTCTCGGCGAAGCGCTGCTCACGGTCAGCTTCGCGCTCGTGCTCGCGCTCGTGCTGGTACTGACGTTGGTGCCCACGTTCAACACGGTGTTCGAGACCGCCATTCATTTCAATGCGCTGCGCCACGGCCCGGGGCTGGTCGCGCTCGGAGGCGTGCTCGCAGTGATGGCTGGGGCCTATCCCGCTCTCGTGCTCTCGGGGCTGCGTCCCATCGAGACGCTCAAAGGGCGTGGCCCACGACGCATGTCCGGGGCTGGCGTGCAGCGCGGGCTCGTCGTCGTGCAGTTTGCGCTCGCCGTAGTCCTTATCGCGGGAACGACGACGGTGTGGCAGCAGGTGCAGCACCTCCGCAGCCAAGACGCGCGTTTCGACACCGCGAGCGTGCTCCGCGTCCCCGTGCTGACCGAGCCACTGCCTGAGGACGGCGCGGACGCTGCGCTCACCGCAGCCCGTGACCGGCTCCTGGCCGACTCGCGCATCGAGAGCGTCGCGTTCTCGACGGTTGTCCCGAGCCGCTACTATGTCAACTTCAACAGCTTCGGTCGCGAAGGTGCCTCGTTCGAAGAGCTCGTCCGCACGCGCCAGGCGACGATCGGGCTTGACTACGTCGAGGCCGTCGGGCTGTCGTTGCTCTCCGGCCGTGGCTTCCGCCCAAGCGATGCACTCACGCGGGAGGAGACCGGGACGCGCGCGGTTCCTGTCCTCCTCAACGAGACGGCCGCGGCGGCATACGGAGGCGTGCAGCCTGGCGACCGCATCCAGAACAGCGGTGGGCAGGCGCACGAAGTCGTCGGCATCGTGGCCGACTTCCAGTACCGGACGGCCGCCGAGGGCATCGAGCCACTGCTTCACTATTTCGGTGACCCGGAGCCGTCGGGCTACAGCTCGATGGTGGTGCGGACGCAGCCCGGCGAAGCGGAGGCTGGCATGGCGTTGCTGCGCGCCGTGTGGGCCGACCTCTACCCGTCGCTGGAGTTCGAAGGTGTGTTCATCGACGAGGCGTTCAACGAGTTCTACGAGGCGCAAGAACGTGTCGGACTCATCGTGACGCTCTTCGCGGGCATCGCGCTTGCGTTGGCGTGCCTGGGGTTGCTCGCGCTCGCGGCGTATGCGGCTCAGCGGCGGACGAAGGAGGTCGGGGTGCGCAAGGTGCTTGGCGCCTCGGTGACCGCGCTCGTGCGATTGCTCGTGTGGGACTTCGCGCGGCTGGTCGTCGTCGGGGCTGTCGTCGCCATTCCCATTGCCTACGCCGGGCTCGACCGCTGGCTCGACGATTTCGCCACGCGCATCGACCTGGGCCCCGTGCTGTTCCTGCTCGCGGGTGGGACCGTGCTCATGGCTGCGTTGCTCACCATCGGCGGCCTCGCCTATAGGGCCGCCACCGCCGACCCCGCCCGGACATTGCGCTACGAATAGTTCTCCATCACAGAGTCGCAGGTCGCAGGCCCTACATCGCAGGTCGGGCCCCTTTGACCTGCGACCTTTGACCCCTAACCTGCGACCCCCCAAGCCCATGGCCCAAGTCTGCATTCCCATCCCGCCCCTCCAAGAGGGCGACACGCTCGACGTGGAAGTCATCGTCAACGGCGAGCGACGACTGATGCAATACCGCGTCGAGGCGGTCGACATCGACCCGAGTGTCAACCGTGCTGAAGCGCTCCGGCTCTTCATTGATGCCTACGAGCCTGGATGGCGGCTCATCAACATTGGCATGCCGTCGGGCATGGCCGACCGCAAGACCCGCATCCCCGTGATGTTCCGCCAGCAAGAGGCGCCCGCTGACGACTACGCGCCCGAAGCAATCGAGCCTGCATCCTAGTCACCCGGTCTAGGTCCGTCGTGACGGGTTGGCTCCGAGCCCCAGCCTCGACCGATCACCATGGATCCAGGGCCACGGACCAGACCCCACCATGTTCAAAAACTACCTCCTCGTCGCGTGGCGTTCGCTGCGGCGGCAACGCAGCTACGCGTTCATCAACATCGTCGGACTGGCGCTCGGGCTGACATGCTGCGTGCTTATCGCAGCCTACGTCTGGGACGAGTTGCGCTACGACCGCTTCCACGAGAACGCCGACCGCATCCAGCGCCTCCGCGTGGAACGCTTCGCTGGCGACGGCTCAGAGGAACTGACCGTAGGATCGTCGCCGCCGATGGCCCCCGCTGCCATTGAGACGTTTCCCGAGATCGAGGCGGCCGTCCGGATTGCCGAGCGCACCTACTTCGTGGCGAGTGGCCAAACACGGCTCAACGAAGACGACTTTCTTTGGGCCGACGCGTCGTTTTTCGAGATGTTTGACGGGTTCGCGCTCGTGCACGGTGATCCAGCCAGGGTGCTGGCGGAGCCCTACAGCGTAGTCCTCACCGCAACGAGTGCGCGGCGCTACTTCGGTCAGGACGCCCCTCTGAGTTCGCTGCTGGGCGAAACGCTAGAGGTCGACGAGTTCGAACTCACGGTGCGTGGCATCGCCGCAGACCCGCCCGAGGCTTCCCACTTCTCGTTCGAGTTCGTTGGGTCGTTCGCCACGCTGGAGAGCGAGTACGGCGCGGACAACTACACGAACTGGTGGAATCTGAGCTACTACACCTACTTCCTCCTGCATCCTGAGGCAGACCCGGCAGCGCTCGGCGCGTCTATCCGCGAACTCCCGCGCCTCTACATCCCCGAGCAGGAAGATCGCAGTGGCTACCGGCAGTTTCTCTACCTCCAGCCACTCCCCGACATCCACCTGACGTCGCATTACCAGGACGAACTCGGCGCGAACAGCTACACGGCCTATGTGTGGGCGTTCGGCGCGATCGCCGTGTTCATTCTGCTCCTGGCCGTCATCAACTTCATGAACCTCGCCACGGCTCGGAGTGCGCAGCGGGCGCGCGAAGTCGGGATGCGCAAAGCCCTTGGCGCGGAGCGTAGCCAGTTGGCCTGGCAGTTCCTCGGCGAGTCGGTGCTCTACGCAGTCGCGGCGTTGCTCGTGGCGCTAGCACTCATCCAGATCGCGCTGCCGCTCTTCAACGGGCTCGCTGGCAAGGCGCTCACGGTGCCCTACGTCTCGCCGCTGTTGCCTGCGCTCGTTGCATTCGCGCTCGGGGTGGGACTGCTTGCCGGGAGCTATCCCGCCTTCGTGCTGAGCGCGTTCCGTCCGGCGGCGGTCCTCAAAGGGCAGCGCACCCCGAAAGGGCAGGGTGAGGGGTTACGCAAAGGCCTGGTCGTGTTCCAGTTCGCGGTGTCGATCGCGCTCGTCGTCGGTGCGTTGGTCGTCGGCCAGCAGTTGCGGTTCATGCAGACCCAAAACCTCGGCTTCGACAAAGACCGCCTCATCGCCGTCGACTTCGACGACGACGACGTAGTTGGCTCCCTGGATGTCTTCCGGGCCGCCTTGGAAGAGACGCCGGAAATCCGCTCGGTCACGTTCTCCAGCGCGGTCCCGGGCTATGAGATGCCTACGAACGTGATCGCGCGCGAACCGGGCATGACCGAGGCCGGCCAGACGTTCATCGTGCTGCCCGTCGAATACGACTTCGTGGAGACGTATGGCCTCGACGTGATGGCGGGCCGTGCTTTCAGCCGAGCACGGGCCGATTCGGCGTCGTTTATCCTCAACGAGACGGCGTTGCGGCGCCTTGGCTGGGCCGATCCGCAGGAGGCGCTCGGCGTCGAACTCACCCGTCAGTTTGGCGACACGCGAACCGTCGTGGGCGTGGTGAACGACTTCCACCTGAGCGGCTTGCAGGATGCAATCCCGCCGGTCGTGCTCTACTATCGTCCCGTCTGGTGCGATGTGGCAACGATCCGCGTGCAGACCGACGAGATCCCCGCCGCGCTCGCAGGCCTCGAAGCGGCGTGGGCCCGCCTCGCCCCCGACCGGCCGCTCGATTACGTCTTTCTCGACGACGACTTTGACCGGCAGTACCGCGCTGAGCGACGAATCGCGGCGGTGGTGCAACTCTTCACCGGCCTCGCGCTTGCGATTGCGTGTCTGGGTCTCCTCGGTCTGGTCTCGTTCACGACGCAGCAGCGGACGCAGGAGATCGGCGTGCGCAAGGTGCTCGGCGCGTCGGTGTCGAGCGTGGTCGTCTTGCTGACCAAGGACTTCACGCGGCTCATCGCTGTGGCCGTGTTGGTGGCCGCTCCGCTGGCCTGGTTCGGGATGGATCGGTGGCTCGACGGCTTCGCCTACCGCATTGCGATCAGTCCGCTCACGTTCTGCGTCGCTGGCGGCCTCGCACTGGCGGTCGCCTGGGCATCGGTGAGCTTCCTCACCGTCCGCGCCGCGCGGGCCAACCCCGTGGACAGTCTGCGGGCGGAGAGCTAAGACCAACTACGAGGAAGGATTGTACATCGCGGTAGAACGGCTCCCCCTGCCCTCCATCGCTTGCGCTCTTCGGGCGGTCCCCTCACGGCGTGAGGGGGACCATTTCGCGACCCTTCAGGGGGGGGACGGGGAGCCCTGGCGGCCTCAAACGCCACCAGACAGAAAATGGCGGAGGCGCTGGTTACGGCCAGCGCCCCCGCCAAGGGTGTCGATGAGGCGAGGCTCAGTCGTAGAGTTGGCCGCGGACGGCGCCAGCCGGGTAGGCCTCGGTGTGAACGTTGACGTAGTAGTTGGCTGGGTTGGCGAGGATGCGCTCGATCACGTCGCGCTCGGCCGTCACGCAGCCGATGAGGTTGGGCGGCGCGGGGACGGGGTTCTCGACGACGGTGTCGAAGAAGGAGATGGCGATGGGGCCGTTGACGCCAGCCGCGCCCTGGTGGATGTGCACCCGCGTCGGCTCACCCACCTTGGTCAGGTTCAGTTGGAAGCACGCGAGGTTGCGATTGGGGAAAAACAGCACCCGCGCTTTGCCCGAGCCATCGGGGTCGCCTTCACCAACTTCCGCTTCGCCGGTGAGGGCGGCTGTGAGAAACTGATCCTGGAGTGGAGCAAAATTGACTTCGCCCGAGACCGAGGCGAGCGTGGTGCCGGACGCGGAGGGGTCGCCGAATTGGCTTCCCGTCTGTGAGGCGTTGCCAGAGGCATCATCGTCGTTGTAGTCGTCGCCGTAGCTGTCGCACGCGGCTAGGCCGACGGCGAGGAGGAAGACGAGCAGGCGCAGAGAAAGAAAGCGGGGCATGGATTCGCAGGGAGATGAACAGGGGAGGAGTCGCACTCCGTTTCCCCATCAGACCCAGTGATTCCTCCTATGACCAGCTTCGCTCGAAAAAATGATGGGACGGTCGGCCCCAGTCCAATTCTCGGCTAGGGCGTGTGGACATTGATCGGGTCAGGTGCTCACGAGACGCCGTTTGCGTCTCCGAAAGGCGCACGAGGA
>JBCBNX010000020.1:0-7466 GCA_039821555.1 Bacteroidota bacterium
GGGCACGGGCAGCAGAGGTTGGTTGCTGCGGGTATCGACCATCGGCCGTCCGACTCAAATGTCAACGCTACCTAGTCTTCGTCGTAGAAGGCCGCCAGTTGTTCTTCCATCGAGCGTACGAGCTCGACGAACTCGTCCGCGGACTCCACACCGGCGGCGGTATAGACGGCGGGGAGGGTAGCGGGGGTCTCGGTCCCGCTCGGTGCGATGTCGCCACCGTAGAGTTGAGAGAGCTGCGCTTCCATCGAGCGGACGAGCTCGAGCAGCAGCATCGGGTCGCTCTCACCGAGCGCGTCTTGGAGTAGCTGCGCTTCACCGCGCGACGCGACGTCTTGTTGCGTAGGGTAAGACATGGTGAGATGGGGGTAGGGTTAGGACAGTAAGCGGTCTCGTGTACCGGAGTACCCACGGCATGGACAAGCAGCGCGCCGATTTTTTTGCCGTGCGCGCGCCATATCAAAGCGAGACACCAGGACCGAGGAACCAGGAACGCCGGGGCGCCATGAGGGCAGCCAGATAGCTCCTCGCCATACCCAATCAAACCATTATGTATCTAAATAAAACACAATAATGATTGTGCAATATCAGGATGATACAGACTATTCCCATGGACGATTTGGTTGTTTCTACCGGTTGTAGTTCCGATGTGAAACCTCTCGCCTCGCCATAAAACCTGCGGGGTCGCTGGAGGCGTTGGGTACCGTATTTGCCAAGCCATTGAATACGCCAGCGTGGCCCGAGCCATGCGTTCGTGCTGTTCCCGTGCTTCGTGGTAGGCACGGACTCCGCTACCGGCTGGTGGCTACCTCATCCTGGAGCGCGTCTTCGCATTCCCTGTCCTCACCTTATAGTCGCCTTTCCCCATGGTCACGCCCACCATCATCAACGAAGTTCTCAAGGACCCGCAGATCGACGCAGCCTGGCAAGAGACCCTTAGCGAGTGGGAGGGAGCGGTTCCCTCCCAGGTTAAAGCCACGCTTGCCTACGCTAGAGGCCTACGCAACCAAGTGCTACAGCTCGCACGCGATGTGGACGACGCAGCCGACCTGGAGCGGATGCTGGCGCTGCACTACATCGAGCTCAAGTGTCAGTGGACCAAGCTCAATGCCTTGGTGCAATACCGTCTCGGCAGCAAGGGCGAGGTGCGGGAAGACCTTATGTATCGCGCCTCGTGCGTGAGCCAGCTGCTCAGCACCATCGAGCCCCTCCTGGATGCGCAGGATGTCGATGGGTTCACCAACGTGCTCTCCGCGCCGATCGGATCGCTCCGCGAGATGGCGTAGTTCCCAGGGAGCACCGAGCCGGTGCGCTGCAGGAGCACCGCGTGACATGCTTTCGCGGTGACATGCTTTCGCGGTGACATGCTTTCGCGGTGACATCCTGGGGACGGCCCGCTGCCGAGGTGGGAAGCCGTGGCCCATGGGATTCCATGGGCGTCTTTGGGATTCCTGCGCACTTCTGTGTCACCTCTTCACGCGCGCGGGCGCCGCGAACCGCTTCCGGAGCGGGGGGTGCGGTATATTTCGAGCCCCGCGTGCGTCGCCCGGCGGGCGCGGCCACTCGACCCCTTTGAAGCTCCCCCGGGAAGCACAGCCGCAACCGCACTATGGCTCGCGTAGACGTCGTCATGCCCAAGATGGGCGAAAGCGTCATGGAAGGCACCGTCCTCGAATGGAAGAAGCAGGTCGGCGACACGATCGAGCAGGACGAGACGCTCCTGGAGATCTCGACCGACAAGGTCGACTCCGAGGTACCTAGCCCCGAAGCTGGACGGATCGTCGAGATCCTCGCGGAGGAAGGGGACACCGTGGACGTAGGCACGAAGATCGCCGTGATCGACACCGACGTGAACGCTGAGGTCGGCGGCGACGGCGCGGCGGCCCCCGACACGGGTACTTCGGCGCCGGCCCAGGAGGTCGCTGAAGCCCCTGCGGCTCCTGCTGCGGCGCCCCCTGCTGCGGCGCCAGCCTCACCGCCCTCGTCTGCGGAGCAGGTCGAGGTCGTCATGCCCAAGATGGGCGAGAGCGTCATGGAAGGCACCGTCCTCGAATGGAAGAAGCAGGTCGGCGACGCCATTGAACTGGACGAGACGCTGCTGGAAATCTCGACCGACAAGGTCGACTCCGAGGTGCCCAGCCCGGCCGCGGGCGTGCTCGCCGAGATCGTCGCCGAGGAAGGCGAGACGGTCGAGGTCGGCGCCATCATCGCGCGCATCGCCGTGGGCGATGGGGCTGCGGTGCCCGCGCCCAGTGCCGCCCCGGCAGCGCCAACGGCCGAGCCGGTCGCCGCCCCTGTCGCGGCCCGCGCCGTGTCCGGCGGCAGCGTCGCTGGCCGCAGCGTCTCCGGTGATGGAGCCGACGTGAGCGCAGGGCCGATCCCGCGCCGAGGCTCTGGTGGCCAGTTCTTCTCGCCGCTCGTGCGCTCCATCGCCCAGAAGGAAGGCATCTCGCAGCGCGAGCTCGAAGGCCTCGCTGGGAGCGGCGCTGAGGGCCGCCTGACGAAGCAAGACGTGCTCGCCTACCTGGAGCAGCGGGGTAGCGCGCCCGCGCAGGCGGCTCCTGTCTCAGCAGCTCCCGTGGCGCAGCCCGTCGCGAAGGCAGCCCCGGTGTCAGCACCCCGGCTGGCCGCCCAACCTGTCGCGGCCTCGGGCGATGGCGGCTCGCGCGTGGAGGTGGTCAAGATGGACCGCATGCGGCAGCTCATCGCCGAGCACATGACGCGCTCCAAGGCGACGAGCGCGCACGTCACCTCCTTCGCCGAGATCGACGTCACCAACCTCGTCACGCTGCGCGAGCGCCAGAAGCAGGCCTTCCAGCAGCGCGAGGGCGTCAAGCTTACCTACACCCCCTTCTTCGTCAAGGCGTCCGTCGACGCGCTCCGGAGCCACCCGCTTCTCAACGCCTCGGTGCAGGGCAAGGAGGTCATTGTCAAGAAAGACTTTCACATCGGCATCGCGGTGGCCATCGGGACGAAGGGCCTGCTCGTGCCCATCGTGCGCGACGCGGGGCAGAAGAACGTCGCGGGCCTTGCCCAAGCCGTCGCCGACCTCGCCACGCGCGCCCGCAACAAGCAACTGCTCCCGGACGAACTCCAGGGGGGCACGTTCACCGTGACCAACGTCGGATCGCTCGGCTCGCTCATGGGCACGCCGATCATCAACCAGCCTCAGGTGGCCATCCTCTCCCCGGGCGCGATCACCAAGCGGCCGGTGGTAGTGGAAGACCCCACGCTGGGCGACGTGATCGCCATCCGGCACATGATGTACGTGTCGCTCTCCTACGATCACCGCATCATCGACGGCGCGATGGCAGCCTCGTTCCTGCGCGCCTACCGGGCGACCATTGAGACGCTCGATCCAAACGGCGAGGTCTAGCGCGGTAGGCTCTTGTTCGACGGCGGCGGCACCGGGGGACGGCTCCCGGTGCCGCCTGCTATTTCGGCCCGTCGGTGGGTGAGAAGGCCAAGGGGCGGGTAGAATCCGGTCCATACGGATCCTCCCGGCGGGCTGTCGGGTGTCACGCTCCCGCTTCGTTGAATCTCCATCGCCGTTCCGTCCGGATCGCCGTCCCGTTCGAGCCGCCACCCTCTGCCTGCTATGCGCGCTGTCTCCCGCCCTCGCCCGCTGCACTTCCTGGCCCTCGCGCTCGCGCTCGGCGTGGGCGCCCTGCTCGGGACCGGCTTCGCCTACGGTGACGACTTCTTCGCCATGAAGAAGAACTTCACCATCTTCGGTGAGCTGTACGAGGAGCTCGCCACGGGCTACGTCGACCCCGTCGATCCCGAGCGGATGATGCGCGCAGGCATCGAGGCCATGCTCGGCACGCTCGACCCATATACCGTCTTCATCGACGAGGCGGCCAACGAGGACATCGACATCGTGACGCGCGGGCGCTACGGCGGCGTGGGCGTGACGGTGAGCCTGCGCGGCGAGCGCTTCACGGTCGTGGAGGTGGTCGAAGGCTACAGCGCCGCCGAGGTGGGCATGCGCCCCGGCGACACCATCCTGAGCGTCGACGGGACGCCCGTGTCCGAGTTCGCGCAGGACGACCTTCGGGCGCTGCTGCGCGGTACGCCGGGCACGACCGTCGACCTCAGCGTCGAGCGCGAGGGCGAGCCGGGCGCACTGGCGTTCACGCTCACGCGCGCTGAGATCCAACTCAAAAACGTGACCCACTCCGGTTTCCTCGGGGGCGAGGCGGCGGGCGTGGGCTACGTGCGCCTCGAACGCTTCGCGCGCACCGCCGCGAGCGAGGTCGAAGACGCCGTCGCGACGATGCAGGCCGAAGCCGACGAGACCGGGCGCACGCTCACTGGCCTCGTGCTCGACCTGCGCGGCAACCGTGGCGGGCTGCTCGACCAGGCCGTAGACATCGTTGGCCACTTCGTGCCGCAGGGGTCGGTGGTGGTGTCCACGCGCGGGCGGGCCGCCGAGAGTGAGCGCGTCTATCGCAGCGAGGCGGCGCCCATCGCGCCCGACATGCCGCTCGTGGTGCTCGTGGACGGCGTGAGCGCCTCCGCGAGCGAGATCGTGGCGGGCGCGCTCCAGGACCACGACCGCGCCGTCGTCCTCGGCGAGACAACCTTCGGCAAGGGCCTCGTGCAGATTATCCGCCCGCTGCCCTACAACACGTCGCTCAAGATGACGACCTCGAAGTACTACATCCCCAGCGGGCGCAGCATCCAGAGCGTCACCTACTGGCGCGACGAGGCCGGCGGCCACGCCGACGAGGTGCCCGACTCGCTGCGCCGCGCCTTCGAGACGCTCGGCGGCCGGACCGTCTTCGACGGCCAGGGCATCAACCCCGACATCGAGGCGAGCCTCGGGCCGGTAAGCGAGCTCGAAGAGGCGCTCGTGCGACGGGCGGCCTTCTTCCGCTTTGCCAACCGCTTTGCCGCCGAGACGCCGACGCTGCCGACCGGCTTCGCCGTGGACGACGCGCTGCTGGCCCGTTTCCGCGCCTTCGTAGACGCCGAGGACATCGCCTACGAGACGCGCGCCGAGCGCATGCTCGCCGAACTCGTCGCCGACCTGGACGAGGCGGGCTACGACGCCACCGACGACGAGGTCGCCGACCTCCGCGCCGAGCTGGTCGACGAGAAGGAGGCCGACTTCGAGCGCCACGCGCCGCGCCTCCGCGAGCGGCTGCGCCAGGAGATCCTTTCGCGCTACGTCGGGCAGCCCGCGCAGGTGGCTACTTCGCTCGGCACGGACCCGCAGCTACGGCAGGCCGTGGCCGTCCTCGACGATCGCGCGCGGTACCGGAGCGTGCTCGCACCGCGCTAGAGACTGGGCAGGTGACGCGACGGTGCGGAGAACGGGCCGCGCCGTAGCTTGCGCCTCGGTTTTTCGCCCCACCTGTCCGTTGCTCCGTGGATCCGCTGCACATCGTCCTGCTCCTCGTCACCGGAGCAATTGGCGGATTCATCGCCGGGCTGATCGGGATCGGAGGCGGGGTGATCTTCGGCCCCGTGTTCTTCTTCTACTTCCGCGCGATCGGCGTGGACGAGGCCATCCTGACGCCGCTCGTGTTGGGGACGAGCCTGTTCTGTACGCTGGCGGCGTCGGCGGCGGGCACGGTGAGCCAGCTCAAGAAGGACGGCGTGCATCGCCGGGTGGCGCTCGTGACGGGGGGCTGCGCGGCGGTGGCTGTCCTACTGATGTCGCGGTTCGTGACCACGCGGCCGTGGTACGACGCACGCGCGTTTCAGGTCGTGCTGGGCGTGGTGCTGCTCGTGGTGGTGGTGCGGATGCTGCGCAAGAGTTGGCAGAGTCGGCGTGGTGCGGCGCCTGCGATCGAGGGGGCCGAGCGAACGACGCTGCCGTTCCTCGGCGGGACAGGCCTCGCGGCGGGTTCGCTCGCGGCGGCGGCGGGCGTGGGCGGCGGCGTGATCCTCGTGCCCGCCTACAATAGCCTCGTGCGGCTGCCCCTGCAACGCTCCGTCGGCACCTCCACGGCTACCATCGTGCTGATCTCGCTCATGGGCGTGGCGACGTACGCGTACCTCGGGCTCGGTGCCGACACGCCGTCTACGGCCATCGGCTATGTCGATGTCGGACGGGGCCTGCTGCTGGCGCTGCCGACGATGCTGACCGCTCGCCTCGGCGTGAAGGCGGTCTATCGGCTCAACGTCAACGTCGTCCGGCTCGCCTTCGCGACGTTCGCGGCGTTCGTGGCGCTGCGGCTGCTGTGGGAGGCGATGACTGCGGCCTGAGCGCCCCCATTGGAACCGCCCTCGTGTCCATCGCCCCTGTGCGAGTACATCGCCCTCATGCAAATGGACGCGCCCCGGTCCGGCTGGACCGAGGCGCGGGGGTATGGCTCTGGGGTGGTGGCTCTGAGGCCATAGCTCAGAACCGAAGGCTCAGTCGCCGCCGGCGTCGTCGCCGTGGTTGACGACGAACGTCACCTTGCAGTGCGTGCGGAACATGTGGGTGCCGTCGTCGCCGACCTCGATCTCGAAGGACTCGACCCACACGTGGCGGATGTTCTTGATGGTGCGACCGGCTTCGCGGATGGCGTTTTGTGCGGCGTCGTCGAAGCTGACGGTGGATTGCGAGGAGACCTCGATGGTTTTGGCGATGGACATAGCAGGAGAGGACTGGTGTGAGCGAAAAATGAGCGCCAGGAAGCGCTTCCGAAGACTATGGTGCCTAGCCTACGGGCTAGCGCCCTAAAATCCAAGTAGAATCGGTTTGGACGAGCGGGAACGGGCACGTTGCTTGCGTCCACACGTCCACACGTCCACACGTCCACACGTCCACACGTCCACACGTCCACACGTCCACACGTCCACACGTCCACACGTCCACACGTCCACACGTCCACACGGCTCCTCCATGTGCACCGCCGCCCGCTCCGGCCTCTACGCTCGTTTCTTCGCTGGCTGCATGCACCGCGCCGACGGCACCGACCAACGGCTCTACGGGGACCGCAAGCAGAGCCTGCTCGGCGCTCTACGTGGTACGGTCGTCGAGATCGGAGCCGGTGCGGGGCCGAACGCGCGCTACCTCGCAGCGGGCACGCGCTGGGTCGCCGTCGAGCCGAACGTGCACATGTACCCCTACCTCCAAGAGCAGGCCGACGAGTTCGGCCTCGACGTACGCCCCGAGGTCGGCGTGGCCGAAGCACTGCCCGTGAACGACGCAAGCGCTGATGCGGTCGTGAGCACGCTCGTGCTCTGCTCCGTGGACGACGTGGCACAGGCGCTCGCCGAGGTGCGGCGCGTACTCAAGCCGGGCGGCCGGTTCGTATTCATCGAGCACGTTGCGGCTCAGCGGGGAACGGTGCGGCGCGGGGCGCAGCGGGTGCTGCGTCGCCCGTGGGGCTGGGTGGCCGACGGGTGCCGCCCCGACCGCGAGACGGGGCTGGCCATCGAGGCGGCAGGCTTCGCGTCATTGGACCTGGAGCGCTTCGACGCTGACTTGCCGTTTAACCTCGTCACGCCGCACATCGCCGGGGTGGCGG
>JBCBNX010000020.1:7565-63470 GCA_039821555.1 Bacteroidota bacterium
GTTCGCTGACCGTCGCGGTTCGCTGACCGTCGCGGTTCGCTGACCGTCGCGGTTCGCTGACCGTCGCGGTTCGCTGACCGTCGCGGTTCGCTGACAGCGCGGTGGGCAAAATGCCGTGGGTGACGTAAGGGGCGGGCCCGTATGTTCGTCCGCCTTTTCCGTTCTCGCTTCTACCACGCCTCGCGCCCGCCATGCAAGTCCCCACCACACCCGCGCCGCTCCCCGCCGACCAGGTCCACGCCGCCGTCCGCGACTACTACGGCTCGACCCTCGAAACCAGCGCCGATCTCAAGACGAGTGCGTGCTGCTCCACGGAGGACCTGCCCGCCCAGCACAAGGCCATCCTCGGCCAGCTCGAAGACGAGGTGCTGGCCAAGTTCTACGGCTGCGGCTCGCCGCTCCCGCCTGCGCTCGACGGCTGCACGGTGCTCGACCTCGGCTGCGGCACGGGGCGCGATGTGTTTCTCGCGGCGGCGCTCGCGGGGCCGAACGGCCGCGTGATCGGCGTGGACATGACCGCCGAGCAGTTGGAGGTCGCCGAGCGGCACGCGGCCACGCACGCCGAGCGCTTCGGCTTCGACACCGTCACGACCGACTTCCGCCTCGGCACCATCGAAGACCTCGCGGCGCTCGGCATCGAGGACGACAGCGTAGACGTGGTGATCTCGAACTGCGTGCTCAACCTCACGCCCGACAAGCGCGCCGCCTTCGCCGAGATCGTGCGCGTGCTCAAGCCCGGCGGCGAGCTCTATTTCTCCGACGTGTTCGCCGACCGCCGCATTCCCGCCGACGTGGCCGCCGACCCCGTGATCCACGGCGAGTGCCTCGGCGGCGCGCTCTACGAGGAAGACTTCCGCCGCATGCTCATCGACCTCGGCATCCCGGACTACCGCATCGTCTCGTCGCGGCCCATCGTCGTGGAGGACGAGGCCATCGCCGCGAAGACCGGCGGCATCCAGTTCAGTTCCAAGACCGTGCGCGCGTTCAAGGTGACGAGCCTGGAGGACCGCTGCGAGGACTACGGCCAGGTCGCGTTCTACCGCGGCGGTATCGACGAGCAGCCGCACGCCTTCCTCCTCGACGACCACCATCTCTTCGAGAAGGACCGACCGATGCTCGTCTGCGGCAACTCCGCCGCGATGGTGCAAGAGACGCGCTATGGCCGCTACTTCGACGTGCTCGGCAACCGCAGCACGCACTTCGGCCTCTTCGACTGCGCTCCGGCCCCCGCCAGCGCCGACGGCGAGGCGAGCGGAGGCTGCTGCTGAGCGGCGCTATCGGGAGGCGCTGCAGAGGGGTGGCGTAGAGAGACAGCCGGGGAAACAGCCAGGCGGTGCTTCCGTACGAGCCGCCTGTCGTTGTTTTTACCCTGCTGTTGTTTCTCCGAAGCCTCTGCTGATGCGTCGCCCCTCCATGAAGGTCCACGTCCTCATTCTCCTCGCGCTTGCGCTCGTTGGGTGCAAGCAGCCCGCGCAGTCGCAGGACGCGCCGCAGGAGCCCGCCCCGCAGCGCGTCAGCGCCGACCGGCTCGCTGAGACCGCCGACGCGAACATCGGCGCGACGCGCCGCACAGCCATCGTCAACGCCGTCGAGGTCGTGGCTCCGGCGGTGGTGTCGGTCAACGTGATCGAGGTGCAGCAGGTGCGCTACCGCGACCCGTTCGCGGGCGACCCGTTCTTCGAATACTTCTTCGGCCGCCGCCGCGACCGCGTCGTCGAGCGGCAGGTGCAGGGCCTCGGCTCCGGCTTCGTGATCTCGCCCGACGGCTACATCGTCACCAACGACCACGTGGCCGGCAACGCGACCAAGATCACCGTTGCCTTCCCCGACGGCGGCGAGCTCGACGCGACGCTCATCGGCTCTGACCCCGAGAGCGACATCGCGCTCTTGAAGGTGGAGCCGCCTTCGCCGCTGCCGTACCTCCAGTTTCGTCAGAACGATGACATCGTGGTCGGCGAGTGGGCCATCGCGCTCGGCAACCCGTTCGGGCTCTTCGAGGCCGCCGAGCCGACCGTGACCGTCGGCGTGGTGAGCGCCACCGGCCGCGACTTCGCGCCGCAGCAGGGCCGCGTCTTCCGCGACATGATCCAGACCGACGCGGCCATCAACCGCGGTAACTCGGGCGGGCCGCTCGTGAACGCGCTCGGCGAGGTCATCGGCGTGAACACGTTCATCTTCTCGCAATCAGGCGGCTCGGTCGGCCTCGGCTTCGCGGTCCCAGCCACGCGCGTGCGCGGCATCGTGGACGAGCTGCAGGCCAACGGCTTCGTGGACCGCTCCTTCTACACGGGGCTCAACGTGCGCGCCATGAACGCGCGCATCGCACGGGCGCTCGGCCTCACCTCGGCACGCGGGCTGATCGTGGAGAGCGTCGATCCGGCCTCGCCCGCCGAGAGCGCGGGGATCCGCCCCTACGACGTGATCGTGGCCATCGCGGAGCAGCAGGTGAGCACCGCCGAGGACGCAAAGGCGCTCTTCGGCAGCATCGGCGCAGGCGAGACGGTCGCCGTCCGCCTCCTGCGCGACGGCACTGAGCAGACGCTGACGCTCGCCATCGCACGCACCGGGTGAGGGAAGGGTTGAAGTGGGAAGTTTGAAGTGAGAAAGGCGACGCGGGGCAACCTCCACAGAGGTAGCTGTGTGTGAGCGTCGCCTCGGATCTCTTCAGGGTTGGCCCGCTCCCGCCATGCGCTACGCTCTCGTCGCTCTACTTCTCACCTCTCACCTCGTACTTCTCACGTCGTGCTTGCCCGGTTCGCAGCGGCAGCAGACGCGCGGGGTGACGCCGGCGGACTCGCTCTCGATGGAGGTCGCGGCGGCGGTGCCGGTAGACACGCTCGCGCTCGCACGCCGCATCGTGCCGCCCGATTCGCCCGAGTTGGCGTATCCGATGACGCTTGCCTTCAGCGCGGACGGGTCGGAGCTGCACGTCCTCGACCAGGAAGACGGCCACCTCGCTTCGTTCAACGTGCGGACGGGCGACCGGACGCGCATCGTCACGCCGGACACGTTTGCGTTTCCGTTGCTCGCGGGTCAGCGCGGCGACACGCTGGCAGTCCTGAGCCGCGAAGACACGCGCTTGCATTTTGTCCACGAAGGGCAGGTGACGCGGACGGTTGACCTGCCCGAGGCGGGCTATGCGACGGCGTTCGTGACCGACAGCACCATCGTGCTCAAGAGCGTGGACCAGGACGCGGGGACGGAGGACGAGACGATGGGCACGTTTGTCGCCGTGCTGGACCACAACGGAGCGGAGCGCGCGCGCTACGACCTCGGTGGTCCGTGGTGGCGGCACATCGGCTACGTCCGGCCGTGGGACGATGATGTCCTTAGCCTCTCCGGCTACCGCCCCGTCGTGGACGTGCTCGCGCCCGAGACGGCTTCCGGCGCGACGCTCGACACGCTCGCGCTCGTCAGCTTCGACTCGCCTCTCTTGAACACCTCGCTGCGGTTCATGCGCGACGAGGTCCGGGAGCCGCCGCTCCTCAGCGCCGCCGCTCGGGCGCTCGGCGACACGCTCTACGTGCTCAACCTCCGCCCCGGCGTCCTCCGCATCGACGCGTACACGAAGGAAGACGGTGCGGCCCGCTTGCAGCGTGTCTACGAGTTCCAGGCCGTGCCCGCCGAGCAAGACCCGCTCGCGCTCTTCCCCACCGACCTCGACGTGCGCCAAGCTGCTGATGGGACGCTCACGTTTGCGGTGCTCCTGAAGGGCCCGCAGGTGAGCGTGCTGGTGCTGGAAGCACCGCCGACGCTAGACGCGCCGGACGCATAGCGGCTATTCAACCACATCGCCGCGGCGGAACGGGAATTCCAGCATGGCCCCGCCGATCGGAAGTTGCACGCTCACCGAATCCGCTGGGTTGGTAGTGAGTGCCCCGTAGCTGTCCTGGTCGAGCGTGTAGGTGGCTTGCGTGACGGTGGTGCCACCGGGCTCCTCGTAGTCGCTGGGGCCGTTGGCGAGTGGGGCGCGGTAGACGGCCTCGCCGATCTCGAAGATGGCAGCGCTGTCGCCGAGGGCCACGGCGCTCTCGCCGCGGAAGGTCGCCACGGCGAGGTAGCTCGGCGCGGTCGGGAGCAGCGTGAACGTCGGCGTGGGCGGTGGCGTCGCAGCGCGGCTCCCGTCGAGGGGACCTGCGGGCGAGCACGCCGACAGAAGCCCGGCAACCAACGCAGCCGTCAGCAGGGGTGCCGCGAACGAGAGCACCCCGGCGAGCGGACTCGCCGGGGCGCGGTGCTTGGGACTATGGCTCATCGGACCAGCAGGATGCGCTGGGTTGCCGTGTCGTCACCGGCGCTCAGCCGCACGAGGTAGGCCCCGGCGGAGAACGCGCTCGCTTCCAGCGTGGCTGTGTGGCTGCCTGCCGTAAGCGATGCGCCGTCGAGCAGGCGGGCGACCTCGCGGCCGAGCACGTCGTAGACCGTCAGCGTTGCCTCTGTAGTCTCCGGGAGGTCAAAGCGCAGCGTCGTCTGCTGGTCGAACGGGTTCGGGTAGGCGCTGTGCAGCGCAAACTGCACCGGGGCGGCCTCGTTCTCGTTCGACACCGGCTCGCGGAGCGTGAAGCCCACCAGGATGTCGATCTCTGGCTGGAAGAAGTCGTTGGTGACCAGCTGCACGTTGCCACGGTAGCGGGCCGGGACGAGCAGCGAGGGCTCGATGGTGACCACGAGCGGCTCGGTGGTGCCCCCGGCGATGCTGCCGAAGCGGGGCGCCGTGTAGAAGGGGTTCGCCCCGACTAGCGCCGACACCTCGATGTCGTCTAGGAACCAGCCCTCGTCCGACGCCGTGATGTTGCTGTCGAACTCGAAGCCGATACGGAGCGGGCTGGCCTGGCCCGAGGCGTCGTTGAGCGGGATCATCATGGTCTGCCACTCGTCGCCGTTGACGAGCGCGCCGCCGTCCGAGGTGGCGAGCTCGACGAGGGTCGCGCCGTCGTCGTAGGTGAGCACGACGCGGGCGATGTCGTTCTGGACGACCTGGAGGTAGTACGAGAACGTGAGCGTTACGAGGTCGCTCGTCGGCACGCCGCTGAGGTCGATGGGCGGGCTGAGGAGCAAGCCCTCGGCGTTGTTGCGGTAGCCGAGCGGATCGGTCTGGCCGAAGTAGGCCGCGAACGGCGCGGAGTGGCCTGGCAGAGCCGCCGGCCCGATGTCGACGCGCCGCCAGTCCTCGGCCTCGCCGCCGCTGGCGGTGAAGCCGTTGAAGTCGTCCTCGAAGTTGGCCGTGAAGAGGTTCTGCGCCTGGGCCGCGCGCTCGGCGCCGACGAAGTGGCTCAGCGACGACCGCGCGGCGCTGGCCTGGGCGGCGAGCGTCATCCGTGCTTCGTATTCGAGCGGGAGACCGCCCTCGTTCGAGATGTTGACCGTCTGCGACACCGCGGGCTCGTCCGTGAAGATGGTCGAGAAGTTCAGTAGGTCATCATCGATGGAGGCCTCGGGGCGGGCGGCGCCGCCGGTGGTGAACTCGAACGGCGCGTCGATCACGAGGCGGTCCTGCGCGTTCGTGATGAGCCGCAGGAGCCCGCCAAACGTGGCCGGTGCGTCCGACCCGAAGGTGACCGCCACCGAGCCTTGCTGGCCCGGCGCGATCTCGCCGCTCTCCACGACGGAGAGGGTGGACGATACGCCCACGGGTACGGAGAACGTGCTGAAGACCTCGGCCTCGAAGAAGAGCGGCTCCGTGCCTGTGTTGGTGAGCACGAACTCGGCCGTGCCGTTCTCACCGACGGGGGTGTCGCCAATCTCGACGACGGGCGTAGCGGTCGAGATGTCGAGCTCGCTGCCGTCGAAGGAGAGCGTGGCCGAGGTAGTCACCGGGTCGAAGTCGACGTTGTAGCCGATGACCTGGAGCATGCGGATGTCGGCGTCTTCGAGGAGCACGCGGCCGCCACCAAAGGTGGGGTCCATGATGCCGATGCGGCGGTCTTCGCCGAGCGACGGGGGCCGCTGCGCGTCGTCCTGCCAGTGCGAGGCCTGCTGGCCGTCGCCGCCTTCGCGGCCGCCGGTGGCCGTGGAGGTCGCGAGCTCGACGAGGCCGTCGAAGAAGACGTGCTCCGGCTCGAAGTAGGTGGTGCCACCCTCGACGACGAGGACGCGGTTCGGCGGCGGCCCTGGCGTGAGCACGCGGTCCGCGGCGGCGAAGCTGTCGTAGTCGCCCGGCTCCACGGCGTCGGGGCGCACGCGGAAGAGGTCCCAGGTGGTGAAGAAGTTGTTCGGCGGCCCGCCGAAGCCGATCGCGCTGTTGAACCCGAGCGAGTGGCCCATCTCGTGCGCTACGATGGCCTCGAAGTCGGTGAAGCCCGAGCTTATGCCGTTGGCCGGGTCAAAGTCGTAGCTGAACGCCGAGTTGAAGCCGATGTTGGCGACGCTGCCGAACGGGTTGACAGACGGGTTGGGGTCAAGCGTGGCGGGGGCAAAGCCGAGGGCCTGGCGGTTGGGCAGCGCCATCAGCGCCGAGCCGAGCGGGCTTCCCGTCGTGGCTGAGACCGGCTCCGCGATGGTGTTGTAGAGCTGCTGGAGCTGGGCGTCGCCGTTGGCGGCGAGGAGCGCGTCGCGCAGCTCGTTGGGACCTACGGCCTGCCCGCCGATGGTGGCCGTGCCCAGCGCTGACGTTGCGCTGGCGATGACGCCTGGTGGGAAGGTGCCTGAGCCGAAGCGCTCCGGCCCAAAGTCCACGTCGATGATGACCGTGATGGGGTTGGTGATGCGCCGCTCCCAGAGCGCGGCCGCGCGCCGGAAGGCCAGGAGGGCCACCGGGCGTGCGATCAGCTGATCGGTGGCCCGCAGAAAGATGCGCATCCCGTCGATCGTGGCGGGGTTGTTGGTCGAGGAGACGAGCGTGAGGTTGAGGTCGCTCGCTGCCGTGCGCTGAAGCTGCTCCAGCGACGCGTCTGCTGCCGGGCGGCACATCACCGTGCCATCGGGCATGCCGACGACCTCGTAGGTGCCGTGGCTGTGGTCGTGCGGGTGGGCCGCCGCCGCCGCCGCCTGATAGGTTTGGAAAACAGCGGGCTGAGCAAGCGCCGGGACACTCACGAGCGCCGCGCCAAGCAGGGCAACGGTGAGGATAGCAGTACGAAAGGACATAGGGAGCGGTGGTAAGGGGACCGAAAACGCCAAGACCCCAAGGTACTCGCGCTGGGGCGGCGGGGCTAGCCAAGGAAGGATACCCGAGATTGGTTCCCTGGAATAAACCGCGCTTCGCCTCAATGACTAGGCGAGAGCCACCGCAAACCTGGCAACAGGAACAGCGCCCGTGGGGGTCGCGTGGGAGTCGCCCTTTCTTGTTCGCCCGTCTCCCTGGCTCCATGGCTGCCACCCGCCCCCCTCGTATATCCATGCTTGGCGACCTCAAGGCCGCCGGGTACCGGCCGCGCTCCGTCAAGGACGAGATGCGCGCCAACCTCATCCACAAGTTGCGCGCGGGCGAGAACGTCTTCCCCGGCATCCTGGGCTTCGAGCGGACCGTCATCCCGCAGCTCCAAAACGCGATCCTTGCCCGGCACGACTTCATCCTGCTGGGCCTGCGCGGCCAGGCCAAGAGCCGCATCGTGCGCATGCTGCCGAGCCTGCTCGACGAGTGGATCCCCTACGTCGCGGGCACCGAGCTCTACGACGACCCGCTCGCGCCCGTTTCCCGCCAGGCGCGCGAGATGCTCATCGAGAGCGCCGACGCTACGGCCATCGAGTGGCTGCACCGCTCCGAACGCTACGGTGAGAAGCTGGCCACGCCCGACACGACCATCGCCGACCTCGTCGGCGACATCGACCCCATCAAGGCGGCCACGCAGAAGCTCACCTACGCCGACGAGCGCGTCATCCACTACGGCATCATCCCGCGCACCAACCGCGGCATCTTTGCCATCAATGAGCTGCCCGACCTCCAGCCGCGCATCCAAGTCGGCCTGCTCAACATCATGGAGGAGTCGGACATCCAGATCCGGGGCTTCCAACTCCGCATCCCGCTCGACGTGGTGATGGTCTTCACGGCCAATCCCGAGGACTACACCAACCGCGGCTCGATCATCACGCCGCTCAAGGACCGCATCGACAGCCAGATCCTCACGCACTACCCGCGCTCCATTGAGATTGGGGTGGCGATCACGGCGCAGGAGGCCTGGCAGGAGCGCGGCGGCCCGACCGTGCGCGTCCCGCACTACTTCCGCGAGGTCGTCGAGCAGATCGCCGTCGAGGCGCGCCAGAGCGAATACATCGACCAGAAGTCGGGCGTCTCCGCGCGCCTAACGAGGGCCGCGCTCGAAGACCTCGTCTCCGCCGCCGAGCGCCGCGCGCTGCTCAACAGCGAGGCTGAGACGACGCTCCGCATCAGCGACCTCGTCCACGTCGAGCCCGCAATCACGGGCAAGGTCGAGCTCGTTTACGAGGGCGAGCAGGAGGGCGCGCAGAACGTGGCGCGCGTGCTCGTGGGCCGCGCCGTGGCCGCGATCTTCAAGCGCTACTTCCCCGACCCCGCCGCGAAAGGCGAGGGCGATCAGGGCCGCGCCGCCTATGCGAAGATCCTCGGCTGGTTCTCGAAGGGCAACACCATCGACCTCACACCCGAGATGGGCTTCGAGACGTACGCGCAGACGCTCGACCGCGTGGAGGGCCTCCGCACGTTCGTGAAGAAGCACTCCGACCCCGCCACGCCCGCTGAGACGGCCTCGGCGATGGAGTTCGTTCTGGAGGCGCTGCACCAGCACTCGCTCGTCGGCAAGGACGCGCTCGTCGAGCAGACGTCCTACTCCGACATCATGGGCTCGGTGCTCGGCAGCCTCGGCACCTTCGGCGACGACGAGGACGACGACGACTTCGAGGACTACCGCCGCCGCTACGGGTGAGGTCAGCGGCAGGCACATATAATTGTCCTTGTGTAATCGATATGTGTGCCTGAGCTTAGAGGCTATTGCAAAAGTGGGAGGACGTGATAGCTTCGGGGCATGAACCCTGTCCGACTCTCCGAGGCGCAGTGGGACGCCATTCGGCCCCACTTGCCGCCTCCCAAGAAGATGGGCCGACCCCGCGCCGACGACCGCGCTGTGCTCGAAGCCATCCTCTTTGTCATGCGCTCCGGCTGCCGCTGGGGTGACCTTCCTGCCACATACGGCATCAATCCCTCCACCGCCTGGCGACGGCTGGGTCGCTGGGAAGCCGATGGCACGTGGGAACGCCTCTGGCGGGCGTTCCTCGCCTCGCTCGACGCCCGCCCCGCCGAGGCGGGGGCGGAGAGCAAGCTCCGCTGGGCTGAAGCCTTCCTCGACGGAAGCTTTGTCCCGGCAAAAAGGGGGGCCGCTGCGTAGGCAAGACGCGTAAGGGTAAGGGGACCAAGCTGATGCTCGTCACCGACGGCGAAGGGCTGCCGATTGGCCTGCTCGTCGAGAGCGCGCAGAAAAGCGAGGTGCGCTTGGCCGAAGAGACCCTGGCGACGGTGCGAGTGGCGCGCGCCCGTGGTCGAGCCCGCACACGCCCAGATCGGCTCACCTGTGACCGTGGCTATGATAGCCGGGCCTTCCGACGCTACCTCACGCGGCGGGGCATCCGGCACGCGATCCCGACGAGGCGGCGTCCGAAGAGGTGGAAGGCGCGGCGTGGGCGTCCCCCCGAGTGTGACGCAAGCGCGTATCGGCAGCGCTGGAAGGTGGAGCGCACGTTCGCGTGGCTGTTCAACTACCGGCGGGTGGTGGTGCGGTGGGAGCGTCATGTGGGGGTGTATCGCGGGTTCGTGCTCTTTGCGCTGAGCCTGCTCTGCCTCAACCGACTTCTGCAATAGCTTCTAGGAGAGTACCTCACCAAACGGCTCTTCCTATGCTTCGCGTCGTCGCCTTTCTCCTGACGCCTCTTCTTCTGCTGCTCGGGCTCGCTCCCGGACTCGCAGCACAGACTTTCACCAACGCTAACGACCTCGTCCCTGACAACAACGTGTTTTCCACCTTCGGGGCCACCATCGCCGACCTGGATGGGGACGGGCGGGCGGATCTCGTAGGGCAGGGGGGGTGGCTGCTGCAGCGGGATGAGGGGTTCGAGTTCAGGTCGTTCGGGACCGTCTTCCCCATAGGAGCCCTCGTTGGGGATGTGGACGACGATGGGCGGGCTGACCTCTTTCTCATGGAAGCGTTTGACCCCAACTTCTACCAGTATCAGCCTGCCCGTGAGCGCTTGACGCTGTTTGAGGGGCGAAACGGAATCAGCTTCAGGAATACGGGGATTGACCTCAACAGCAACTTTCTCACGCAAGGGTCCGTGCTGTTCGACTACAACCAGGATGGCAGCCTCGACCTTCTGCTGGGCAACGATCTCGACTTCGATCTGCTGTACCGAGGAAATGGGGCCGGGCGCTTCGACTTCATCCAAGCCGGGGTCCCCGTGCTCGAACGGGGGACCTACGGCATGGCCGCCGCCGACTACGACCGGGACGGCGACAGCGATATCTACATCGGCCTGTGTTTGGGCATCACGGAAAACCTCCTCTACCGCAACGACGGGGGCGCCTTCGAGGAGGCATCGGTGGCCGTGGGGGTGGCGGACGAGCGCCCGAGCTGGGGCGTCGCCTGGCTCGACTTCGATAACGACGGTTGGCAAGACCTCTTCGTCGCCAATATGCCGAGCGAAGGTCTCTCGGGAAAGAATCGCCTCTATCGCAATGAGCGGGACGGAACCTTCACCGACGTAGCGGAAGCCGCCAGCGTCGACGGTCCGAGCACCGATTCGGGATGGAACGTGTCGGTGGCGGACTTCGACAACGACGGCTGGCAAGACCTCTTCGTCGCCAACAGCCCAGGCGTCTCCCGCCTCTATCGCAACAACAGCGACGGCACCTTCACCGACGTCACGGGTGGAGCCAACCTTTCCGACATCACGACTACCCCCGCGGCCGCAGGCGATGTCAACGGGGATGGTTGGATGGACCTCTACACGCCAGATTCCCGGTTCCGACTCTACCTCAACGACGGGGGCACTAACGGGTGGCTGCGCGTACGGCTGCGAGGCGTCACGTCGAACCGCGAAGGCGTTGGCGCGCGCATTGAGGTGACCGCGGGCGACCTTGCAATGGTGCGCGAGGTGCAGATCGGCGACGGCATGATGTCGCAGAGCGAGGGCCGCCTTGCGCACTTCGGCCTCGGTACGGCCTCCTCGGCGTCCGTCACGGTGCGCTGGCCGAGTGGGCAGGTGGACGTCTACGAGGGCATCGATCCGAATCAAACGCTAACGCTCGTGGAAGGGGTCGGCGAGGACGCGCCGCCCGCTCCGTTTCGCCTCCTCACGCCGGCAGAAGAGAGCGTGGTCTCGAACCTCGACCCGGTCACGTTCGCCTGGGAGCCGTCCACGGACGAGGGCGTGGTCTACACCCTCTACCTCAGTTCAGACGATGGCCGCGACCAGGAGTTCGAAACCACGGAGCCCCAGTGGGTGCAGCCCGACCTCGCCGAAGGACGCTACCAGTGGGCCGTCACGGCGGACGATGGCTACTCGGTGCGGACCAGCCTGGGTGCGGGCAGTTTCGAGGTGGTGAGTGACGTTGCGGCCGATCCCCAACCGCAGCAGGCACACATGCAGGTCTCGGTCTGGCCCAACCCCGTGCAGGCCACGATGCGCGTCGCGTTCGGTCTGGAGGCGCCCGGGCAGGTGGCGCTGGACGTGTACGACCTGCTCGGGCGGCGTGTCGCAGGCACGACGCTCGGGTGGCAGGCGGCTGGGGCGCACGAAACCTCACTCAGCATGGAGCGCCACCCAGCCGGGAGCTACGTCGTGCGTCTCACCCGGGAGGGACAGTCTCCGCAGTTCGCTCGGTTTGTGCTTTCGGACTGAGCGCCTACGCGCGGCCTAGCTGCTCGGCGACTTCCTGCTGGAGCGCGGCGATGAACTCGGCGGTCGGCACGGCTCCGCGGTCGCCCTCGGCCTGGCGGCGGACGGCGACGGTCCCCGCCTCGACCTCCTTGCCGCCGACGACGAGCATGTAGGGTACCTTCTCGACTTCGGCGTCGCGGATCTTGCGGCCGACTTTCTCGCTGCGCAGGTCGGTCTCCACCCGGAAGCCAGCGGCGCGGACGGCCGAAGCAACCTCACGAGCGTAGTCGCTGAAGGCGTCGCTGACGGGGAGCACCTTCACCTGCACGGGCGCGAGCCACACGGGGAAGTGCCCGCCG
Organism: Bacteroidota bacterium; assembly: GCA_039821555.1. Lineage (NCBI taxonomy): Bacteria > Pseudomonadati > Bacteroidota > Bacteroidota bacterium. The sequence goes on from JBCBNX010000020.1 coordinate 19,709, forward strand.
CAGTGCTCGATGAGCACACCAATGAAGCGCTCCAGGCTGCCGAACGGCGCACGGTGGATCATCACCGGCCGCTTGCGGGTGTCGTCCGCGTCGATGTAGGTCAGGTCGAAGCGCTCGGGGAGGTTGTAGTCCACCTGGATGGTGCCGAGCTGCCAGGGGCGGCCGAGGGCGTCCTTGACCATGAAGTCGAGCTTCGGCCCGTAGAACGCGGCCTCGCCCTCCTCCTCGATCGTCTCCAAGCCCATCTCGGCCGCGGCCTCGCGGATCGACTGCTCGGCCGAGTCCCACAGCGCGGCCTCGCCGATGTACTTGTCCGTGTTCTCGGGGTCACGGAGCGACACCTGCGCCGTGAAGGTGTCGAACGTGAGCGCGCGGAGCACGGTCAGGGTGAGGTCGATGACGTTCTTGAACTCGTCCTTGACCTGGTCGGGCGTGCAGAAGAGGTGGCCGTCGTCCTGCGTGAAGCCGCGCACGCGGGTGAGGCCGCCGAGCTCGCCGGACTGCTCGTAGCGGTAGACGGTCCCGAACTCGGCGTAGCGGATCGGGAGCTCGCGGTAGGAGTGCGGCTGCCGGTCGTAGATCTGCACGTGGTGCGGGCAGTTCATCGGCTTGAGCAGGTAGCCCTCCCGCTCGCTCTCGGGCGCGCCTTCCGCGTCGTCCTCAAACATGGGCGGGAACTGCGAGTCGGCATAGTAGGGGTAGTGCCCGCTCGTCTTGAAGAGGTCGAGCCGCCCGATGTGCGGAGTGACGACAGGCTGGTAGCCGCGCCGCGTCTGCTCCTCCTTGAGGAAGTTGGTCAGCGTCTCGCGCAGGATGGCCCCTTTCGGCAGCCAGATCGGCAGGCCGGGCCCCACCGTCTGCGAGAACATGAAGAGCCCCATCTCGCTCCCGAGCTTGCGGTGGTCCCGCTGCTCGGCGAGCGCCATCATCTCGAGGTAGGCGTCGAGTTCCTTCTGCTTCGGGAAGGTGATGCCGTAAAGGCGTGTCAGCTGCGGGCGGGAGTCGTCGCCGCGCCAGTAGGCCCCGCTCAGCTTGGTGAGCTTGATGGCCTTGATGGGCTTCGTGGACGGGATGTGCGGCCCGCGGCAGAGGTCGGTGAAGCCGCCCTGCGTGTAGAACGTGATGCTCCCGTCTTCGAGGTCTTGGAGGAGTTCGAGCTTGTACGGGTCGCCCTTCGCCTCGAAGTGGGCGATGGCGTCAGCCTTGCCGATGGGCTGGCGCTCGAACGCGTTGTTCTGCCGCGCAAGCTCCTTCATCTTCTTCTCGATGGCGGGGAAGTCTTCGGGCGTGAGCGTCGGGGTGCCCTCGACAGCGGAGAGGTCCACGTCGTAGTAGAACCCGCGCTCGATGGCGGGGCCGATGCCGAGCTGGACGCCGGGGTAGAGCGCTTCGAGCGCCTCGGCCATGAGGTGCGCCGACGAGTGCCAGAAGGCGGCTTTGCCGTCGTCGTCGCGCCAGGTGAGGATCTGCACCGTGCTGCCGTCGGGGAGCGGGCGGCTGAGGTCGCGCACCTCGCCCTCCTTCTCGCCGGGTAGCGTGACCTTGACGGCGAGCGCGTTGCGGGCGAGGCCCGCCGAGATATCCTGGGCGAGGTCCAGGCCGGTGGCATTCGCGGGGAGGTCGCGGACGGAGCCGTCGGGGAGGTGGATCTGCATCGGGTGGCTATCGGCAGTAGGCCGTCGGCTATCGGCAAAAGGAATGGAGCCGATAGTCTACGCGCGAAGCCGCCCGCCGCGCCGCGCCGGGGGCGAAAGGCTAGCGAAAAACGAAGCAGTGGGCCGCAGAGCTGGGAGCGCCACGAGGATCTGGCTTGACGCCCCAAATCCATCGCGACATCTCCTCGACCCTCGACCCGCTACCGCACCGTGATCTCCTGCCAGCCGCTGTCGGGGTCGTTGCCCTTCATATCCACGCTCGCGTAGACCCGCCACGAGAACGCCGCGTGCCGCCCTTCGAGCGTCGGTGGGAGGTGATCCGGGAGGCGGAACGTGGCCTCGAAGTCGTGGCTGGAGTTGGCGCTGAGCTGCTGCGCGCCCGCGAGCGTCTGCTCGTCGGTGTGGAGCGTCTCCGTCTTGCGTACGTCGAGGCGGTCGCGCGTGATCGCGGCGCCGGTACTGCCTGCAGGGCGACTCGTGCCACCACCCCGGTAGTCGGGAATGTGGATCTCCTCCTGGCACTGGAGCTTGACCGTGATCTTGTTCACGTCGATGGCGTCGTCGCGGACACGCACGGTGACGGTGGCCGTGAGGGTGCCGCCACGCTCGGCATCGTCGGCGCGGATGTCCACGTCGGCCCAACTGCCGGTGAGGTTTTTCTTGAGCGAGGAGAAGAAGCCCATGGGTCGAGCAGGTTGGTGGGAGAGAACGCTACCCCAGGACGCGCACAACGCCGCGACGAGGGCGCATCCGCTACATCCTGGATACGGGGCTACCTTTGCCCGTCCTTTCAGCGCTTTCTCTGCTCATGTTTCTGACCTTCGAAGGCCTCGACGGCTCTGGCAAGTCGACGCAGGTGCGTCTGCTCGACGCGCACCTCCGCAGCCAGGGTCGCCACACGCTGCGCGTCCGCGAGCCGGGCGGCACCGAGATTTCCGAGCATATCCGCACGCTGCTCCTCGATCCCGCGCTCGACATCGTGCCGTTCGCCGAGCTGCTGCTGTTCTCGGCAGCGCGGGCGCAGCTCGTCGCGCAGAAGATCCGCCCCGCTCTCGCCGACGGCACTATCGTCCTCGCCGACCGCTTCTTCGACTCGACGTTCGCCTACCAGGGCGCTGGGCGCGATGTGGCGGACCTTGGCTGGCTGCGCGGCTTCCAAGAGCGCGTCACAGGCGGGCTGCTGCCGGACCGCACCTACTACTTCGACGCCCCGCTCGACGTCCTCGCTGAGCGGCGAAACGACCGCGAGCCGGACCGCATGGAAGGCTCCGACGACGCGTTCTTCGGACGCGTGCGCACAGCCTACCTTGCCCTTGCCGAGGCCGAGCCGGACCGCATCTGCGTCCTCGACGCCACGCAGCCCATCGAGACGCTGCACGCGGAGGTCCTTGCCGACCTGAACACGCTCGTAGCCACGCGCTAGCCTCGGAACCGTATTGACCCCGTCTGGTTGAGCTTCGACCTCGGATCCCCTTGCTGCCATGTCGACCTCCACGCCGCCCCTGCCGGGGCTCAAGCCCGCGTCCGCCCAGACCCAGATCGAGGAGGTACGTCGCCTCTTCAGCGTCTACCTCAAGGAGAACGGGCAGCGGCATACCGCCGAGCGCTTCGCCGTCCTCGACGAGATCTACGCCGAGGCCGGGCATTTCGACGCCGACGAACTGTTCGTCCGCCTCTCACAGCGGGACATCCGCGTCAGCCGCGCCACGGTCTACAACACGCTCGAACTGCTCCTCGACTCCGACCTCGTGGTGAAGCATCAGTTCGGCCGCGCGCAGGCGAAGTACGAGCGCGCCTACGCCTACTGGCAGCACGACCATCTCATCTGCGTCGACTGCGGCGAGGTGCTGGAGTTCTGCGACCCGCGCCTCCACAGCATCAAGGAGACGATGGCGGAAATCTTCCAGTTCGACATCACGCACCACGCGCTGCACATGTACGGCCACTGCCAGCGCGAGACGTGCGAGCACCGGAAGGACGAGCAGGCCGAGGCGTGACTAAGGCGCATGCCTCGCCGTGTGACACTCCCCCCGTTCTCATCGTCTCCCTTCGGTCGCTCTTCGAACTGTCCCCCTCACGGGTGAGGGGGACAGCTTGTGCGCCGTCGCAGGCGTACAAGCGGGGGGAGTCGTGCGGAGCAACTACTTCCGCTTGAACGACAGCGTCAGCGGGACGCCCTGGAACCCGAACGACGCGCGGAGGCGGTTCTCTAGGTAGCGCGCGTAGTCCTCCTTGATGCCCTTCGGGTCGTTGCAGAAGAACGCGAACACGGGCGGCTCGGCGCGGACCTGGCTGGCGTACTTGATCTTGACGTAGTTGCCCTTGTGGCTCGGCGGGTGGTGCGCGTTGATCGCGGCGGCGACCGCCTCGTTGAGCGGGGCGGTCGGGATGCGCTTCGAGCGCTCATCGTAGACGCGGAGCGCTGTTTCGAGGACGCGGTGGGCGCGCTGGCCGGTGTAGGCCGAGATGAACAGGACCGGGACGTAGTCGAAGAGCCCGAGGCGCTCGTGGATGGCGGCGGCGTAGTTGCGCGCCGTGTTCGTCTCCTTGTCCTCGACGAGGTCCCATTTGTTGACCGCGATCACGAGGCCCTTCTTCATACGCTCGGCCTGCTGGAGCACGCGCGCGTCCTGCGCCTCCAGCCCGTCCACGGCGTCGATAAGCAGCACGGCCACGTCGCAGCGCTGGATGGCGCGCTCGGTGCGGAGGGTGCTATAGAACTCGACGTTCTCGCGCACGCGGGCCTTGCGGCGCAGGCCGGCCGTGTCCACGAGCACGACCTCGCGGCCGTGGAAGTCCATCCGCGCGTCGACGGCGTCGCGGGTAGTCCCGGCGATCTCGGTGACGATGGAGCGCTGCGCGCCGAGCAACTGGTTCGTCAGCGACGACTTCCCGACGTTGGGCCGCCCGATGAAGGCGACGTACGGCGCGTCGTCCTCGGGCTCGGGCTCGTCTTCGGGAAGCGCTGCCACGAGATCGTCGAGCAGTTCGCCGGTGCCGGAGCCGTTGATTGCGCTCACCGGGTAGACCTCGCCGAGGCCGAGGCGGTAGAACTCATGCACGTCCATGCGGCGGCGGTCGTTGTCGGCCTTGTTCGCGACCACAAAGACCGGCTTCTCAGTGCGGCGCAGCACGTCCGCCATCTCCGCGTCGAGATCGGTGATGCCGACCGTCGTGTCCAGGACAAACAGGATCGCGTCGGCCTCCTCCAGGGACAGCAGCACCTGCTCGCGGATCGCGGCCTCGAAGCGGTCGTCAGAGCGCGCCACGAAGCCGCCCGTGTCCGTGAGATCGAAGGTGCGGCCGTTCCACTCGACGTCGCCGTAGACGCGGTCGCGCGTCACGCCGGGCTCGTCGTGCGTGATGGCATGGCGCTCCTCAGTGAAGCGGTTGAAGAGCGTCGATTTGCCCACGTTGGGGCGACCGACGATGGCGACGAGGGCCATGGGGGAAGAGGTATGGACGTGTGGACAGTGTGGACGCGTGAACGTGAGCGCGCTCTGGAAGATCGGAGCCGACGGCGAAGGGACGAAGGAAACGACGGCCTACCCAGGACAAAGGGCCGGGGACCCTCGACTAAAAACAAAGGAGTACGCCCTGTGACACACGGATGACACCGGCTATCCTGACCTTAGAAACACGCGCGCGCGAGGTCCCCTCCAACTACCTCGTGCTGCCTCCTTCAACCCGACGCCTCCGACCCATGTCGCAGCCCGTTCGCCCCCTCGATTCGCAGCAAGCCAACGCGCCCCAGAGCACGCCTCCGGTCGATCCTAGCACGGTCGATCCGAAGGCGCTCTTCCACGGCCTCCACAGCGGCCCAGCCTACGCGCCCCCTTACGAGTCGCCGCTCCACGACGAGCTGGCGTGGCACCTCGTGAAGTACCTCCACGAGGACGCCGTCGTGCACGCAGGGGCGGAGCTAGAGACGCCCGGCGCGTTCTTCACCGTCGACTTCCTGATCGAGGCCCCGCCGCCGATGGTAGAGCCGCGCTCGCAGGGGCGGCCGCGTCGCATCGCCATCGAGATCGGCGGCGCGCGCGACCCGCGTGCCGAGCGGCTGCGCCTCCGCCGCGACGCCACGCTGCTTGCCTCGGGCGCCGTGGACGCGCTCTACCGCCTGCGCGGCTCCGACCTCGTCTACCACCTCGAAGACGTGCTCTTCATGGCGAGCCGCTGGGACGACCACGTCTTCTCCGAGCGCGGCCGCATCAACCTCACCACGCTCGCGTCGTGGGAGGCCAAGACGCTGCGCCTGCGCCCCGAGCAGCCGTCGGCGCTCGTCACCTACGTCGTCGATCCCGAGTCGGAAGACTACGCCGACCCCGTGGTCGCAGAGGAGCACCTCTGGCACGCGGCCAACGACAGCAGCCCGTTCGTCTTCGTCCGCCGCCTCGACCGGAAGTACCCGGACGTGTGGCAGGCCTACGCCGAGGCGCCCGCCGTCGCGCCGCAGCGCCTCCGCCGTACGGGCTAACACCGACGCGGGGCTACGAGCAGCCTGCCCGTAGCCCCGCGAGTTCGTCGCCGCGTGCTCCGAAAGGCAACGCGACGGGCACGCCGATCACTCTACCTCGGCGGTGTAGTCGAGCTCGACGATGCACGTGTCGTCGTTGCGCACGCGGATCGTGAGCGGCTGCGTCGGTTCATCCGCGAGGTTGGTCCATCCCGTCGGGCCGAACACGTGCGTGCGGGTGCTGCTGCGGTTGAGGTCGTTCGTGTTAGGCGAGCCGAACGGCGGGTCGTCCCACTCCTTCGCGCTGAACTTGACCGCGAACGTGTTACCGTCGCGGCGCTCGGCGTTGAACGTGATCTCCTCGTCGATGTCCTCCGTGCCCGGCGCCTCGATTTCAAGCGGCGAGTTTCGCGACCCAGCGCTGTCCCCGCCCTCCCGTGCTCCGCCGTTGAGCACGTCTACGTCAAATTCGAAGTCGCCGGGGCCCGCGTCGCAGTCGCGGACGGCGCGGTAGCGCAGGAGCGTCACGGTGACCGAGTCGAACGTCTGCGCGGACGAGCACTCGCGGGCGGTGTATTCCGTGGTGTAGCCCAGCTTCGCGAGGCTGTCGTCCTTAAGGAACTTCACCGCATAGGCGATCGGCTCGCCGGGGTTGTTGGCCGAGAAGATCGCGTTTTCGCCCTCGATGACTTGCGCGAGGTCGCCCGGACTCGGGCTGGAGAACGCGCTCGGGTAGTCGCCGGGGTTGCCGCCGAGCACGGTCACCTCGACCGACGACTCCTGAAGGATGTTCTCGTACGTGGCCGCTAGGTCGCCGTCGGTCACCGAGGCCCCCGTGGCATAGCGGAAGGCCGCCTCCACGTCGGCGGCCTGGTACGACGACGAGGTCTCCATCTTGAAGAGGATGATCCGCCCGTACGACACCTCCGAGACGTAGGCGGGCGGCGCGCTGCTGCTGAACGCCGCCTCCACCTGGTTGAGCGACACGCTCGGCGCAAACACGTCCTCGGGCCGCTGCCCGTTCTCGATGACGTACTTCACCTTGTAGAACACCTGCTTGTACGACGCGAACACGACCTGGCGCTCGGACGAAGCAGTGTAGCTGAACTGCGACTCGACGTCGCCCGTGGCCCACGCGACGTTGAGCCCGATGTCGAGCGAGACCTGTTCCGAGGAGTACGCGGTCTGCACCTCGCTCGTGGACGCGCCGGAGTTGACGTAGCCGCCGTCGCGGTTGTTTTGGCTCGCGGCGAGGTTCGTCAGCCAGAAGTCGAGTGCCTCGTCGACGGCGGCGTTGACGTTGCCCTGGTCCGGGTCCTCGACGATCACGTTGCCCTCGGCGCCGATGCCGGGCAGGTCGACGAGCAGCTTCATCGGCGCGCGCTCGAAGCGGGCCAGCTGCGGGATGCCGTCCAGGAGGCTCTGGTTGGCCTCGACGAGCGCGCCGGGCCAGATCTCGCCGGGGTTGCCGAGGATGGCGACCTCGCTGAAGTTGGTCCGGAGGCTGAAGGGCGTCGCCACGCACGTCAGCGTCTCGTTGCCGATCTGCTCCGTCTCTGTCTCCGAGTCGCCGGCCGCGCCCGCGCCCGTGGTCGGCTGGGTGTTGAGGAGCGCCTCGGCGTCGTAGGTGAGGCCTTGGATGAAGGCGCCGACCGAGGCGTCGCCCGCGCCGGGCCCGCCTGGGTCGGGATCGGCCGCGTCGCAGCCGACGAGCACGAGGGAGAGCGCAGCGGCGAACGCGAGCGCAGATCGAAGGACGGGGAAGCGAGGGAGGGTCATAGCTGGCCGGGGTTGGCTGATCGGAGGTGGTGGCCGCGCCGCCGTTGCAGAGGCCGCGCTCAGAGGGGGACACACCAGATTGCCGCTAAGGTGATAACGCTTCATGGTTTCTTGATAAAAGCCAGGGCGCAGACCTCGTGCGCCTTGCACCACGCACCGTCTGCGCGTAGTCTTGGCCCCGCACCTAGCCCACGCTCGCGTGGTCTGCCTCAGTCCCGAATTCCCATGTCCAACCGCAGGGACCACGTCACGGCGCTGCTCGTCGAGCTTAGCCGAAGCAACCGGACGGCGGTAGACGCGCTGCTGCCGCTGGTCTACGACGAGCTGCGCGGGCTGGCACACCGCCAGCTCCGCAACCAGCGCGCCGGGCATACGCTCCAGACGACGGCGCTCGTCCACGAGGCCTACCTCAAGCTCATCCATCGGGACCGGGCTACGTGGGAGAGCCGCGCGCACTTCCTCTCGGTGGCCGCGATTGCGATGCGGCAGATCCTCATCAACTACGCGCGCGAGCGCCGAGCGGCCAAGCGTGGCGGCGGCCAGGCTCTCGCCACCTTCAACGACGAGCTGATGGGCGACGAGGCGCTCATGGGCGGACGCACGACCAGCGCCGACGACCTGATCGCGCTCGACGAGGCCCTCGACCGGCTCGCCCTGCTGAGCGAGCGACAGAGCCAGGTGGTGACGTACCGCTTCTTCGGTGGGCTGACGCACGAGGAGGTCGCCGCCGTGCTCGGTTGCTCCGTGCCGACCGTCCGCCGCGACTGGCGCATCGCGAAGGCATGGCTCACCCGCGAACTGACCCGCGAACCTTGACCTCGTCACAGCCATGACTCCTGATCGCTGGACGCGTGTGCAGGCGCTCTTCGAGGCCGCGCTCGGCCAGGCCCCGGCCGACCGTGCGGCCTACCTCCGCGCGGCCTGCGACGGCGATGCGGGGCTCTTTGAGGAGGTCGCCTCGCTGCTGGACGCGGACAACGATAGCCTCCCGATGCTCGACGGGCTTGCCCTCGAACACGCAGAGGACCTCCTGCCAACCGCCACCCCCGACGACGAGGTGCCCGCGTTCGAGGGCACCGTCATCGGCGCGTACCGGCTCCTCCGGCTCCTCGGCGAGGGCGGTATGGGGCTGGTCTACCTCGCCGAGCGCGCCGACGGGCTCTACGAGCAGCAGGTCGCGCTCAAGCTCATCAAGCGGGGCATGGACTCGGCGCAGATCGTGCGCCGCTTTGAGGTCGAGCGGCAGATCCTCGCGCGGCTCCAGCACGCCCACATCGCCCGCCTCCTCGACGGCGGCCTCACCGACGACGGGCGGCCCTACTTCGTGATGGAAGTCGTGGACGGCGAGCCGATCGACGTCTACTGCGACACGCACCGGCTCACGGTCGACGAGCGGCTCAACCTGTTCGCGACGGTCTGCCAGGCGGTCGTCTACGCGCACGCCAACCTCGTCGTCCACCGCGACCTCAAGCCCGAGAACATCCTCGTCACGCCCGACGGCACGGTGAAGCTGCTCGACTTCGGCATCGCCAAGGTGCTGCAGGACGACGACGATGTCACCCGGCTCACGCAGGTTGGCGGACGAATCCTCACCCCGGGCTACGCTTCGCCCGAGCAGCTCCGCGGCGAGGTGATCGGCACGGCGTCCGACATCTACTCGCTCGGCGTCGTGCTCTACGAACTCCTCGCCGGACAACGACCGCCTGCCGCAACCGGGGAAGCCTATTCGCAGACGCTCGCGACGACGGAGCCGGAGCGGCCGTCCACGGCGGTGAGCCAGTCCCCGGGCGAGCAGGCCACGACCGTCAGCACCGCGCGGCGCACGCAGCCCGATAAGCTCCGGCAGCGGCTCGCGGGCGACCTCGACGTGATTTGCCTCAAGGCGCTGCGCTCGGAGCCGGAGCGCCGCTATGGCTCGGTGGAGGCCTTCGCCGAGGACGTACGCCGCCACCGCGTGGGCCTGCCCGTGCTCGCGCGGCCGGACACGGTCGGCTACCGTGTGCGGAAGTTCGTCCAGCGACATCGCACCGGCGTGGCGCTCACCACGGTGACAGTGCTCGTCATCGCAGCGCTCGTCGGGTTCTACACGACGCGGCTAGCCGAGGAGCGCGACCGGGCCCAGATCGAGGCCGCCAAGGCGCAGCAAGTCGCGGCGTTCCTGCAGGATCTCTTCGAGGTGTCCAGTCCCTCGCAGTCGCGCGGCGAGACGGTCACGGCGCGCGAACTCCTTGACCGCGGCGCGGAGCGGCTCGACGCCGACCTCGCGGACCAGCCCGAGGTGCGCGCCACGATGTACGACGTCGTCGGGAGCGTCTACCGCGAACTCGGCCTCTACGACGACGCGGCGTCGCTGCTCCAGCAGGCGCTCACGACCAAGCGCGATGTCTATGGCGCCGACGCTGCCGAGGTGGCTACGACGCTCACCCAGCTCGGCATCACCCACCGCGTGCAAGGCGACTATGCCGCCGCCGACTCGGCCTACCGCGCCGCGCTCGCCATCCAGCAGGCCACCTACGGCCCCGAGCACGCCGACATCGCCGAGACGCTCACCAACCTCGCGGTCGTCGTCCGTCGGCAGGGCGACCTGCCTCGCGCGGAGACGCTCGCCCGGGAGGCGCTGGCGCAGCGCATTCAGTTTCTCGGCTTCGATGACGAGGAGGTGGCCGGCTCGATGAACAACCTCGCCGTCATCCTGTCGCTGCAGGGCAAGATGGAGGAAGCCGACTCGCTCTACGCGCTGGCGACGGGCGTCCTCCGGCGCACCGCCGGCGACCTCCACCCCGGCGTCGCGTCGATGCTGAACAACCGCGCCTACATCCGGGGCCAACTCGGCGACCTCCCGGCGAGCGAGGCGCTCTACCGCGAGGCGATCATGGCGAAGCGCAGCCTGCTCGGACCCGATCATCCAGGCCTGGTACGCAACCTGAACAACCTCACGAGCACATTGATGAGCCAGGAGAAGTACGCTGCTGCCGACTCGGTACTCGCCGAGGCGTTTACCATTAGCGAGGCGGCCTTGCCCGATGCGCATCCGGATGTCGGTATAAGTCTCGCGCACCGGGGACGCCTTCGTGCGGCCCAGGGGCGCGCAGCCGAAGCCGGACGTGACTTTCTAGCCTCGATTGATGTGCGGCGAGACGTATACGAGGCTCCGCACCATCGGATTGCGTCAAGCCTGCACGGATTGGCCCAGGCACTCTCCGATCAGGGGCGCCATGCCGAGGCCGAGGCCACCCAGCGCGAGGGACTAGCGATGAGCCGTGCGCTCGAACGCGAAGCTGACATCGCCCGCGACCTGCGCTCCCTGGGCGACATCCTGACCGCGGCGGGCCAACACGCCGCCGCCGAGCCGGTGCTGCGCGACGCCCTCGCCCGCCACGTCGAGTTGTTCGAGGCGGTCCACCGCGAGGTCGCGTTGACGCAGGTCAGCCTGGCGCGGGCGCTCATTGGGCAGGAGCGCACCGATGACGCTGAGGCGCTGCTGACCGAGGCGTGGCCAACACTCGAAGCGTCTGCGGGGCCGCGCACGCCCCTCCGCGATGCGCTGGCGCTGCTCGCGGATCTTCGTGAGTGACAGGGCGATACGGCCGCGGCCTACCGTGCTCAACGGCCCGCGCTGGACATACTGACGCTCAGTTCGACCCTGATTCCAATCGATCGGTCAGCGCGCGCAGCGCGTCGAGGTGCCCGTCGAGGCCCGCCTTGAACATGGGGAGCGGCTGCTCCGGCGCAATGCCGACGCGCTCCCAGAGCTGGCCCTCGGCGTCGAGGTAGACCTCGTTGGAGAGCGTGAGGAGCCAGCCGTTGGGGAGCACGCGGAAGAGCACATCGGAGAGCGCCCCCCGCGTGGTGTAGCCGGCATGCGTCACCTGCGGCAGCGCACGCATCTCCATCGTGAACGTCTCGGCGGCGCTCACCGTCACGTCGCTCGTGAGCACCACGACGGGCTTCGTGTAGACCGTTGCTGCCGGCGTGATGGTGAACGACTGGCGCGTGTCGGCCTCCGCACGGTGGGCGTATTTCGTCAGGCCGAGGGTAGGCTCGGCAGCAAAGTGCGCGGCGATGGCTAGGCTAATCTCGTCGTAGCCACCCTGGTTGAGCGCTACGTCTACAACCAGCGCGTCTGTGTCGGCGAGGTCGGTGAGAGCCTGGGTCAGGACGGTGGCGACCGCGGCCACCTCCTCCGCGAAGGATGGATCTTCACCGTCGTCGGCCTCCTCGGCGAAGCCACCCATGCCGGCGATGCTCAGATAGCCGATGCGTCCCTCGTCTCCTCCAAAGCGTCCCCAGAAGACGTTGCCGCCGCTGGCCGTCTCATAGGCGCTGCCCAACAACTCGTCGCGGATGGCCGTGCGGTTGTCGAAGAACCAGCGGTTGCCAAACGCGCCGCGCGAGTCGACGTAGTCCTCCGCGGTTGTGTCTTGGGCAGCGAACCCGGCTCGTAGGGCGGGCCAGAGCACGGGCGCGGGCTTGCCGCCGTAGCGCCGGGTCTCCCCGTCGGACTCACCGCGTAGCGTCAGGTGGTCGTCCTCCAGGCCCTCAAGGAGCGCCACGAGCGCGTCGAAGAGCGCCCGGTCCGAGGTCGAGTCCGTCACCGTCGGGGCTACCTCGGCATAGCGTGCCTCCCAATCGACGCCGTGGAGGTCGAAGAAGGCAAAGTGTTCATTCATGACGGTCCAGGCATAGTCCAAGACCGCGCGCGGGTCGGAGGGGGGCGAGGTGGCGCAGGCCTCCGGCACCGCGTTGATGCGGTCGAGGGTGTAGCGGGTCGAGTTGGCCTCGCGAAAGGACGCGGTGAGCACGTCTCGCCCGTCGGCGTCGGTGCGGAGGGCATAGACGCGCACGATGTCGTCGGCATATTCCTCTGTGAACGGGTCGCGGAGGCAGCCCGCAGCGCCCACGTCGTAGACCGCAACAGTGTCGGGCTGAATGTCGAGGACCCAGCCGTAGCCTCGGCTTTGCCAGGTGCCGACGAGATCTGGGGCGAAGCCGTCGGCGGTCTCAGCGGGGCGCCAGTCTTGCGAGAGGGCTGTGGGAGCTACGAGGAGTAGGAGCAACAAGAAGCGCATCAGAATCGGGATCGGAGTGTGTTGAGATGACCCAGGCTACGTGAACACCCCTGACGAGTTGAGCCGGAAATCGTCATCGAGCCGCTGAATTCCGCCGTGATACGTAGGTTGCTCGGTGCAATTCGCCACCAGACGCCTCGCTCTCATGCTCGACGCCCTCGACCGCGCCCTGCTGACCGAACTCCAGACCGACAATCAGCAGACGCACGCGCAGCTGGGCGCGAAGGTGGGACTCTCGGCGTCGTCCGTGCGGCGCCGGCTGACGGCCCTGCGCGCGCGCGGCGTGATCGAGGCTGAGGTGGCGATCCTCGCGCCCGAGACGGTCGGCGTGCAGGCTATCGTGCTGGTCACCTTCGGCGAGGAGTCCGTCGAAGGGGACGACGCCTTTCGCGAGCGGATGCGCGCTGCGCCGGAAGTGCAGCAGTGCTACTCCGTCGCGGGCGACGTCGACTACGTGCTCGTGGTCCACGCGCCGGACCTGGCGAGCTACGAGTCCTGGGGCAAGCGCGTCCTGATGGCCGACCCGACGATTCGTCGCTACGACACGCACCTCGTCTGGTCCCGCGTCAAGTTCTCAACCGCGCTCCCGCTCGACAGGAGCGCTGGCTAATCCGCAGCCTCGCCCTCCGCACCGCGCTCCGGCCCGACGCTCTCCTCGATCAGCTTGAGGATGCGGCGGTACTCGTCCGTCCAGCTCGTCGGCTCGGTGAAGCCGTGTGGCTCGACGGGGTAGATCGCGAGCTCCCAGTCCTCCTTGCCGAGCTCGATGAGGCGTTGCGAGAGCCGGAAGATGTCCTGCGGCTGCACGTTGTCGTCGATGAGGCCGTGGCACATCAGCAGCGGGTCTTCGAGGCCGTCGGCGAACTCGATGGGGCTGGAGCGCGCGAACGCGACGGGGTCCTCGGCGGGCGTGTTGAGGATGTTCGACGTGTAGACGTGGTTGTAGTGCGCCCAGTCGGTGACGCTGCGGAGCGCTGCGCCGCCGCCGAAGTGCTCGGGCTCGGTGAAGAGCGCCATCAGCGCGATGAAGCCGCCGTAGGAGCCGCCGTAGATCGCCACGCGCTCGGACGGGATGCCCTCGCGGAGGCCCAGCCAGCGGCTTGCATCGACGTAGTCCTGGAGGTCGCGCCCGCCCATGTGGCGGTAGATCGCCGTGCGCCAGTCGCGGCCGTAGCCCGCCGAGGCGCGGAAGTCGAGATCGAGGACGACGTAGCCGCGCTGCGCGAGGAGGTGGTGGAACATGTACTCGCGGAAGTAGCTGCTCCACCAGCGGTGCACGTTCTGGAGGTAGCCCGCGCCGTGGACGAAGAGCACCGCCGCGCCGTTGGGCTCCGCGCCGAACTCCTCGGGCCGGTAGATCCGTGCGGGGACGAGCGCGCCGTCGGACGCCGGGATCTCGATGATTTCGGGCGCGCGCCAGCCGTGGCTCAGCCAGTCCTCCGTGGGCGAGTCGGTGACGCGGACAGGCGCGCGGGCACCGTCACGGGTGAGTTCCTGGATGTAGACCTCGGGCGGGTAGTTCGCGGCGGAGTAGAGCAGCGCGAGCGTCTGGCCGTCGGGGCTGAGCGCGAAGTCGTTGCGGCCGCGCAGGCTTGTGAGCTTCGTCCGCACGCCGCCATCGACGCCCACCCGGTAGACGTGCCGCTCGTGCGGCGACCCCTCGCTCGACTGGAAGACCCACGTCCGGCCGTCGCGCGTGAGCTGCGGGTCGAACACCTCGAAGTCGCCGCGGGTACGCTGGGTCACAGTGCCCGTTGTCATGTCCACGTCGTAGAGGTGGCTGAAGCCCGTCGCCTCGCTCTGGAACCAGAAGCGGGCGTAGCTCCCGTCTCGCTCGGGAATCCAGCCCACGGTGTTCTCGAAGCCGAACCATGGGATGCCCGGCCCGGCGATCCACGCCTCGTCGCGCTGCCGGTCGAGCAGCGTCACGCCGCCCGTTACGGCGTCGAGGCGGGCAATCCAGCGGTCCTTGTTGTCGTCTGCGCGGGCGATCACGACGGCGTGCGCGCCGTCAGGGCTCCAGAACGGGCCATAGGGAGTGAGCACGCGTGAGGAGTCGGTTTCCTGGCCTTGCTCCCGCTCGTAGTCAGCCGCGTCGAAGGCACCGGGCAGCGTGGTCAGGTCGACGGCATAGGTCGTGTCGCGCGTGAGGTCCTGGATGTGGAGCACGGGCTTCGCGCCGGGGCGGCCCACCTTCGGGCGTGCGCTGATCTCCTCCGCGTAGCCGGACACGGTGACGTAGTCGGTCATGCCCGTGCGCGTCTGCTCGACGGGGTCGGCGAGGACAAACGTGGCGTAGCGCCCGCCGGGGCTGAGTTGGAGCTGGCTGACGCGCTTGCCGCCGTAGTAGTAGGGCATCGGCAGGCCTTGCGCGGCGGCCTCGCGGCCCGAGGCGGTCTCGGCGAGCGTGTCGCGGCGGTCCTGCTCGCGGAGCACATCGAAGAGGCGCGTCTGCTGCTCGGCGAGATAGGCGTCCTGCTGGCTGGGCTCGCGGTCGCTCGGTGCCGTCCCGCTGCGGAGGTCGGTGAGTTGCGCGAGCGTGCCGCTCGATCGGTCCATCCGGAAGACGTTGCCGTCGCGTTCGAAGACGATGCCCGTGCCGTCGGGCGTAAAGCGCGGGTCGGACTCGCGGGCGGTCGTCGCGGTCAGGCGCGTGAGCCGGTCGGCGTCGCCCCCGTCCATCGGCAGAGCGTAGCGGTAGAGGTCGCCGTCGCGGGCGAAGACGCGGTGGGCGAAGTCAGGGCTGTAGGCGAGGCGGTCGGCGTGCCAGCCGCCGAAGCGAGGCGGCAGCGCGCGGCGCTCCTCCGTCGTGGCCTGCTCGGGCGCCCCGCCGTCGAAGCGGAAGAGCGAGTCCGCCTCGTAGCTGCCTCTCGGGTTCCAGCGGAAGTAGACCGCCTCGCCCTGGTCGGTCCAGAACACGTCCGTGGGCCATGCACCGATCCAGGTCGCCGGGTCCTGCATGATCTCGGCGACGGTCAGCGGTGCTGTCGTGTCCGGTGCTGTCGTGTCCGGTGCCGTCGCGGGTTGGGCCACGAGCGCAGTGGCGTGAAGCAAAGCGGCAACGAGAAGGAGGGCGGCGAAGCGGGGCACAGGGGGCACCAGAAGGGAAAACAGGCAACGCCGCGCAACTTACGTTCGCGCTGCCCCGCCTTGAGTGCCCACAATCGTGCTCCGTAGCGCCTCAGCGGGCGGCTTTCTCCAGGACCACCGCGGGTTCGAGCGCGCGCACCCAGGCCGTATCGCCGACCGCGAACGCATGGCGGTTGTCGGTATGGACGAGGCAGTCCACGGCCCCGAGCTGCACGCGGTAGGTGACGTCGTGGCCTTTGAAGGAGCGAGCCGTCACGAGGCCTTGGCGGCAGTGGTCGGTCTCCGGCGTGAGCGTGAGGCTCAGGTGCTCGGGGCGGAGCGACACGAGCACCGTGCCCTCGGCTTCGCGGTGGAGCGTCAGGTGGCCGAGCACCGAGTCGGCCTGGATGCCGTGCGCCTCGGTGAGCATGAGGTTGGTCTGCCCGAGAAACTGCGCCACGAAGAGCGTGCGGGGGCGGTGGTAGACGTCCTCCGGCGTGCCCATCTGCTCGATGCGCCCGCCCTGCATCACGGCTACCCGGTCGGCGAACGCCATCGCCTCCTCCTGGTCGTGCGTGACGAGGACCGCCGTGGTGCCCTCGCGCTGGAGCCAGGCACGTACGTCGCGGCGCATCTCGGAGCGCAGGAGCGCATCGAGGTTGGAGAACGGCTCGTCGAGGAGGAGCAGGCGCGGGCGCGGAGCGAGGGCGCGGGCCAGCGCCACACGCTGCTGCTGGCCGCCGGAGAGTTGGTGCGGCGCCCGGCTCTCCATGCCGTTGAGCCCGACGAGCCGCAGCACCTCGGCGACGCGCGCCTCTCGGTCGGCCCGCGCCCATCGGCGGAGGCCAAAGGCGACGTTCGCCGCCACGCTCAGGTGGGGGAAGAGCGCATAGTCCTGGAAGACGAGCCCGATACCACGCTGCTCCGGCGGCACGAACGTCGCCGCGTCGGCGAGCACCCGGCCGTCGAGGTGGATCGTGCCCGCGTCGGCGTGCTCGAAGCCCGCCACGAGCCGCAGCGCGGTCGTCTTGCCGCAGCCGCTCGGGCCGAGGAGCGCAAACAGCTCGCCCTGCGCCACGTCGAACGCCAGCGCGTCCACGACCGGGAGTCCGTCCGGCGTGAACCGCTTCGTGAGGCTGTCTACGATGAGCAGGGGAGACATCGGTATCAGGAATGCAACGACGGGCTCGAAAGAGCGAGGCCGCCGATGGTTTCGGACGCGGCGAGGTCTAGGCCACAGCTTCACCGACGCAGCGGGGCAGAGAGGTCCCGCGTTGTACGGTGCCACGTTGTAAGGAAATCCTTACACGGTCCCGACGGAATGGCGGACAGCGTCCTGGCACCAATCCTACGCATCGACGGTGGATCGCCGTTCAGGGGCTGGGCCGGGGAATGGGTTGATTACTACCAGTCGCGCCAAACGCTGGTGTGTCGAACACGTGCCGCGGCACACAACGGTGCCTATCGACGCACTCCGCCCGCGATTCGCCCCCAATAACCATCTCCTCTACGTCCATGTCCCTCCTCTCCAACGCGCTCCGCAATGGCGGCCTCGCGCTCGCGCTCGGCGTCTCCTTCGCCGCCTGCGACACCGTCACCGAATCCACGCCGATCACCGCAGCCGCCCCCACGCTGGCCGAGGCCAGCGCCCTCGGCGATATCGTGGCCGCCGCCAACCCGTCGGGCTTCGAGGCCGACCAGGGCCTCCTCATCCGCAAGAACCTCAGCGAGACGCGCTTCGAGCTCGACCTCGCCTGGGCCTACACCGACGAGACGGGCAAGCCCGTCCGCGAAGGCTCCAGCATCCAGACCATCAAGGTGAGCGATGACCGCACGCAGGTCTACGCGACCGTCGACCGCCCCAACAGCAAGGGCGCGCTCGTCCGCGTCACCCGTGACGGCCGCGACATCATCGACATCACGAACAACGGCATGCTCGTCGCGCCGAAGGGCTTCGACGTGGTCGAGGAGTTTGGCGTGACTGTCGTCGCCGACTTCGGCGGTAAGGCGATCCAGGTGTTCAGCAACACCGCCGTCAACGGCCGCCTGCCGCTCGTCTTCGCCATCACCGACCTCGGCGGCGAGCGCAGCGTCTGGGACGTGGTCCACGACCCGGCCAACGACCGCCTCTACGTCGCTGGCACCGACGGCGTCCTGCTTGTCTACGACGACTTCGCCGCCACCGGCCCGCAGGCGCCGACGCGCACGGCTACGCCCGCCATCGACGGCACCGGCATCTCGGTCAACCTCCACGGCATCGACTACGACCTCGCCTCGGACATGCTCGTCCTCACCGACGTGGGCAGCCCGGCGGACCCGACCGACGGCCAGCTCTTCACGATCATGAACGCCAGCACGGCGTCGGGCCTCACCGAAGTCGTCGCGCAGATCGGCGGGCCGAACTCGATGCTCGGCAACCCGGTGGACGTGGTGCTCTCGAATGGCGCCGCCTACGTCGCGGAGAAGTCGAACGACGGCGTGCTGTGGTTCAACAACATCTTCAGCCGCACGAGCAGCGAGGATGCCGCCCCCGACGCGATGATCGCTGTGACCAAGGCCGAGTCGGTGGACGCGATCCGCTAGCCGTCCTAGGGGCCCCCAGCGCTGCAGCGAAGGCTGCCGCACGCCGCCCGCTCGTGGGGCAAGGTTGGGGGTGAACCTGCCTCACACCGCGCGCTCTTCCTCGGAGGGGCGCGCGGTTGCTGTTGAGCCGGTCCCTACCAAGCACGAGCGCGCCCCGTCCAAGACAGAGCGCGCTCGATGCAGAAGGGTTCGACTGGCGTCGAAGGGCCGTGTTTAGTCGGCGATGTAGAAGTTGAGCGACTCGGCCTGGCGGGTCGGGAGCGACGCCGCGTACGCGCCGAGCAACTGGACGGTCGTGCGGCGGACCGACGCGTCCTCCTCGAAGCGGGACCGGTCGGCGAGCTGCTCCATGCTGGTCAGGTCGCCGATGGCAGCGAGCGCCACAGCGGCGGCGCGGCGGTGGCGGACGTCAGCGTCGGCCTCGTAGATGTCGAGGAGCGCATCGACGGTGGGGCGGAGGTCGACGTCCGGGCGCTGCTCGGCCACGACGAGCGTGAGGTCGAGTGCGGCGCTGCGCTGCACGGGGTTGACGAGCAGCGTGACGAGTTGCGTGCCGAGGCGGTCGGTGACGGCGCGGTCGGCCGGAGCGGGTTGGGCGAAGGCCGGAGCGGCCACGAGCAGCGCGAGAAGCAGGGAAAAGGTGCGCATGAGATTCAGGGTCAGGATGGGTTCAGGTGTAGATACCGCACTGCGGCAAGGTTGGGACTGAGTGGGGCGCGAGCAGTCTCGCCTCGCTCAATGGATAGCTTGTATCGAACCGTAAAAACCCTTGTTTCTGGGCCATAATCGCTGAAAACGCTTCCGGAAGTAAAACCTGAAGCACGGTGTTGCTGCGATGCGGCAATAAAAGCGCTGCCATCGGAAATGGAACCGCTTCGCCCACATCCGAATGCGCTTTCAGTGAAGGCTGGGTGCTGGTCCGCGTTTCCTCGACGTAGGGCTGCGGAGGCTCGCGTCCAGGAGTTAGATCCGCCGTACCCCGTTGGCGCGCGCAGGCGCTTCGTCGCGCATCACGGCGTCGGTCATCCAGCAGCCCTCGTAGGTGCCGCTCGTCTGTTTCGAGAGGCCGAAGACGTAGCTCACCCGCTGTCCGTCGGCCTGCACGAGCGTGACGCGCTGCGCGGCCCGGTCGCCCTGCACGCGCATCGTGCCATATTCCGCGCGCTCGAAGCCGAGCATGGCCCCGTACACCGGCCCCTTGACCATCGCCGAAAATCGTTCGAGCGGGCCCGTCGCACTCTTGTTGGCGGGTGAGGCAAAGCGAAACGCCGCCGCGATGCCTGCGTCGGGGTAGGGCTCGTCGTTGCGCTGAAGGGCTTCTACCTGAAGGCGAATGACGTCCTCGGGCGAGAGGTCCGGGCTAGGCTGGGGATCCGCATCGGCAGGGTCGGATGCGGCCGCAAGGAAGAACACAGCGAGGAGGGTGGGGAGTAGCATGGCCGTAGGCGTTGGTGAGGGGTCTTCGACGGGGCCGGGGCCGGCGGTGATCCTTGGCAACACATCGCTTGGATGGCCAGGCAAGATGGTTACACTCCGGCCACGTCCTGCGCCGATTGGGTGCGGTGCCCTGGTCCGGTGCCCTGGCGCGGGCAGCTCATCCCAGAAAAAATGCTCGCCGAAGGGGAAAGGCACGGTACGTTCAGGGGGCGTGGCTCTGGGGTGAGGCGAGCCAATAGAGGCCCCAAAACGACTGCTCTCGCGACATTTCGCGGTTCGAAAAAAGAAGGGGAGGACCGAGGTCCGCCGGATCAAACGGTATCGGTTAGGGCAGATACATACGGAACGGTAGTTGAAATCAGCGGGAAAGTACCCACTTTGAACACGGTAGGGCACGCCGCATCTCAACAGCGACACGGGCTTGCGTCTTTCCTCGGGAGCAGAGCCAAGACCGGCGTCGCCTTAGGGGACCTGACCGTCGCTTGACTGCGGATGAGAGAAGTGGGCCACCACCTCTACCCACCTCTATCCCACCTCCATGTCTCCGCTCTTGGTACATACCCGCGGCGCAACAAGGCTCGCCGCCCGCACCCTCACCGCCTGTGCCCTTGTGGCCCTCCTCGGGTTCGTGATCTCCCCAGCTACCCAGGCACAGACCGTGCTCTACCCGGGTCTCGAAGGTCAGTCGCTCATGGATGCCATCCGTGCTGACTTCACGCCAGCCAACACGCTCGGCTATGGCCCCGCCCGCGACTCGCTGTACGCCTACGAGCAGCGCGAGAAGGGGGCGGTCTGTGGGATCTACACGCAGTACTGCATCCAACTCACCCCCGGCGCTGATCCGTCCACGGACGCCTTTGGCAAGAACATCAACGCGGAGCACACCTACCCGCAGTCCTTAGGGGCGGGTAGCGAGCCCGCTCGGAGCGACATGCACAGCCTGTTCCCGGCGCGGGCCAACGTCAACTCCTCGCGAAGTAACCACCCGTTCGCCGAGATCCCCGACGATGAGGCAGACGCGTGGTACCGCGACGCCGCGTCTCAGAGCAACACGCCGACGACCGACAGCGAGGCGTGGAGCGAAAAGTCCAACAGCCACCCCGATCCCGCCTACTCGGGGCGGTTTGAGCCGCGCGAAGGGCGCGCTGGCGATGTGGCCCGGGCCGTTTTCTATTTCTACGCCATCTATCCGTCTGCCGACGCCTCCTTCTTCGCGGTCCAGAAGGACGACCTCGTGCAGTGGCACTATCAGGATCCTGCCGACCAGACAGAGCGTGATCGCTCCGCTTGGATTGCCGTGCGCCAGGGCGGGGAGAATCCGTTTGTGCTCGACTCCACGCTCGCGCGTCGCGCGTTCGGGCTACCGGCTGGTGGCATCGATGGGTCTGGAACCCTGGCTGGATCTGGGACCCCGTCTGAGCCGGGCGCCAGTCCGTTCGTGTGGGTCAACGAGGTGCACTACGACAACAACGGCCCGGACACCGGCGAAGGCATCGAGGTCGCCGGGCCTGCCGGGACCGACCTCACGGGCTATACGCTCGCGCTCTACAACGGGGACAACGGTACGGCGTACCGGACGGTCACGCTCGCTGGCGTGGTCGCGGACCAGCAGGGCGGCTATGGCACGGTCTGGTTTCCGGTCCGACTGCAGAACGGGCTCGCCAGGAAGCCGCCGCAGGGGAGCCCCGACGGGCTCGCGCTCGTGGACCCAGACGGCGGGGTGCTGCAGTTTCTCTCCTACGAGGGCACCCTCACCGCCACCAGAGGGCCTGCGTCGGGGATGACCTCGACGGACCTCGGTGTGGAGCAAGGCGTCGCGACGCCTGCGGGCTACAGCCTCCAAGTCGGCGGTAGCGGCAATCCAGCCCAGACGACCGCAGACGATTTCGTGTGGGAGGCGGCGCAGGTGGCCACGCCGGGAATGCCGAACGCCAACCAGACGCTCGGCGACGGCTTGGCTCCCGCTCCTGAGGTCGTGCTCTGGATCAACGAACTGCACTACGACAACTCCGGCGCGGACCGCGACGAGGGCGTGGAGGTGGCAGGCACGGCCGGGGCCGACCTCACGGGCTACACGCTCGCGTTGTATAACGGCAACGGCGGAGCGGTCTACCAGACGCGCGCGCTATCGGGCACGCTCGATGCCGAAGGCGGTGGGCTCGGCGCCGCATGGTTCGCCATAAGCGGGCTCCAGAACGGCAGCCCTGACGGGCTCGCGCTCGTGGACCCAGACGGTGCCGTCCTTCAGTTTCTCTCCTACGAGGGCACTCTTACGGCAATAGACGGCTCAGCGGTCGGGCTCACGTCGACAGACATCGGCGTGCAAGAGACGAGCGGCACCCAAGAGAGCCAGAGTCTCCAACTCGTGGGGACAGGGACTAGCTACGCCGACTTTACGTGGGCGGCGGCTCAGCAACACACACGCGGCTCTGAAAACCGGGGGCAGACCTTCGGGCAGGGCGCGGCGGCCCGGATAGCGCAGGGGGCACAGCCCGCCGACGCCTCGGTCTACCCGAACCCGGCGACGACCACAGCGCGCCTGGTGCTCGACTTCGCCGAGCCCGAGGCCGCAGTGCAGGTCGAGGTCTTCGACCTGCTAGGCCGCCGCCTCATGGCCCTCGATCAGGTCCCTCACAGCGGCCTCGACCTCGACGTGCGAGGGTGGGTACCGGGCGTCTACATCGTACGGGCACGGAGCGAAGCGGCGCGTACGACTCTTCGCTTCACCGTGTCGCGCTAGGGCCGTCCACCTAGTTCGGGGGCGGCGTCCGCCTGTCGCCCCCAGTACCAGTGAGAGCGCCCCGGTAGCCACCCGCGGTACCGGGGCGCTCTCACTGGTAGGCGTTGCTACAGCTCTGGCGGCGACGGGGTAGGGCGGCGTCGTGAGCGCCGAGTAGCCTCCGACTCGCCTCTAAGTCGCTGCGGCCTGGCTAAGGCGTGTGAGGGTATCCCGTACACCAGGGGCCGTGCGGCTATTACCCACCGTGCCTAGGTGGGAGGACAAACGCAGGCGCGCCATCGGTGCACCTTGGCTAGAGCAACCAGAGCGAGACGCCGGTCCATGTCTAGCGGTGTCACGGCTAGCCGTACGTCTTTCTCCAAGCCACGTTAAGCAACAGGCCCCGTCCTGGCAGGCCCTGCCCTGGCAGGCTCGCGCAGGATGGGGACCGTTGACAGCCAGGCCAGACCCATGCTCCACTACCGCACCATTTTGTACCCCGTCGATGTCGCAGCGCCTGCCGGGGCTGCCCAGCCCCTAGCCTTTGAGCTAGGTCGGCGCGCCGAGCGCATCCGTCTGCTCTACGTCGACTCTATCCTGGGCAGCGCCAGCCACGTGCAGCATGCCCGGCACCGCCTCGAAGCGCTCGGGGCTGAGGCCCCATGCCCCGTCGACGTGGCAGTGACCCATGCGATGACCCCGAGTACGGCCATCCTGGAGCATGCGGCGGCCCCCGACGTCGACCTCGTGGTGATGGACACCCACGGGCGACGCGGGCTCGCGCGCTTCGTGCTCGGCAGCGTGGCACGCGAGGTCGTGCGGGGTGCCCCGTGCCCCGTCGTGACTGCGCGGCCTGGTGCCGAGGAGGCGGTCCTGCCGACGCTAGCTGGCGGGTCGGTGCTCGTCGCCATCGACTTCTCCGAGGCCTCGGCGGAGGCCGTGCGCCAGGCCTCCGATCTAGCAGATGCCCTCGCCGCGCGCGTGGACGTGCTCCACGTACCCGCACGGGTCAACCTCGACGGCCCGGTCGCGGAGAGCCCACCCGACCCTGGACACACTGTCCGGGCGGCGCGCGCCTACCGGGTGCGTGCGTTTGCTCGTGCCGCGCTGGATGGGACGCGCCACGAGGGTGCCGACCGGCTCGGAGACATCTGGGTCGAGACGGGCGCCCCCGCCGACGTGATCGTGCGCACGGCGACGGACCGCGCGAGCGGCCTCGTGGTGCTCGGCACGAAGGGCCTCTGCGGCGTCGGCCGCCTCGTCGAGGGCAGCATCGCGGAGGCCGTCGTGGCCGCCGCTCCCTGCCCCGTGCTCACGGTCAAGACGCCCGCCCGCTACGCGGAACTCGGTGTGGCTCAGCACGCGCATCTACCGCCCCCGCGCGCGCCGTCCGCATCCGTGCGCTGACCTACGCCCTCACCCCATCCATCCAGCCCGCGCGCTTGCGTGCAGAACCATGCTCCAGATCCGCCGCCTTCTCTTCCCGACCGACTTCTCCGACTGTGCCGAGTCTGCCTACCGGCACGCCTCCTACCTCGCCAACCACTTCGGCGCAGAGCTCCACGTCCTCCATGTGATCGAGGAGGGCCGTGACGACCCCGGCGACTGGGTCGCCGATCTTCGAATCACCCCGCTCGACATTGCCATCGACCTCGATCTCCCCGTGGAGCCCCAAGCCAAGGGAATGCCGCCTGCCCGCTTCGTGAGTGCCACCGAGACCGCGCCGCGCGCAGGCCCGGCGATCTTGCGCTACGCGGACGCGCACGAGATCGACCTCATCGTGATGGGGACCCATGGACGGCGTGGTATGCGGCGGTTCGTGATGGGCAGCGTCGCGGAGGAAGTGATGCAGACCGCCCCGTGCCCCGTGTTCACCATTGGCGGGGGTAAGGCATGCCAGGAGGCGTGGACGATTCGCCACGTCCTTGCTCCGGTGGACTTCTCCGAGCACGCTCGGGCATCCGCACGCCATGCGGCGGCCCTCGCCAAGGCCTACGGGGCCTCGCTTACGCTCGTCACCGTCGTAGACATGGCGGTGCTTCCAACGGCATCGGCTCCGTACCTGGATGTCTACCACATTCCGACGGACGACCTGGAGGCCCGCGCGCAGCGGCTCCTTGATGAGCAGGCGGCCGCGCTCCGCCGCGAGTTTCCCGAGCTCCCCCCGATCACCGCCTATGTGCAGATCGGCCGCCCGGCGAGTGCCATCGTGGAGGTGGCTGAGGAGGTCATGGCCGACTGCCTCGTGATGGGGAGCCACGGCCGGACGGGCATGGAGCGCCTGTTGATGGGCAGCGTCTCCGGCGAAGTCGTGCGGAGCGCCCCGTGCCCGGTCTTCGTCGTGAAGAGCTTCGGGCGGAAACTCCTCCCTCTAGCAAAAGCCGCCACGTCCGCGCCTGCTGTTGCGTTCGGCGAGTCCGCTGTCACCCTTGATGCCGGGGAGCGAGTCGCGGAAGAGCAGGACACGTCCATCGCCGGATCCTAGTCCATGCGCCTGCGTCCTCGTCAGTGACACCGATTCCGGTGAGAATGATGGTCACGTACACCTCCTCCACGGACCCCTGGGTCATCGATCCCACCGCCTTCCCGTATGGGGAGGACGACGAGGCCAAGCTGCGCTTTCTCGCGCGGTACGCCGCTCTGGCGCCGTCAAGCCACAACACGCAGCCCTGGCGGTTCCTGATCGGCGACGGCGCACTCACCCTCTATGCCGACTGGAGCCGCCGCCTGCCGGTGTCGGACCCGGACGACCGCGAACTCACGCTCAGCTGCGGCGCAGCGCTGTTCTTCCTCCGCATCGCTGCAATGCGCTACGGCCGGACGCCCGAGGTGCAACGTTTCCCCGATCCCATTCACCCCGATCTGCTGGCGGTGGTGCGTCTCGGAGGGCTGTGCTGCACGAGGCCCGACGCTAACGCCCTCTTCGCAGCGATCCCGCACCGACGCACCAACCGCGGGCCACTCGTGGGCGCGCCGCTCCGTCCAGGGCTGACCGATGAGCTCCGGCGCGCGGTCTGGAAGGAGGGAAGCCGCCTCGCCCTCTTCGAGGACGGTTCAGAGAAGAACGCTCTCGCCGACCTAGTGGCTGAGGGCGACCGAGCGCAGTTCGCCGACCCAGCGTTCCGCGCAGAACTCGCTGCATGGGTCCGCCCCCCGGCCGCGGGCGACGGGCTCACGTTGCACGGCCTCGGCGTGCCTGCCGCGCTCGACGGGTTAGCCCCCGCTGCTGCTGCGGTGCTTCGACGTTTCGACTTGGGACGTGGGCAGGCTGCGCGCGATCGCGAACTTGCTGCGGGTGCGCCGCTGCTCGGTCTGCTCGCCTCGCGGGAGGACACCCCGCTAGCCTGGCTGCGAACGGGGGAGGCGCTCGGATGTCTGCTCCTACGATCCCAGCTCGAAGGGATGCAGGCGTCGTATCTCAATCAGCCCATCCAGGTCCCGGCGCTCCGCGAGGAAGTCGAGCGGACGTTCTGCCCCGGTTGGCGCCCCCAGGTGCTGCTGCGCCTCGGCTTCGGGGCGACGGTCCCGCCCTCGGCGCGGCGGCCGTTCGACGACGTGGTGCGTTGAGAGAGTAGGCTAGAGCACGCGGCCTAGCCCGGGCGCGAGGGCATTGGCTCCCACCCGGGCGCCTTGCGTTTGTGCTGCCCGCGGCGACTTGTCCAACGTCAGTCCGTCTCCACGCGCAGGCCATCGGCTAGGTCGTCGCTGGGGTGCGTCACCACAAGGGCGCCTGCGTCCAGACCTGCGGCTACCTCGGCCCACAGGCCCGCGCGGTACCCTACCTCTACGGGCGTCACCCGGGCGCGTCCCTCCTCGACGGCGAAGACGGCCCAGCCGCCGTCCTGCTCGAAGAGCGCGCTCATCGGTACGCGCAGCGCGTCGTCATCCTCCCACTCGACGAACCGGACGCGAACGCGGTAGCCGTGGCCCAGCCGGAGCGGCGTCTCGGCCTGTGCGGCCTCGGTGAGGTCCACGTGGACGAACACCCGCTGCTCCTCGACGCCGAGCGCGGACACGTCGGTGAAGGCGACAGGCTCGACTTCGCGCACGCGCCCTTCGGCCGTCTGGCCGCCCGCCTCCACGAGCGCCCGCATGGCCGGGGCGAGCCGCGTGGCTTCCTCCGAGAGCACGTCGGCTACGACCTCCAGTGCAGATGGGTCGCCGACCTCCACGAGCGGCTGACCGGCTGCGACCACGCCCTCGCTCTCATGGTGGACGGCGAGCACAGCCCCGCCCGCCGGAGCGCGTACGGCGACGGCCCCGCCTCCCCGGGCTCCAGCGCTGGACTGCAGCAACGCTCGCACCGCCCTCAGTTCCTGGCGGGTGGCCTCGACGGCAGCCTCGGCGGCGGCCTGTGCGTCGGCAGCCTGGCGCGCCTCGGCCTCGTAGCGGTCGAGTTCGACAGCAGCGAGGATCGAGTCGGCGGCGAGCGGGCGCATCCGGTCGCGGGTGGCAGCAGCGAGGGTGGCCTGCGAGCGAGCGGCGGCGGCCTGCGCCTCGGCGGATCGCATCGCGGCCTCGGCGGCCTGAACGCGCGCACGCAGTTCGGCTTGGGTCCGTGCGTCGAGCGGCGTCGTTGGGACGGGTTCCAGCACGGCAAGTACCTCGCCCGCTTGGACGGCGTCGCCGACCTCGTGGGTTACGCGCTGCGCGAACCCAGACACGGGCGCAGCGACGACGTAGCGCTCCTCGACCTGCGCGATGCCCTCGGCATCGATGGTGACGAGTAGCGGGCCCGGCGCGACGGTGGCCGTCTCGACACGCTCGGGCTGCGGGCGGAACGCCCAGAGCAGGACCAGCACCAGCACAGCAGCGGCGGTGATCAGGAGGAGGCGTTTGCGGATCGACATGGCAGGGGTGCGCTGTTTGTTGAGGCGCGCTATTCGCGAGTCTTGAGGACGGCGATCAGGTCAAGGCGGTGCAGCTTGCGGCTCACCACGAGTGCCGAGACGGCTGCTGCGCCCACGATCACGAGCGCCACGAAGGCGTAGCTCCCTCGGGTGAGCACGAACGGCATGCGGAAGAACTCCGTCTGGAGCGCGTCGATATAAAGGGTGCAGAAGCCCGTCCCAAGCGCGAGGCCAAGCGGGAGCGACATAAGCACGAGCACGGCGAGTTCGCCGAAGAAGAGGTAGGCCACTTCGCCGCGCGTGAAGCCCAGCACGCGGAGGCTGGCGAGTTCGCGGCCCCGCTCGGCCAGCGACAGCCGCGCGGTGTTGTAGACCACGCCAAAGGCGATCGCGGCCGCGAAGCCGCTCAGGATGAGGGTGAAGACGAGCAGGTTCTCGGCGAACGTCTCTTCGAGCGAGGCGCGGGCGTCGTAGAGCGCGGTGGCGCTGAGGACAACGGGGCGCTCGCGGAGCGCGTCGTAGAGCGCGGGCAGGGCCTCGGCGTCGGCGGCAAGCCAGGCCCCAGAGAGCACGTCGCCCTCGCCGAGGAGTCGGTTCAGCGCGCGCCGCTCCATGTAGACGCCCGCCCCGATGAACTCGTGGACGACGCGCCCGACAGGGACCGTCCACACGGGCTGTGCTCCCTCCTGCACGGCGACCGTGAGCGTGTCACCCACGGCCACGCTGAAGTAGTCGGCGATGAAGGCGGAGAGGACGAGGCCTTCGGGCGGCAGCGCGACGGGCACAAGCTCGGCGTCGAGCACGCGGGCGAGGTCGCTGCGGGCGGCCATGCCGGTGATCCCAGCGTCGTAGGTGCGGTGGGCCCGGCGCAGCTCCGCGCTCACCATCCGGAAGGGCTCCACATGGCGCACCCCGGGCAGTCGCTCCAACTCGAGTCCGGCGCGGGCGGCACGCGGCTCCACGAACATTACCTGCACGTCCTCACGGTGTGCGCGGTCGAACTGTACGTCCAGGATGAGGTCGATGGCGTCGCCAGAGGTGCGGCCGAGGAGCACGATCGCGCAGGCCATGGCGATGCCGATCGCTGAGAGGAGCGCACGGCCAGGGCGGCGTTCGAGCGAGCGGAGAATCATGCGGTCCTGCGCGCCGAGCCAGCGGCCCAGCCCGAGGCGCTCCACGAACGAGGTATGGTAGCGCGGCGGTGGGGGCGGACGCATCGCCTCGGCGGGCGGCAGCCGGACGGCCTGCGCGACGGCCCGCGCCGTGCCGGCCAGGGCGATGGCCACCGTCAGCACGGCAGCGAAGAGCGCCGTCCCGAGCCGTGCTTCGTAGATGAGCGTCGGAAAGCGGTAGAACTCTAGGTACATCTCGCCGAGGCCGCGCCCGGCCCACAGCCCAACGACGACGCCCACGAGCGCGCCCAGGAGCGCGATCACGAGCACGAGCCCAGCGTAGTGTCGCCCGACCTCGGCCGTGCTGTAGCCGAATGCCTTGAGCGTGGCGATCTCCTCGCGCTGCGTTTGCACGAGCCGCGTCACGACGACGCTGAGCAGGAACGCGGCCACGGCGAGGAAGAGCGCAGGGAGGATGGTCGCCGACTGTTCGAGCTGCCGGAATTCCTCGGAGAGGAAGTAGTGTGAGGGCTGGTCCTCGCGTGCGATGGCGTTCGTGCCGCCATAGGGGTCGAGGAGCGCGTCGAGGCGGGCGAGCACCGCCTCGGCGTCGGCCCCGGGGGCTAGCGTGAGCGCGACGTCGTTGAAGGCGCCCACGTAGTCGTAGGCCGCCGCCAAGGCGGGGCGGCGCATCCACACGATGGCGAAGCGCTCGACGTCCGGAAAGACCGCCCCCGGCGTGATCTGATAGACAAATTCGGGCGCGAGCGCTAGCCCGACGATAGTCAACGGCTGCCGCCGCCCGTTGAGGATGGCCGCGATCGTGCTCCCGGTCCGCAGGCCCTGCGCCTCGGCGAAGGCGTCGCTCACCACGACCTCGTCGGCGCGCAGCGGGTCGGGCAGCCGTCCGGCGCGTAGGTGAACGCCGTTGAGCGCGGGACGGCCTGTCTCGGGCAGGGAGACGAACAGCCCCGAGACCGGCTCCGTGTAGCCTGGCACCTCCAGCTTGGCCATCGCCTTGACGCGCGTGTCCACGACGCTCACGCCGGGAATGGCCTCGATGCGGGTGCGCACCGCCTCCGGAGCACGGGCGGCCGAGGCAAACACGTCGGCAAAGCGCTCGGCGCGGTAGAACGCCGCCTGCGAAGTCCGCAGCGCGTCGAGCATGCCTGCCGAGGCCACGAACACGACCACGCCGCAGGCGAGCACGAGCGCGATGGCGGCGGCAGGGCCGCGCAGCGACCAGAGGTCGCGCCAGCGTTTCTTGGCCAGGGCGCGCATGGAAGCAGCCTACCAGGTGAGCTCGTGGGGGGCGCGGCGGTGCGGGTTGGCCTCCACCGACGCAATCTGGCCGTCGCTCAGCCGGATGATGCGGTCGGCCATCTCGCCGATGACGACGTTGTGTGTGATGACGGCCGTCGTCGTGCCGAGCTCGGCATTCACATGCGCGAGCGCCTCCAGCACGAGGATGCCCGTCTGGGAGTCCAGCGCCCCCGTGGGCTCGTCGCAGAGTAGCACGGCGGGCTGCTTGGCGATGGCCCGGGCGATGGCGACGCGCTGCTGCTCGCCGCCGGAGAGCTGCGCCGGGAAGTGGTCGAGCCGGTCGCCGAGCTCGACGAGGCCGAGCGCCTCCTCGGGCGGCATGGGGTCCTGCGCGATCTCGGTGACGACGGCCACGTTCTCGCGCGCGGTCAGGCTCGGGATGAGGTTGTAGAACTGAAAGACGAAGCCGACGTGGTCGCGGCGGTAGGCCGTGAGCGCGCGCTCGGAGGCGCCGGTGAGGTCCTGGTCGCGGTAGCGTACGGTCCCGGCGGTGGCGCGGTCGAGGCCCCCGAGGATGTTGAGCAGCGTGGACTTGCCGCTGCCTGAGGCGCCGAGCAGCACGACGAACTCGCCCTCGAAGAGGTCAAGGTCGACCCCTCGCAGCGCGTGCACCTCTACGTCGCCGCGCCCATACACCTTCGTGACGCCACGCGCGCTGAAGACAGCCGAGCGGTCACCAGAAGGGGTGCGTTGAACGGGGTTGGCAGGGGCTGTGGACAGCGACATCCCAGGGGCATGGCGAGTATGGAAAGCAGGATCGGAAGCCCCAGGAATTGGGGCTGACAGCCAACGCCCACATTGGATGTAGGGTCGAGCCTGGTGATCTCAGCCGGTCACCGCTCAGCCGGTCACCGCTCAGCCGGGACCGTTGCCTCGTTGTGCCTCCAAGTGCCTCTATTTCTCGACAGACAACATTCCCCTGATCGACGTAGTCTGGTCACGGCGACAGCGCGCGTTCCTGGCCGGCGGCGTAGCGCAGCAGGTCGGCCGTTGTGACGATCCCGACCAGGGCCTCGTTGTCGACGACGGGCAGCGACGAGATGTCGTCGGTGAGCATGGTGTCGACAGCCTCCTCGATAGACATCAGCGGGTCAGCCGTGACGACGTCCCGTGCCATGATCTCGCGCAAGGCGCGGTCGATGCCTGGCCCTGCGTCGCTGTCGTAGCGGTGGGCGCCGAGGGACGGCCCGGCCGCGCGCAGCACGTCGCGGTCGGAGACAAGCCCGACGAGCCGCCCTCGGTCGTCGATGATGGGGAGGTGGTGGAAGCCGCTCTCGCGGAAGCGGTCGCGGGCGTCGAGCACCGTTTCGTCGGGCGAAGCGGTCTCGACGGTGCGGGTCATTAGGTCGCGAATCGTCATGACAGAAACCGGTAGAGAGGAAGAGCGGACAGCCACAGGGTAGCCCAGCGGCCACGGCGCGGCTGTACGCCTCCTGCCCCTTCCCAAGCCAGGGCGTCGCGGCGATGGCCGTAAGGCAGAGCCTGGGGTAGAGCGTGCGGCCGAAACAGCATGCAGCCATTGGCCACGTGTTCGCACAGCAACGTGCGCTGGTGCGACGGACAGCGTACGGCGATCCCCGGCATAGGCCGCCTGCCTATCCGCGCACCCCCTGCCGCAGGAGGACGGCAGTAATGCACCCAGAACAAAGGTAGGATGAGTCAGGCCCGCCGCAGTAGGCGCTCGCCCGGCGACGCTTCGTGGTAGGATTGCACCGAGACACGGGCACTGCGGCAGGCAGTCGGTTTCCGGACACCAAACACACGAGGTACGCCATGCACACGTGCAACAGACTCGCCGGACGCGTAGCCGTCCTGCTTCTAGCCGCGCTCTTGGCTCTGCCAGCACAGGCGCAGTCGTTCGACCCCACGTTGATCGAAGCGCCGAATCAGTTTTCCTCTAGCAACTTTGGGCGGACTGCTGCAGGGCTCGGCGACATCAACGCCGACGGGGTCCCTGACTTCGCGATCACCAACCGGGAGCGCGTCTACTTCTACTCCGGCAGCGACCATAGCCTCATCCGAACCGCAACGCCGGGGAGCGCATCGGACATCGCCAACGTAGGCGATATCGACGGCGACGAGGTTGATGATCTCCTCGTGGGGACTCCGCCAGAGCGCGCGCTCGTGTACTCGGGCGCCACGGGAGCGATCATCCCGCTGCGCACCCTCGTAACGCCCAACGCCGACGATCCGCTCTGTCCCTGGATAAACCCGCTCTATGGGCTGGGCGTCGGGAGCATCGGCGACATCAATGGGGATGGCACCCCGGACTTCATGATCGGCGCGCGTGGCGAGTGCCCGAACGGTGTGCCCAATGCAGGGCGCGCGTATGTGTATTCCGGGGCCGAGGGGCGGCTGCTTTACACCCTGGAGTCGCCCGACCCGCAAGATGAAGGGTTCTTCGGCGAGTTCCTCGCCGGGGTGGGCGACCTGAGCAACGACGGCGTCCCCGACATCGTGGTGGGGGCCACGATCGAAGACGCCGTGGGCACGCCGGATGCTGGACGCGTCCACATCTTCTCGGGCGCGAGCGGTCGGCTCATCAGGACGCTCGTTTCGCCCTCGCCGAGGACGCCAGGGCGGTTCGGCAATGCGCTGGACGACGCAGGCGACATCAATGGCGACGGGGTTACGGACGTGCTAATCGGCGCCCGCTCAGAGCGCCGAGCCTACATTTTCTCGGGGGCCGATGGCGCCGTCCTGCGAACGTACGGGGCGGATCTGACGACGGCGTTCCTGGGCAAGGATGCCACGACCATCGGGGACCTCTCCGGGGACGGAATCCAGGACCACGCCATCGGCGACCTAAGCGCGAACCGGGTCTACCTCTTCAGCGGGGCCGACGGCGCGCTGCTGACGACGCTGGAGGCACCAGTCTCGGGGCAGTTTGGTAGCCGCATCGAGGACGTAGGTGACCTCAACGGGGACCGCGTTCCCGACCTGTTGGTCGGAGCACCTACCGTCGACGTAGCGCCGTTCTCTTCCGTCGGCGCGGCCTTCCTCTTCGAGACCGACCCCCCGGTTCTCACCGCTTCGCCCGGCCGCGTGGACTTCGGCGCGGTGCCCCGCTTCACCCTCTCCGACCCAGAGACGATCACGCTCACCAACACCGGCGGCGTCTTCCTGACCGTTGACGACGTCCGGCTTCGGCAGAACCTCGTGCCCCCGCAGTTTAGTCTCGGTGCTCCGTCGACTCCGTTCGTGCTCGTGCCGGGCGCATCGGTGGACCTGAGGGCGCATTACATACCGGTCCGCCGGAAGGCGCGGTCCCGCATTGAGATCGCGTCGAGCGACCCCGTGACGCCGCTCGCGAAGGTGTTCCTGGAGGGCCGAGCCGGGAGTAGCGCTGCGGCCCAGGCCGACCTTGCCGAAGTCGAGGCTCCCGTCCGCGGCCTATCCCAACCCGGCGCACGCCTCGGCCGACGTTCGCTTCGGGCTGGCGGAAGCCACGCCGGTGCGCGTCGCGGTCTACGACATGCTCGGGCGCGAGGTCGCCGTGCTGGCCCAGGCGCCGATGGAGGCAGGGCTGCACACCCTCCGGCTCGACGCGCGCACGCTGCCGAGCGGGCTCTACGTGGTCCGCCTCGAAACGCCAGGCCGGGCAGAGACCCTGCGGCTGGCCCTCCAACAGTGAGTGCCCAGCGGGTGTGGGGGCGGTGCCTACGCAGCGCGCTCCGTACGCCCTGACGCCCGCTGCGTGGAGACGAGCACAGCAACCGCGGACGGCGTGACCTACCTAGAATTGGGGCTACGCCGTCCGCATGCTCCTGATAGCGGCGCGTGATAGCATACAGCCCAGCGACCTCTGTTCTATTGGGAGCACCTGCGCCAACGCCGAGCACCTGCGCCAACGCCGAGCACCTGCGCCAACGCCGAGCACCTGCGCCAACGCCGGTTGGTGGCGGGCAGCTCCCCACCCCCTGCTCATGTCACGTCCTTCCTCCATCCAGCGCTTGCTGCGGCAAGTCATCCTCACGGAGTTAGGGCTGCGTGCGGCGACGAAGGAGGGCGTCGAGGCGCTGGCCGACCACACGGCACACGCCGTCGCGGATGCGTGCCGGGCTTCGCTGGTAGGCGTCTTCGAACTCCGGGAAGGAGCGCTCCACCTCCTGGCAGGCGTAGGGTGGCCGCCCTACCTCGCCGTGCAGGCGATTGTCTGCAACGACGACCCGCACCTCGCCAAGATCCTGGCTGCAGACGAGCCCGTGTCGCTTCCGGATGTCGTTCCCCGCGGTCTGTCGCGTGCCGGGATCGAGAGCGGCCTGTCGGTGCGGGTCGGGGACGCCGATGCGCCGCTCGGTGTGCTGGGTACCTACAAACTGGACCGCAGCGGCGTCGACGATGAGGTACCAGAGTTTCTCGACGCCGTCGCTCAGGTGCTTGCCCGGGCGCTGGAACAGGCCCACACGGAGGCCGCCCTGCGGGAGAGCGAAGCCCGGATGCGCGCCATCCTCAAAGGCTCCGCCGACGGCCTCCTCACCTTCGACGAGGACGGCGCTATCGAGTCGGCCAACCCGGCCGCCGAGCGGATGTTTGGCTACGAGGCCGGGACGCTGCTCGGTCTGTCCATCCATGCGCTGCTGCCCTCGCCGTCGGACCGCGCAGCCCGCAGTGCCGCAGGCGAGGTGCGTCCGCTGGACTGGCTGGCCGAGGAAGCCGTGGGATGCCGCGCCGACGGGACGACGTTCCCGATGCGGCTTTCGCTGAGCCAGATTGCGCAGCCGACCGGGACGCTCTACACCGGCTTCGTGCGCGATGTCACCGAGCAGCGTACGCTCGAACGGGAGGTGCTCCGCATCGCCGACGAGGAGCGCCTCCGCATCGGGCAAGACCTTCACGACGGTCTCGGGCAACTGCTCACCGGCACAGCGATGATCGCGCAGAGCGTGGCCCGCAAGCTGAACCGGGACGACCGCCCAGAGGCCGGACAGGCCGAAGAGGTCGTGGCGCTCCTGCGCCAAGCCGACGCGCAGGCCCGCGCCCTCGCCCGCGGTCTGGTGCCCGTCGATTTGGAGGCGAACGGCCTCCAGGCCGCCCTGCAGCGGCTCGCGGCCAACGCCACGCACTTCTTCGAGGTGGCGTGCACGATGACGTGCCGAGGCACGCTGCCCACCTCGCTTCCCGAGACGGTGCCGATCCACGTCTTCCGGATCGCCCAGGAGGCGGTGTCGAACGCGGTCCGTCACGGCAAGGCCGACCAGGTCACCATCGACTTGGGCTACGAGCCAAGCCGGGTCACGCTCCAGGTCACGGACGATGGGCGCGGCTACCCCGCGAGCGTGCCGCAGTCCTCGGGGCCGCCCTCGGATCCGCCGTTCGACAACCGGGGCATGGGCGTCCGCATCATGCGCTACCGCGCCCATCTGCTCGGTGGGCGCTTCGAGATCCGTCCCGGCAACGAGGGCGGCACCGTGGTGTCCTGCACCGTCCCGCTAGACCCGTAGCTCCTTCTCATCAACGCCGAGGACCATGCCTACTCGCATTCTCATCGTGGACGACCACCCGGTCATGCGCAGGGGGCTCGTCTACGCGCTCGAAGACGATCCAGACCTGGAGGTGGTGGGGCAGACCGCCGACGCCGAAGCGGCCGTCGCCCGCCTCGACGAGCTCGCCCCGGACCTCGCCGTTGTCGACGTCTCGCTGCCGGGCATGAACGGCCTCGAACTGGTGAAGCAGTTCGCCCACCTGCGCCCCGGCCTGCTCGTGCTGATCGTGTCGCGGCACGACGAGGCGCTCTACGCCGAGCGCGCCCTTCGCGCGGGCGCGCGGGGCTATGTCTCGAAGCTCAACGCCATCGACGAGATCGTGCGCGCCGTCCGGCGAGTGCTCGACGGCGGGATCTACCTCTCCGAGGCGCTCAAGGACCACCTCCTCCTCCGTGCTGCCACCGGTGCCTCCGGCCCGGCCTCCTTCTTCGAGTCGCTCTCCGACCGTGAACTGGAGGTGTTCGAGATGACTGGCCGTGGCCTACCCACCCGTGAGATTGCCGACCGGCTGCACCTGTCGATGAAGACGGTCGAGAGCTACCGCACGCGCATCAAGGGCAAGCTAGGCTACGAGAGTGGCACGGAGCTGATCAAGCACGCCATCCGCTGGGTGGAAGGCGAGGGCGCGACGTGAGCGCAAGTCCCAGCTGTCGCGTGAGAAAAACCCCGACAGCAGCTGGGCAGTGGCCCCGGCGGTCCATGCGGCAGCGGCCTGCTCCTGCATCCGATCCATCCCTCCCATATTGCTTCAACCCGTTGCGCGAGAAGCGTGTAGCGCAGGAGGCACGCGCGGCCGCCGTACGACAGCCTGCTCCTCACCCTCCGGAGTTGCCATGACCGACCCCGTCCCCCTTCCGCAAACGAACACGGCGAGCGACCTCGGTACGCTCATGGTGCCGGTGGGGTCGGACTCCCCTTCAACGCACCCGTCGGAAGACGCCGCGTTGCGCACGGCAGCCTGGCTGGCCCGGCAAGGCGGTAGCCGGGTGGTGCTCGTGCGCGTCGCGGCGGTGCCGGAAGACTGGTCCTTGTGGGAGCCCGAAGACGCACGGGCCGCCGCCACCTCGCGGCATGCCGACGAGCGGCGGGTGGACCGGCTCGTCGCCGCGGCGCAGCGGCTCTACTACGCGGGGCTCTCCGTCGAAGTCGATGTGATTCGCCGGGTCGATGTGCCCGCCGGGATCGCCGAGGCGGCGGCTGACGTCGAGGCGGATCTTGTGGTGATGGGGGCGCCGTGCCTCGGGCGCCATGAGGTGCAGTCGTTCTCCTGCAAAGTCGCCCAGGTCGTGGAGCGGAGTGGGCGCGGCGTGCTGGCTGTGTACCGCGCCGAGTCGCCGCGCGTCCCCACGGCGCTCCGGCACCTCGTGCTGGTACGGCCCGAAGCGGCGGCGACCTCACTTGTCGGCGACCTGGTGGGTGCCCTGGCTGCTCAGCAGCGCGCCTCGGTGGACCTCGTTACGGTCCGCGAGACCGCCTCGCAGCCACTGAAGGCGCAGCCACTGAAGGCGCAGCCACTGAAGGCGCAGCCACTGAAGGCGGAGCCACGAGCAGAAGGGGGGACAGCGCGCATCGTAGTCGATGATCTCGACGTGGCGCTGGAGGTGGCGTCTGGTCGAGGCGCAGACCTGGTGCTGGTGGACGGCGGTTACGGGTTCGAGGCGCTGGTGCAGGCAGGGGTCGTCACCCACGCTCGGCGGGGAGGGGACTGGGTGTTCGCGTTTCCTTCGCGGTCCGGCAGCGAGAGGGCTGGGCGATAGGGCAACGAGAGGGACGATGGCTGGAGGGTGCCGCTGCGTTGTAGTCGGCGCCCCCACAACCTGGGCGCGGGTGGTCCCACAGCGCGGCCCGCCGTCGGCTCTCGTTGGGGCCGGGCGCAGCCGCGATGTTGAGGCGCCTCCTCCACTCTCTGCGTACCTCCGCGTTTGCTGTATGGAACTCCCTCGCTTTTCGGCGTCTGGCAGTTCGTCGTCCCCTGACTCGGCGGCGTGCTACGACTACGTCATCGTCGGCTCTGGCTTCGGCGGGAGCGTCGCGGCGCTACGGCTGGCCGAGAAAGGCTACCGCGTGCGCGTGCTCGAACGCGGCCGGCGCTTCCGCGACCACGACTTCCCGCGAACGACCTGGAACGCGCGGCGCTACGTCTGGGCCCCGCTGGCGCGCTGCTTCGGCATCCTCCAGGTGAGCCCGTTCAAGGACGTCGTGGTGCTCCACGGCGCGGGCGTCGGCGGCGGGAGCCTCGGCTATGGCGGCGTGCTCGCGCAGCCTGCCGACGAGGCGTTTGCAACGGAGGCTTGGACCACTCCCATCGCCTGGGGCGAGGCGCTCCGGCCGCACTACGATACCGCCCGCCGCATGCTCGGCGTGGCGCGCAACCCGCGCACCTGCCCCGCCGACGAGGTGATGCGCGAGATCGCCGAGGAGCTCGGTCGCGCGGACACGTTCGAGCCGACCTCCGTCGGGGTCTACTTCGGCGAGGAGGGCGAGACGGTGCCCGACCCGTTCTTCGGCGGGGCCGGGCCGCCGCGCACAGGCTGCACGCACTGCGGCGGGTGCATGGTGGGCTGCCGCCACAACGCCAAGAACACCCTCGTCAAGAACTACCTCTTCCTGGCCGAGGGCCTGGGCGTGGAGGTCACGCCGGAGCGGCTCGTGCGCGACGTGCGCCCGCTCCCCCCAGGCCAGCCCGACGGCGCGCGCTACGAGGTCGTCCACCGCCGCTCGACGCGCCCACTGCGCCGCGACGTGCAGCGGACGCGGACCCGCCACGTGGTGCTCGCCGCCGGGGCCCTCGGCACGCAGCGGCTGCTCTTCCGCTGCCGCGATGTCACGGGCTCGCTGTCGGCCGTCTCGCCACGGCTCGGCGAGGGCGTCCGCACCAACAGCGAGGCGCTCATGGGCTCGGTCAGCCGCGCGCCCACGCCCGACTACTCTGAGGGCGTCGCGATCACGTCCATCTTCTATGCCGACGACGTCACGACGGTCGAGCCGGTGCGCTACCCGGCGGGGTCGTCGCTGATGCGGCTGCTCGCGGGGCCGCCCGTGGTGGCCCGTAGCTTCGCCGCACGCCTTGCCAAGTCCGTCGCCGACATCGCGCGCCGCCCGAACGACTTCCTGCGCACGCACGTCCTGCCGCGCTGGGCCGAACGCACGACGATCCTGCTGGTCATGCAGACCGAGGACAACCGTATTCGGATGCGCTTCGGCCGGAGCCTCTGGACGGGCGGGCGGCGCGACCTTGTCTCCGAGGCCGACCCCAGCCAGCCAATACCGGTACACCTGCCCATCGCGCACGAGGTCACCCGCCGCTTCGCCGCGAAGACCGACGGCATCCCGAACGGCACGATCAACGAGGGGCTGCTCGACATGCCCATGACGGCGCACATCCTTGGCGGCTGCCCCTACGGCCGCGACGCTGCCGAGGGCGTCCTCGGTATGGACGCGCAGGTGCACGGCTATCCTGGCCTCTTCGTCGTGGACGGCGCGATGGTGCCAGCCAACCCAGGCGTGAACCCGAGCCTGACTATCACCGCGATGGCCGAACTGGCGATGAGCCGCATCCCGCCCAAGCCGGGCCTGCATACGCGCGCGCCAATCGGCGTCGCAGAGCTGGCGTCGGCCTAGCTGGGGTTGCCGAGGCGTCGTTTGGCAGGCACCCGTTGCGGACCCGTTCCGCTGCCGTGAAACCCCCACAGGGGGAGGCGATCCGACCCTTCATCAAGAAATAGGGCCCGCTTCGACTTTGGAGGTGAAACACCCAAAATGGTGCACCAAACAAAGGGGAGATGTCATGATCGATCAGAACGGAGCGCACTGGGATGCCATCGTCATCGGCTCAGGGATGGGCGGCATGGCGGCAGCCACGGCCCTGTCCAAGATGGGGCGCAGGGTGCTGCTCCTCGAACAGCACCAAGCCTTCGGCGGGCTGACAAACAGCTTCTCCCGCGACGGATTCACGTGGGATGTCGGCATCCACTACCTGAACTACGTGGCCCCCGGCGAGCCCATCCGAGAGCTCCTCGACTGGCTGGCGGACACCCCGATCGAGTTCGCGTCGATGGGAGCCGTCTACGACACCCTGCACATCGGGTCGGCCGCGCCGCTGCCGCTCTCGCGCCCCTACGAGGCGCAGGAGCGGGACCTGAAGGACCGCTTCCCCGACGAGGCCGAGGCCATCGAGGCGTGGACCGCCGCGCTCCGCGAAGGACGGACGGCGATGGACAAGGTCTTCCCGACCCGCGCGATGCCCAAGCTGGCCGGCGAGGTGGTGCAGTGGTGGAACCACCGGACGATCGCCGAATGGTGCGGCCGGACGACCGAAGAGGTCATCGGCGACATCACGGACCACCCGGAGCTCGCGGCGGTATTCGCCGCGCAGTGGCCCGATCACGGCGGCCGTCCGAGCAGGGGGAGC
Organism: Bacteroidota bacterium; assembly: GCA_039821555.1. Classification (NCBI taxonomy): domain Bacteria; kingdom Pseudomonadati; phylum Bacteroidota; species Bacteroidota bacterium. The sequence goes on from JBCBNX010000020.1 coordinate 59,658, forward strand.
TTCGCGATGCACGCGGTGACCGCCGGGGGCTATCTCGACTGCGGCGCGTGGTATCCCGTGGGCGGCGGGGTCGCCATCGCCGAGCACATGATCCCCACGATCACTAAGCACGGGGGCGAAGCGCGGACCGGGGTCCGGGTGGACGGCCTTCTCTTCGACGGCAACGCCGTGGTCGGGGTCCGCACCGAGGATGGCACCGAGTTCTACGCCGACGCTGTGATCTCGGACATCGGCGCGCGCGAGACCATCGACACCCTCCTCCCCGCAGACTGCGGGCATGAGGACTGGATCAGCGAGGTGCGCGGTCTGTCTTCGAGCATCGCGCACTTCAACCTGTTCCTCGGCTTCGAAGGCGACATCGAGGCCGCGGGGGCGACGAGGTCGAACCACTGGGTCTACCCCAGCGGGGAGGTCGATGCGCTGTGGACGGATGCGCCCGATGGGGTCCCCCCTGGGATGTTCGTGTCCTTCGAGTCGCTCAAGGACCCTACGCACGACCCCGGGCCTCGGCAGCGGCACGCAGGCGAGATGTATGTCTGGGCCGACTGGTCGACGGTCGCCCGCTGGGCCGACACCCGCCCCGGCAAGCGCCCCGACGACTACAAAGCGTTCAAGCGCCGGGCCGAGGAGACGCTGATCGCGCAGTTCGCAGAGACCTTCCCGGCTGTTGCCGACCTCATCGTCTTCCACGAACTGGCGACGCCGCTGACGACGGTCACCTACACGGGCCACCACAAGGGGGCCTTCTACGGCCTCGAAGTGACGCCCGAGCGGGTCATGAGCGACGCCCTCCGCGCTAAGACGCCGATCCCAGGGCTCTACCTCGCCGGGCAGGATGTCGCCAGCCCCGGCGTCCCCGGCGCGCTCTGGGGAGGGATGCTCGCCGCCGCCAGCATCGCCCCGAAGGAGTTCGCCAAGCTCATGGGGTAGCTCACCGCTGCGCAGGTCACCCAGGTGAACGGCACGGCTGAGCCGACACGGGGCTACGTGCCTGTGAGATTACTAACAAGCTTTAGGCATCAGAGGGATACCGGCATGACCGACACACAGACGATCCTGATCGCCGGCGCGACCGGGTCTATCGGCGGCGGCGCGGCGCTGGCGCTGGCACAGCGTGGGGCCCACGTCGTCCTGCTAGGGCGGCGCTCCGACAGACTGAACGCGAAGGCCGACTACATCCGGAAGGCCCTCTCTGAGGAGCCTACGAGTGGTGGAGATCCAACCGTCGCCACGTTGGTCGTGGACTTCGCGGACATGGAGTCGGTGAGAGCCGCGGCGTCAGAGGTGCTCGGCCGGTTCCCGACCATCACCGGTCTAGTCTTGTCTGTCGGTGCCTATCTCCAGGGGGGACCCACCGTGCTCCCCAGTGGGCACGAGGTGATGTTCGCCACCAACGTGATGGGCCCGTTCCTCTTCACGCAGCTGCTGTTGGAGCGGATGGAAGCGTCAGGCGGACTGGTGCTCCACGTGATTGCCCCCTTCAGCGAAACGATAGACTGGGACGATTTGGAGAGCATCGAGAAGCACAGGTCGATGAAGGCCTTCAACCGGACCAAGACCTGCAATCGCGTCATCGCTGGAGAGTTGGCGCGGCGATATGCCGGAAGGATTTCGTCCGTCGCCTTTGATCCAACGTACGTGATCGACAAAACAGACCCCACCTTGGCACAGCGGTGGCCCTCTGGGTTGCGAGGCCTCCTCTGGCGCATGATGACGGTGTTGTTCGCGAAGCCCCCTGCTATTGCGGGGGAGCCCATTGCGGACCTGATGCTTTCCCATCGGGATCGGCGCGAGATCAATGGGGCCCTGTTCAAGCTAGGCCAGCGGGTCGAGAAGCCTGACAAGGCCATGCATGATGAGGTGTGCGGTGAGAAGTTGTGGACTCAGCTGGTTCACTCGACAGGTCTATGCAGTAGCAAACAGACGCTTCCGTAGCCCATAGCGGCGCTCCGAACACCCGTGCTTTGTCCCCATTGCGTGCCCCGCCCTCCTTTCCCCCGTGTCCACTACTTCCCCTAGAGTCATGCGCATACCTCGTCCTACCTCCTCATCGTCGCAGAACTGGTGCAGCTTCCGCAGTCGCCGAAGCGCGCTCTCGATAGGCTGCCTGCTCTGCGCGGCCAGCGTGGGCTCGATCCTGAGCATCGCGAGCGTGGGCTCGATCCTCAGCTTCGCGAGCGTCGGCTCGATCCTGAGCACGGGCAGCGTCGGCTCGATCCTGAGCGTGAAGTGCCGCGGCAGCATCCTCAGCGTGGGCCGCGACCGAGCCGTGCTAGGCATGCCACGCTCGGGAAAGAGGGAAAGCTGAAGCGTTCAAGCTCATGGCGGAACGAGCATTCGATATCGTGCTGTGGGGGGCGACCGGGGCCACCGGGCGCCGCGCCGCGCATCACCTGGCGAGGCGGTGCGGAGAAGTCGACCTGCAGCTTGCCATCGGCGGTCGAAACCGCGTCAAACTGGAAGCGGTGCGTGGCCGTCTATCCGAGGCGAACGACCTGGCCGATGCGGGGCGCCCGGTCGCGATCCTGGTGGGCGACAGCCACGACGCAGCGTTCATGGGCGAACTGGCTGCACAGGCGCGGGTGGTCGTGTCGACGGTCGGGCCGTTCGCGCTGTATGGCAGCAACCTCGTCGCGGCCTGCGTGGAGCACGGCACGCACTACTGCGACCTGGCGGCGGAGGCCCAATGGATGCGGGCCATGATCGATGCGCACCAGCAGCGGGCGCGGGAGACGGGCGCGCGGATCGTGCATGCCTGCGGGCACGACTCGATCCCGTCCGACCTCGGCGTGCAGTTCCTGCAAGACGCTGCGCTGGCTCGCTTCGGAACGCCGTGTGCGCGCGTCGCAACCCGGGTGACGCGGATGAAAGGCGGCTTCAGCGGTGGCACCGCGGCGAGCTTCGTGAACGCCATGCGGCTGCGCGAGACCGACCCGGACTTCGGTCGGCTCTCCGAAGACCCCTACGCGCTCTGCCCCGAGGGCAAACCGCCGGGGCCGGATGGGCCGGACCGCATGATGCCCATCGAGGTGACCTGGGACCGTGATCTGCGGGCCTGGACGACGCCCTACTTCATGGGGCCGATGAACGCCAAGGTCGTGCGCCGCACCAACGCGATCCTAGGGTATCCGTACGGGCGCGCCTTCCGCTACCAGGAGACCGCGCTGACCCGGGGCGGCGTCGGCGGCTGGTGGGCGGCGCTGCGGCAGTCGGTCGTCGGGCGCTCGTTCTTGACCGTCATGGCAATCCCGGCCACGCGCGGCCTGCTCCAACGCCACGTGCTGCCCAAGTCGGGCGAAGGACCGAGCAAAGAGGTGCGCGAGTCGGGTTCCTACGAGTTGGTGCTGGTGGGAGAGACGCCCGACGGCACCATCCTAAAAGCGCGTGTCACAGGGCAGGGCGATCCCGGGGTGCGGTCGACTACGCTGATGTTGACCGAAGCAGCGCTCTGTCTGGCCGAGGACGACCTCACCGTGGACGGCGGCTTCTGGACCCCGGCGGCAGCGATGGGCGCGCTGCTGCGCAACCGTGTCGTGGAGCACGCGGGGATCGGCTTCGAGCTCATGCCGGACAGCGACGCATGAGGAGAGCGTGCGGGCAGCTTACCCGACCTCCCCGTCGGCCGAGCCCTGGAGGTCGGCCGGGATCTCTTCGCCGAAGGCCTGTCTCAGCTGCAAGGCGCAGCCCCACGCACCCGGAAGGCGTCGAGCCACAGCAACGGACGGCGATGCCTCTCATACCATCTCCGGGAGCTTAGTTGCGAGAGCAGGGTGCACGCACCCCCGCTCACCTGCCCCCACACCTCCATGCCCG
>JBCBNX010000021.1 GCA_039821555.1 Bacteroidota bacterium
GAGGAGGGGTTGCGGTTTGCGATCCGCGAGGGTGGCCGGACGGTGGGTGCGGGCGTCGTCGCCAAAATCCTCGACTAGAAAAGACAGTTGAAGGTGACATGTGCAAGGTTGAAGGTTTTAGCAACGCTGAACAACCTTCCACTTTGAACCTTCCACCTTCAACCTGTACACGGGCGTAGCTCAATTGGCAGAGCAGCGGTCTCCAAAACCGCAGGTTGCAGGTTCGAGTCCTGCCGCCCGTGCTTCCCACCCTCTACAGGGTGCTTCCTTCGGGGCCGTTCATCGGCCCTCTTTCGTGAACGGCCTACGACGAACCGATGGCGACCCAGACTCCTGAGAAAAAAACTGGCTACCTCACCGAGGTCCGCAAGGAGATGCGCAAGGTCTCCTGGCCAACCCGCCAGCAGGTGATCAGCAACACCGTACTCACGCTCGTATCGTCGCTGGCGCTGGCGCTCTTCACGTTCGGCTTCGATCAGGTGATCAGCCGGGTCCTGAAGGTCATCTACGCCCTCGGCGGCTGAACCCAGCCCCGTCGTCCTCCTCCACCCGCAACCCCGCCACCGCGATGGGCAGCCCGATCCGCAAGTGGTACGTCCTCCGCACCTTCTCCGGTCACGAGAAGAAGGTCAAGGAGTACCTCGAGAGCGAAGTCGAACGGCTTGGCTACGAAGACAAGCTCACCGACATCCTCATCCCGACTGAAACCGTCTTCGAGATGCGCGGCGGCAAGAAGCGCACACGTGAGAAGACGTTCTTCCCGGGCTACATGCTCATCAACGCGATCGTGGACCCCTACGTGAAGGAGGTCATCAGCGGCGCGCCGAGCACCATCGGCTTCCTCTCGACCGGCACCGACGGCGAGCCCACGCCGCTCCGCCCCGACGAAGTCAACCGCATCCTCGGCCGTATGGACGACGCTCGCGAGCAGGGCGAAGTCCCCGAGATGCCGTTCAAGGAAGGCGACCCGATCAAGGTGGTGGACGGCCCGTTCAACAACTTCACCGGCGTCGTCGAGGAGGTGCTGCCGGACAAGATGAAGGTCCGCGTCATGGTCTCCATCTTCGGCCGCAAGACGCCCCTCGAACTCGACTACCTCCAGGTGGAGCACGAGCAGTAAGAAGAGTGTGACCGCACGTACCGCCGCACCGCAAAACCGCCGCACTCTGCCAAGAGGCGATGAAGCGGGAACGCCCTTCGCCCTAGTACGTGCTCCCCGGCTCCGACGCGTATTTCTTTTCTAGAACCAACCCTACGGCGGGAGCAGCGATAGCCGACCATAGTCACGGCTGAACACGGGTCGTGACCGAACACGGCTTCCCTCGCTGCGCCAGTACCGCAGACGCGCATGGCTAAGAAAATCGACGGCTACATCAAGCTCCAGATCAAAGCCGGGCAGGCCAGCCCTGCTCCGCCTATCGGTCCCGCGCTGGGCCAGAAAGGCGTCAACATCATGGAGTTTTGCAAGCAGTTCAACGCAAAGACCCAGGACCGCATGGGCCTCGTGCTCCCGGTCGTGATCACGGTCTTTGCCGACAAGAGCTTCACCTTCATCATCAAGAGCCCCCCGGCGGCCGTTCTGCTGAAGCAGGCGGCGAAGATCCAGAAGGGGGCGGGCGACCCGCTGCGCGAGCGCGCTGGCAAGGTTACCTGGGACCAGTGCAAGGAGATCGCCCAGACCAAGATGGAGGACCTCAATGCGACCGACATCGACGCCGCCGCCCGCATGATCGCAGGCACCGCGCGCTCGATGGGCATCCGCGTCGAAGGCGTCCCGGCCTAGTGCCGACTCTGAACTCGAAGGATCGGGGACGTCGCGTCCCTGTGCTTTCTACCACAGCGGGAGCCGAGCCATCCTCGGCGCTTGCACCGCACAACCCTGAACGCAATGGCTAAGAAAGGCAAGCGCTACCGCCAGGCGCAGGAGCTGATCGCCGACGCCGGTGGCAGCATCTCGATCGCGGACGCCGCAGGCATCGTCAAGCAGATGGCCCGCGCCAAGTTCGACGAGTCCGTCGACATGGACATCCGTCTCGGCGTCGACCCGCGGCACGCCGAGCAGATGGTCCGCGGCTCGGTCGCGCTCCCCCATGGCACCGGCAAGACCGTCCGCGTGCTCGTGCTCACGCAGAACCAGCAGGCGGAAGCCCAGGAAGCAGGCGCTGACATGGTCGGCCTCGACGACTACGTCGAGAAGATCCAGAACGAAGGCTTCCTCGACTTCGACGTGCTCATCGCGAGCCCCGACGTGATGCCCAAGATCGGGCGCCTCGGTCGCGTGCTCGGGCCTCGCGGCCTCATGCCGAACCCCAAGAGCGGCACCGTCACGACCAACATCGCCGAGGCCGTCCAGGCTGTGAAGGCGGGTCGCATCGATTTCCGCGTCGACAAGTTTGGCAACGTGCACACGGCCATCGGCAAGGCGTCGTTCTCGGCCGAGCAGATTCAGGACAACGCCTCGGCGTTCCTGAAGGAGATCCTCCGCCTGCGCCCCGCCGCCGCCAAGGGTACCTATGTCAAGAGCATCACGCTCTCGACTACCATGGGCCCTGCCATCCCCGTCGACCGCAACGTCGCTGTCAGCGACGCGCGCTAACCCGCTCACCGTCTAACCGAACAGAATCATGGCTCTGACGAAACAGCAGAAGCAGGAGGCGGTCGCGGCGATTGCCGAACAACTCGGCGAAGTCAACACGGTCTACCTCACCGACCACGCCGGCCTTACCGTCGACGAAGTCAACCAGCTCCGCGCCTCGTTCCGCGAGGCGGGCGTCACCTACAAGGTGCTCAAGAACACGCTCGTCCGTCGCGCAATGGAGGACGCCGACGTCGACTACTCGGGCCTCTACGACGCTCTTCACGGCCCCACCGCCGTCGCCTTCACGACCGATCCCGCCAGCCCGGCGAAGGTGATCAAAAAGTTCCTCGACGGCAAGGAGAAGGAACTCCCGCGCTTCAAGGCCGCCTACGTCGACGGTGCCTTCTTCGCCGAAGGCCAGCTCGACACGCTCGCGGCGCTGAAGTCGAAGGACGAACTCATCGCCGACATCATCGGGCTACTCATGGCGCCGATCAACAACGTGGCCAGCGCACTCAACGCGCAGGGCGCGGGGCTGGCAAGCGTCATCCAGCAGATCTCCGAAAAGGAAGGCTAAACCGACTCGGCGCGACAGGGATCCGGAGAGTCCGCGCAAGCGCTCCCTGCCTCGCCCAGCGTCGTCCAGCGACGCACCACGACTCTCCACTTTGCATCCCCTTAATGGGCGGCGCAGCAGGCTCGGCAGATCGACTGCCGCACGGCCGCGCACAGACCGCCGCAGGAACCACACACTACCATGGCAGACGTAAAGGAACTGGCCGAATCCCTGGTCAACCTCACCATCAAAGAAGCGAACGAGCTCCTCGGCGTCCTCAAGGACGAATACGGCATCGAGCCTGCGGCTGCGGCTGCGGTTGTGGCTGGCCCGGCCGGCGACGGCGCGGCCGCTGAAGCCGAAGAGAAAACCGAGTTCGACGTGATGCTCAACAGCTTCGGCGGCAACAAGATCGCGGTCATCAAGGTCGTCCGCGCGGCGACGGGCCTCGGCCTCAAGGAAGCTAAGGACCTCGTCGAGAGCGCCCCGAGCGCGATCAAGGAAGCTGCGTCCAAGGACGAAGCCGAAGAGCTCAAGAGCAAGCTCGAAGAAGCCGGCGCCGACGTCGAGCTCAAGTGAGCTTGCGGTGGCCCTACGGGGCTGCCGATCTGACCGGAGCCGCATCGGCGGCGGGTACGCCCCGCGCTTGCCCGCCGTTGTATCGGCCCCGTGTTGCCGACCGACCGAACGGACGCCCAGTGTCCTGCCGGGGGTCGGCTTTCGCGGCTTTAACAGGCCGCACCTGTGGCTCTCACCGGGCCACTCTCCGCCCCGGCTTTTTTCGGGGCAAGGTCGGTGCTTCTAGGCACGGTCCTTTCGGCGCGAGGCGTAGCGCTCAAGTGGAACCCGCTGGGTGCCCTTGTGTTACACACCGCTGCCCAAAACATCGCACCCTCTCACGTCTCTACCCACGGGGTTTACGTTGAGCACTCAGAGCGTAGCCAAGTCCACGACCAACGGAACTGCAAACGGCGTGGCGACGGGCAACGTGGTGCCGGGCGAGGTCACCCGCATCTCGTTCTCCAGCATCGCGCCCGTCCTGGACTACCCAGACTTCCTGGACGTCCAACTCAAGTCCTTCGAGGAATTCCTGCAGGCGAACCTCGCGCCCGAAGAGCGCGACCCGTCGAGCGGCCTCGAATCGGTCTTCCACGAGCACTTCCCGATCACCGACACCCGCGAGCGCTACACGCTCGAGTTCCTGCACTACGAACTCGACGCGCCCAAGCACTCCATAGAGGAATGCCTCGCGCAAGGCCTCACCTTCGCCATCCCGCTCAAGGCCAAGCTGCGCCTGTCGAGCAAGGAAGACGAGGACGAGGATGAGCCCGAAGAGGCCATCCAGCAGGATGTCTACCTCGGCAACCTGCCGATGATGACCGAGAAGGGCACGTTCGTCGTGAACGGTGCCGAGCGCGTCGTCGTGAGCCAGCTGCACCGCTCGCCGGGCGTGTTTTTCGGCCAGAAGGTGCACCCGAATGGCACGATGCTCTACTCGGCGCGTGTGATCCCCTTCCGCGGCTCGTGGATCGAGTTCTCGACCGACGTGTCCGGCGTGATGTGGGCCTACATCGACCGCAAGAAGAAGCTGCCGGTCACCACGCTGCTCCGCGCGCTGGGCAACTCGACCAATGACGAGATCGTCAGCATGTTCGATCTCGCCGAGCGCTACGAGGTCGGCAAGAAGACTGCTTTCGTCAAGAGCGCCGTGGGCCGCGTGCTCGCCGTTGGCGTGACCGTCGAGCGCGTTGAGGAGATTGTGGACGAGGACACCGGCGAGGTGATCGAGACGCTGCGCGAGCGCGAGGTCGTCCTCCCGACCGACCACGAGCTCACCGAAGACGACTTCGGCATGCTCTCCGAGGCCAACGTCGAGCTGATCTTCCTCAAGAAGGAGGACGAGGACGAAGAGAACGCCCTCGACCGCACGAGCCTTCTCAACACGATCAAGAAGGACCCGACGCACTCGCAAGACGAGGCGCTGGAGTACCTCTACCAGACGCTGCGCGGCACCGAAGCACCGGACGTGGACACGGCGCGAAACATGCTGGAGCGCCTCTTTTTCTCGGAGAAACGCTACGACCTTGGCGACGTCGGCCGCTACCGCATCAACCAGCGCCTCGACCTCCCGCGTGACCGCGACGACCTCACGCTCACGCGCGACGACATCAACGCGATCATCCGTGAGCTCATCCAGCTCCAGAACGGGCGCTCGAACGTGGACGACATCGACCACCTCGGCAACCGCCGTGTGCGCACCGTCGGCGAGCAACTCCAGGCGCAGTTCTCGCTCGGCCTCGCCCGCATGGCGCGGACGATCAAGGAGCGCATGAATCTCCGCGACGCCGACAAGTTCACCCCGCAGGACCTCGTCAACGCGCGCACCGTGTCGAGCGTGATCAACACGTTCTTCGGCACGAACCAGCTGTCGCAGTTCATGGACCAGACAAACCCGCTGGCCGAACTGACGCATAAGCGCCGTATGTCGGCCCTCGGGCCGGGCGGTCTCACCCGCGAGCGCGCGGGCTTCGAGGTCCGCGACGTGCACTACACGCACTACGGTCGCCTCTGCCCGATCGAGACGCCGGAAGGCCCGAACATCGGCCTCATCTCGTCGCTCTGCGTGCACGGCGTCGTCAACCCGTTTGGCTTCATCGAGACGCCCTACCGCGTGGTGAAGGACGGCGTGGTGACGAAGGAGATCGAGTATCTCTCTGCTGAGGCCGAGGACCGCGCGATCATCGCCCAGGCCAACGCGCCACTCAACGACGACGGCACGTTCGAGAACGACCTCGTGCGCTGCCGCCAGTCGGGCGACTTCCCGATGATGGATCCGTCCGACATCGACTACATGGACATCGCGCCGAACCAGATCATCTCGCCCGCGGCGAGCATGATTCCGTTCCTGGAGCACGACGACGCCAACCGCGCCCTGATGGGCTCGAACATGCAGCGCCAAGCGGTACCGCTCCTGCGTCCGCAGGCCCCGATCGTGGGGACCGGCCTCGAAGGCCGCGCCGCCCGCGACAGCCGCGCCATCGTGGTCGCCGAGGCTGCTGGTGTGATCGAGTACGTCGACGCCAACCGCATCGTCGTGCGCTACGATGAGTCGAGCGAGCAGTCCGGCCTCGCCTTCGAGGAGCCGGTGCGCGTCTACGACCTCATCAAGTTCCGCCGCACCAACCAGGACACGGCGGTCAACCAGAAGCCGCTCGTCACCGTCGGCCAGCGCGTCAAGAAGGGCGACCTCCTTGCCGACGGCTGCTCGACCGACAAGGGCGAACTCGCGCTCGGCAAGAACGTGCTCGTCGCGTTTATGCCGTGGAAGGGCTACAACTTCGAGGACGCCATCGTCATCTCGGAGCGCGTTGTCTCGGAGGACGTCTACACCTCGGTCCACATCGAAGAGTTCACCCACGAAGTCCGGGACACCAAGCGTGGCGAGGAAGAACTCACGCGCGAGATCCCGAACGTCTCCGAGGAAGCCACGCGCGACCTCGACGAGCGCGGCATCGTCCGCATCGGCGCGGAGATCCACCCCGGCGACATCATCGTCGGCAAGATCACGCCGAAGGGCGAGACGGACCCGACGCCGGAAGAGAAGCTCCTCCGCGCGATCTTCGGCGACAAGGCTGGGGACGTGAAAGATGCCTCGCTGAAGGCCAAGCCAGGCATGAAGGGCGTCGTCATCGACACGCAGCTCTTCAGCCGCCGCAAGACTGACCCGATCACGAAGAAGGCCGAAGAGCGCCGCCTCACCGAGATCGACGCCGCGCTCGGCCGCGAGCTGTCGAGCCTCCGCGACTCGTTCTACGAGCGCTTCTTCAACATCGCGCAGGGCCAGGCGTCGGAAGGCGTCGAGCTCCGCGACGGCACCATCGTCGTGTCGGAGGGGGGCAAGATTACGAAGGCCTCGTTCAAGAACATCGAGCCCGCCGACCTCAAGATCCGGCAGGCGTTCACCCAGGACGAGGGCAAGAACGGACAGCTGCACACGCTGCTGTCCAACTACCAGCGCCGCTACGCCGAGATCGACGGCCAGGCCAAGCAGGAGAAGTACCGCATCCAGATGGGCGACGAACTGCCCCCTGGCATCGTGCAACTCGCGAAGGTCTACGTCGCTAAGAAGCGCAAGCTGCAGGTCGGCGACAAGATGGCTGGCCGCCACGGCAACAAGGGCGTCGTCGCGAAAGTCGTCCCGCAGGAAGACATGCCGTTCCTTGAGGACGGGACGCCGGTCGACATCTGCCTCAACCCGCTGGGCGTGCCCTCGCGCATGAACCTCGGCCAGATCTTCGAGACGCTCCTCGGCTGGGCAGGCTGGAAGCTGGGCGAGACCTATGGCACGATGCCGTTCGACGGCGCCAAGATGGAGGACATCACGGCGAAGATGAACGAGGCTGGCCTTCCCGAGGACGGCCGCATCCAGCTCTACGACGGGCAGACGGGCGAAGCCTTCGACCAGAAGACGACGGTCGGGCAGATCTACATGCTCAAGCTGTCGCACCTCGTCGACGACAAGCTCCACGCGCGCTCGATCGGGCCGTACTCGCTCATCACGCAGCAGCCGCTCGGCGGCAAGGCTCAGTTCGGCGGCCAGCGCTTCGGCGAGATGGAGGTGTGGGCGCTCTACGCCTACGGCGCCTCCAACGTGCTCCGCGAAGTCCTCACGGTCAAGTCGGACGACGTGCAGGGTCGCTCGAAGACCTACGAGGCCATCGTCAAGGGCGAGCCGCTCCCCGAGCCGAGCGTCCCCGAGAGCTTCAACGTCCTCGTGCGCGAGATGCAGGGCCTCGGCCTCGAAGTCAAGATCGATTGATGATTTGCGATGGCTGATTTTCGATTGGGTGCTCGCAGGAGACGCAGTCGCTAATCATAAATCGTAAATCCAAAATCAAAAATCCCCAATACCTATGGCCTACGGCACCCCCGACGTCGTCGAGAAGAAGCAGTACAACTCGATCACCGTCTCCCTCGCCTCGCCCGAGTCGATCCTGGAGCGGTCCTTCGGCGAGGTTCTCAAGCCGGAGACGATCAACTACCGGAGCTTCAAGCCGGAGAAGGACGGCCTTTTCTGCGAGAAGATCTTCGGGCCCGTCAAGGACTACGAGTGCCACTGCGGCAAGTACAAGCGCATCCGCTACAAGGGCATCATCTGCGACCGCTGCGGCGTCGAGGTGACCCAGAAGAAGGTGCGCCGCGAGCGCTTTGGGCACATCACGCTCTCGGTCCCGGTGGTCCACATCTGGTACTTCAAGAGCCTCCCGAACAAGATTGCCTCGCTCCTCGGCATCAAGTCGAAGGACCTCGAGAAGATCATCTACTACGAGCAGTACGTCGTCGTGCAGCCCGGTGCCGCTGGCGGCCTGGGCATCGAGGAGCGTCAACTGCTCACGGAGGATGAGTATTTCGACATCCTCTACCAGATCCCGGAGGACAACAACCGCCTCCCGGACGACGACCCTGAGAAGTTCATCGCCATGATCGGCGGCGAGTCCATCGAGGAGCTGCTCAAGCGCCTCGACCTTGACTCGCTGACGCAGGAGCTGCGCTTCCAGGCCAAGACCGAGACGAGCCAGGCCCGCAAGGCCGAAGCGCTCAAGCGCCTCGGCATCGTGGAAGGTTTCCGCGAGGCCAACAGTCGCATGGAGAATCGCCCCGAGTGGATGGTGATGCGCGTGATCCCGGTGATCCCGCCGGAGCTGCGCCCGCTTGTCCCGCTCGAAGGGGGGCGCTTCGCCACGTCGGACCTCAACGACCTCTACCGCCGCGTCATCATCCGCAACAACCGCCTCAAGCGCCTGATCGACATCAAGGCGCCTGAAGTCATTTTGCGGAACGAGAAGCGCATGCTCCAGGAGGCCGTCGATAGCCTCTTCGACAACAGCCGCAAGGCTAACGCTGTCCGCTCGGACTCGAACCGTGCGCTGAAGTCGCTCTCCGACATGCTCAAGGGCAAGCAGGGGCGCTTCCGCCAGAACTTGCTCGGCAAGCGCGTCGACTACTCGGGCCGTTCGGTGATCGTCGTCGGTCCTGAGCTCAAGATCCACGAGTGCGGCCTGCCGAAGGAGATGGCCGTCGAGCTCTTCAAGCCGTTCATCATCCGCAAGCTCATCGAGCGCGGCATCGTCAAAACCGTCAAGAGCGCCAAGAAGGTCGTCGATCGCCGCACCGCCGATGTGTTCGACATCCTAGAGAAGGTGATCCAGGGCCACCCGGTCCTGCTCAACCGCGCACCGACGCTCCACCGCCTCGGCATCCAGGCGTTCCAGCCGGTCCTCATCGAGGGCAAGGCGATCCGCCTCCACCCGCTCGCCTGCACCGCATTCAACGCGGACTTCGACGGCGACCAGATGGCCGTGCACGTCCCGCTCGGGCAGGCCGCCATCCTGGAGGCGCAGATCCTGATGCTTGCGAGTCACAACATCCTCAGCCCGGCGCACGGCGGCCCGATCGCGGTTCCGTCGCAGGACATGGTGCTCGGGATGTACTACCTCACCAAGAGCCGCAGCGGTCTCAAAGGCGAGGGCATGCGCTTCGGCTCGATCAACGAGGTCCAGCAGGCCTTCGACCGCGACATTATCGATCTGCACGCCAAGATCCAGCTGCGTCTCGACGAGGGCCCCTCGTTCGACGGCAAGCACGCGCAGGGCACGATGATCGAGACGACGGCCGGGCGCGCGCTCTTCAACGCGATCGTCCCGGACGGCGTCGGCTACATCAACGAAGTCCTCGGCAAGAAGAACCTCCGCCGCATCATCGGCGGCATCTTCGCGCGCACCGACTTCCCGCGCACGGCCGCCTTCCTCGACTCGATCAAGGACATGGGCTTCCGCCAGGCCATGCTCGGCGGGCTCTCGTTCAGCCTCGCCGACATCGTCATCCCGGACGCGAAGCACGAGCTGATCGACCAAGCCGACGAGAAAGTCGCCGAGATCCGCGGCAACTACGAGATGGGCTTCATCACGGAGTCCGAGCGCTACAACCAGGTCATCGACGTCTGGACGTCGACGAACAACAAGATCTCGGACGTCCTCTACGTCGCCCTGAAGGACGACGACGACGGCTTCAACGCCATCTACATGATGGCCGACTCCGGGGCGCGTGGTTCGCGTGAGCAGATCCGCCAGCTCGGCGGCATGCGCGGCCTCATGGCCAAGCCCCGCAAGAGCCTCGACAGCGGTTCGGGTGCGATCATCGAGAACCCGATCAAGTCCAACTTCAAGGAGGGCCTGACCGTCCTGGAGTACTTCATCTCGACGCACGGTGCCCGCAAGGGCCTCGCGGACACGGCGCTCAAGACCGCCGACGCGGGCTACCTCACGCGCCGCCTCGTGGACGTGAGCCAGGACGTGATCGTGACGGAGCCGGACTGCGGTACGCTGCGCGGCATCGTGACGGGCGCGCTCAAGGACAACGAAGACATCGTCCAGCCGCTCACCGAGCGCATCCTCGGGCGCGTGTCGGTGCACGACGTGAACGACCCGCTCACCGGCGAGCGCCTCGTCAACCGCAACGAACTCATCACGGAAGAGATCGCCGAGGCGATCGCGCAGACCTCCATCGAGGCCGTCGAGATCCGCTCGGTGCTCGCGTGCGAGGCCCCGCGCGGCGTGTGCGCGCTGTGTTACGGCCGCAACCTCGCGACGGGCCGCATGGTCGAAGCGGGTGAGGCCGTCGGCGTCATCGCGGCGCAGTCCATCGGCGAGCCGGGCACGCAGCTCACGCTCCGCACCTTCCACATCGGTGGTACGGCCAGCCGCATCGCGGCCGAGTCGACCATTCAGTCGAAGTTTGGCGGCACCATCGTCTACGACAACCTCCGCACGGTCGAGAACGACACGGACGACGAGCCGAAGACCATCGTGCTCGGCCGCTCCGGCGAAGTCCGCGTGATGGGCGACGACGGGCGCCAGCTCATCGCCTACACCGTGCCCTACGGCGCGGAACTGCTCGTCACGGAAGGCCAGGTCATCGAGAAAGGCGACGTGCTGGCCTCGTGGGACCCCTACAACTCGGTCATCATCTCCGAGGTCAAGGGCACCATTGGCTTCCAGGACATCATCGAGGGCACGACCTACCGCGAGGAGTCGGACGAACAGACCGGCTTCCGCGAGAAGGTGGTCGTCGAGACGCGCGAGCGCACGCTCACGCCGGCGGTCCTCGTGAAGACGAAGGAAGACACGAAGGAGTACCCGATGCCGGTGCGCGCTCGCCTTCAGGTGGACGCGGGCGACGAGGTGCAGGCCGGTACGGTGGTCGCCAAGATCCCGCGCCAGTCGGCCAAGACGCGCGACATCACGGGTGGTCTCCCCCGCGTGATCGAGCTCTTCGAGGCGCGCTCACCCACCGAGGCGGCCGTGGTCTCCGAGATCGACGGCGTGGTGAGCTTCGGCGGCCGTAAGCGCGGCTCGCAGGAAGTCATCGTCACCAGCCGCGACGGCTCGACGGAGAAGACCTACCTCGTCAAGCTCTCGAAGCACCTCCTCGTCCACGAGAACGACTACGTCAAGGCGGGCGAAGCCCTCTCCGACGGCCAGATCTCGCCGGACGACATCCTCGCCATCCTCGGGCCGACGGCCGTGCAAGAGTACCTCGTGAACGAAGTCCAGGAGGTCTACCGCCTCCAGGGCGTCGGCATCAACGACAAGCACATCGAGGTGATCGTTCGCCAGATGATGCAGAAGGTCCGCATCACCGACCCGGGCGACACGACGTTCCTTGAGAGCAACCTGGTCAATCGTTTCGATCTCGCGAGGGCCAACGACGACCTCTACGACGAGTTCGTGGTGACCGACCCGGGCAACTCGACGCTCAAGATCGGCCAGGTCGTCGGGCGGCGTCAGCTGCGCGAGGTCAACTCGGAGATGAAGCGCCAGGATCTCCAGCCCGTCGAGGTCCGTGAGGCCGAGCCTGCCGTCGCAGAGCCGGTGCTCCTCGGCATCACGCAGGCCGCGCTCGCGACGGACTCGTTCATCTCGGCAGCCTCCTTCCAGGAGACGACGAAGGTGCTCACCGAGGCTGCCATCGCGGCCAAGCAGGATGGCCTGCACGGGCTGAAGGAGAACGTGATCGTGGGGCACCTCGTCCCAGCGGGCACGGGCCTCCGGCAGTACACCGACATCGTCGTCGGCTCGAAGAAGGAGCTCGAAGCGCTCCAGGCGGCCACCGATGCCATCGACGCGGTCCTCGACGGCGAGACCGGTGGTGACGGTCTCACGGCTGCCGAGCAGGACGAAGCAGTCGCAGAGATCAGCCGTCGCCTCGGACTCTAAAGGCTGCGATCTCGCAAAACCAGAGCGCCCCGGCCACCATTGCGGCAGCCGGGGCGCTTTTCTGCTTGAGCGATCTGCTCACGGGGCGCCAGCGCTTAGTTGAACCCAGTGCCCGATACCGCCACGCGGTCGTCCTGGTTGGCGAGCTGCCACGCCGTCGCGAAGATGAGCTGTGCGCGGCGAGTCAGCTGCGGATAATCGATCTTCTGCGCCTCATCGCCGACCTGGTGGTAATCCTCGTGCGTCCCGTTGAAGTAGAAGATGAACGGGATGTTGTTCTTGCCGAAGTTCCAGTGGTCGGAACGGCGGTAGAACTGGTTGGGATCGTCGCGGGAGTTGAACCGCTCGTTGAGGTCCATGCCCAGGCCGGTAAGCACATTGGCTTGCTCGGTGATGGTCTGGATCTCTTCCGAGATGAGCTTGCCCCCGATGATGTAGACGTAGTTGTCGAGTTGTTCGCCGGGGTAGGTCGGGTCGGTGCGCCCGATCATGTCGATGTTGAGGTTGGCGACGGTGTTTTCCAGCGCGAAGATCGGCTCCGTGTCGGCGTAGTAGGCCGAGCCGAGGAGGCCCTTCTCCTCGCCCGAGACGGCCAGGAAGACGACCGTACGGCGAGGCCCATAGCCGGCCTCCTTGGCAAGCGCGAATGCCTCGGCCATCTCGACAAGCGCCATCGTGCCGGAGCCGTCGTCGTCCGCGCCGTTGTTGAGCGTGTCGCCCTCGCCCGCCGTCATGCCGATGTGGTCGTAGTGCGCGGTGAGGACGACGACCTCGTCCTTCAACACGGGGTCGCTACCCTCTACGACTGCCACGACGTTCTCCGTCATCACCGTCTCCGTCATGTAGGCCACGTCGGCACCGACGATTGCGCCGTCCACGGCGAAGACCTTTGGCGCGAGCGTCTCGTTGATCTGTCTCTGGATCTCGGCGATGGAGCGGTCGCCGAGGATGGCATCGGCGACGCCGGAGGAGATGCTGAAGATGGGCGGGAGGTTAAACGATTGGCCGCCGCCGCCGCCTTCGAGCGAGAGGCTGCCCACGGCGTTTAGGCGGCCCTGGGCGCGCGCGGCAATCGGCGTCGGGTTGCGGGGGTTGCGATCCGCAACGATGAGGAAGCCTGCCGGTTGGCCGACCCCCGCGCCGTATGCCGTCTGTAGCTTCGACCACCACTGCGTTGTGTAGTTGGTGAAGGTGCCGTCTTCGGAGACGAGGCTGGCAGTACCATCCTCGTTCATTGGCTCTGCGTCGAGCAGGAGGAGCCACTTGCCAGACACATCGATGCCCTGTTCGCTGAGCGCGGCGAAGTCGTCGTAGCGGTCGGTGGTAATGCCGTGGCCTACGAAGACGACGCCCGCGCCTGAGGGCGCCCCGTTGGCGCCGCCAAAGGCGAGGTAGCTCACGCCGTCCATGCCGTCACGGCTGAGCGTGCTGCTCATGCGCGTGGTGCTGCTGTCCGCGCCGTAGATCGTAAGCACGCTCCGGTCGAGCTTGCGGGCCTGGAGCGGGAACGGCTGGTAGTAGGCGGCAAGCGGGCCGCCATCCTCCACGGTCCCGGCTGGCAGCGCGCCCATCTCCATGAACTCCTTCGCAAGGAACGCGGCGGCCATCTTCTGGCCGCGCGCCGTCGTTTCGCGCCCCTCGAAATAGTCCGAGGCGAAGAAGTGCAGCAGCCCCTCCAACTCGCGCTCCGTGATCGTCTGTTGGAAGCGCTGGACGAGCGCTGGATCGTCGTAGAGCGTCGGTGTCGGGGGGGCTCCGTCGTCGGCGAGGGTACTGGGGCGGTCAGCCAAGTCGTCCGGCGTGATGCTGGCTGGTGCCTGGGCGAGTGCCAATGGGGGCGCAAGAAGCAGCGCGAGCGCCGCAAAGAGAAATCGGTACATGGGGAGTGAGGTCGCGTGAGAAAGGCAGGCGTCCAACGTGATAGGCAGAGCCAGGTTGCCCCGAGACAGGCCCAACTCAGCAAGATGGCGTCTG
Organism: Bacteroidota bacterium; assembly: GCA_039821555.1. Lineage (NCBI taxonomy): Bacteria > Pseudomonadati > Bacteroidota > Bacteroidota bacterium. The sequence goes on from JBCBNX010000021.1 coordinate 14,384, forward strand.
GCACATTGTCACATCCTGCGCACCGAGAGGGAGCGATCCATCGCTGGCCATCGACTTCCAGCGAAGCAGACCACGACTGCACTATAGCGCTAGAACAAACGGCGGCGCTTGTTGAGATAGGCCGTGAGCGCGGCGTCGTAAGGCTGCGCGGTGTCCAACTCGACGAAGTCGATGCGTTGCTCGCGGCAGCGGCGGCGGAAGCGCTCGGCGAAGGCAGCAACCGCCTCCGTATAGCTCGCGCGGAGCTGTGCAGGTTGCACCGTCATCGTCTCGCCCGTCTCCAGGTCGCGCATCACCAGGGGCACGTCAGGGAAGGCGAAGCGGCGCTCGGTGGCAGCGTCGAGGACGTGGAAGACGAGTACCTCGTGGCCGCGGTAGCGGAGGTGCTGGAGCGCCTTCAGGAGCGCGTCGTGTGCGGCGACGTTTTCGAAGAGGTCGGTGATGACCACCACGAGTGCGCGCCGTCCGATGCGCTCGGCGACCTCGTGGAGCGCAGCAGCTACGGCCGTCTTCGGCGTGGCCTCGCCCTTTGAGGGCGCGTCGTCGGTGAAGCCGTCGAGGGTGGCGAGGAGGCCGCGCACATGCCCCATCGTGGAGCGCGGCGGGAGCAGCGTGTGCACCGTCTCGTCGAAGCCGACGAGGCCCGTGGCGTCGCGCTGGCGGGCCATAAGGTAGTGCAGCCCCGCGGCGAGGTAGGCGCCGTAGTCCAGCTTTCGCAGCGCACTCTCGCCGCGGTAGCGCATCGACGCGCTCGTGTCGAGCACGACGTAGTGTCGCAGGTTCGTCTCCTCCTCGTACTGCTTGACGTAGTAACGGTCCGACTTCGCGTAGACTTTCCAGTCGATGTGCCGCGGCTCGTCGCCCGCGTTGTAGGGTCGGTGCTCGGCAAACTCGACCGAGAAGCCGTGATAGGGGCTCTTGTGCAGACCGGTGATAAAGCCCTCCACGATCAGCCGGGCGCGCAGCTCCATAGAGTCGAGCTGCGAGAGAACGTCGGGGCGGAGGTAGCGGGCGGCGTCCGAAGCGGGCACGGTCGGGGGCGTTGGAGAATGGTTGGATTCTCCGTAACGGGGCGACCGCCCCAGATAGTTTCCTGGGCGAGCAGCCCGTGCCACCGCTGGTAGCGACGTGGCAGAGCGAAGACGATTTAGGCCGCGAGCGAGACGGTTCCAGTGTCTCCGTCGCCCCCGATCATGTCGAGCCGGACAGGCTCGGGCAAGTCGTCTTCGGCGATGTCACCGAGGGACGGGATAGACGAGGTGGACGTTGAGTGGGTGACGTCGTGCGCGTCAGCGTCGTCGCTGGCGAGTAACAAGTAGAGATCGAACACGAGGAGGGAGCGTGTTGCTGAGGATGCGCGGGTGAGAGGGCGGGTAGGGTGGTACGCCTACCATGCGCATGGGCGACCCCGCAGGGATCACGGTGCTGGAAGAAACCGACAGGGAGGGCGCGTCGTCAACTGCCAACCTCGTATTTTTGTGTATCGTATTGCTACGGCAATACGGGCGCAGGGGCAGCGCGCTTGGCTGAAGGTGTGCACCCATGCAAGCAAGGGTGTCGCCGGTCTAAGGGCTATGCCCTATAGGAGGCTGTGGTGTCACGCAAACGTGACGGTTCGGCTGAAGAAAACGGCCGAAACCGAGGTCGCTGGGGTGCTCGGGACAGCTTGTCCCACTGCGACTCCTTGGGGGGAGGGCCTGGGTTGGGCGCACAATCGATCAGAAAGAAAGCGCGGTACCTCCTTCCGGAAGTACCGCGCCGAACGTCCGCAGTGACAGGCGGACTTGTTCGCGGTCCGTGACCTAGTTCGTCGGCGGGAGCAGTACCGCATCGATGACGTGGATCACACCGTTGGCGGCGTCTACGTCCACGGCCTGGATGTTGGCGTCCGCCATGCCGTTGCCGTCGGTGTCGATGCCGAAGCCGCTCGCGGCCTCCATCGACGTGACGACCGTGAAGGTGGCACCGTTCTCCGTGGTGAGCGTGAGTCCGTTCTCTAGAGCGCTCGAAAACGCTTCGATGTCCAGCACGTGGTAGAGGAGCACGCCACGCAGCGCTTCGCCACTAGGCACGGCGTCGAGATCCTCGAAGGCGCTGTTGACCGGCGCGAAGACCGTGAACGGACCGGGCCCGGCAAGCGTCTCGTCCAGGTTGACAGACCCGAGTGCGCTCACGAGCTCTTTGAAGTTGGCGTTCTTCGCCGCGATAGCGGTGATGGTTTGCGCCGACGACGGCAGGAGAACCTGATCGATCACGTGCACGACGCCGTTCGAGGCCGAGATGTCAGTCTGCACGATGTTGGCATCTGCATCCCCATCGCCATCGGTGTCGATGCCGAAGCCGCTGGGTGACTCGCTGGTCGCGACGACCGTCCACATGAGCATGTTGGCCGTCTCCAGGGCGAGGCCGTCGGAGAGGGCCGAGGCGCGCGCTTCAATGCCGAGCACGTGGTAGAACAGGACCGACCGGAGGGTCTCCTTGTTCTCGGGCTCGAGCAGACGGTCGAGCTCGCCGTCGGGAAGGTTGGCGAAAGCGCTGTTGGTGGGTGCGAAGACGGTGAAAGGGCCGTCCTCCTTGAGCGTGCCGACCAGGTCAGCAGCCCCGAGCGCGGTCACGAGCGTGGTGAGGTCGGCATTCCCCTGCGCGAGCTCAACGATGTCCGGAGTGGCATCCGGGGACGGCGGGAGCAGCACCGCGTCGATGAGGTGCACGACGCCGTTGTCCGCGCCGATGTCGACGGTCTGGATGTTGGCGTCGGCCATGCCGTCACCGTCGGTATCGATGCCGAAGCCGACGGAGGAGGCCGCACTGGCTACAACGGTGAACGTGGCACCGTTGAGGGTCGTGAGCTCGAGCCCGTCGGAGAGCGCCGAAGACATCGCCTCGATGTCGAGGACGTGGTAGAGCAGGAGGGCTTCAAGTTCGTCCTCGTTCTCGGGCTGCAGGAGGCGGTCGAGTTCGCCGTCGGGAAGGTTGGCGAAAGCGCTGTTGGTGGGCGCGAAGACGGTGAAGGGCCCGTCGGTCTTGAGCGTGCCTACAAGGCCAGCTTCGGAAAGCGCCGTGACGAGCGTAGTGAGGTCAGCGCTACCCTGGGCGACTTCGACGATATCCGGGTCGGCCTGGGGTGGGTCGTCGCTGTTGTCGGAGTCGCAGGCGCTGAACAGCACAGCCAGCGCAAGGACGAGCGCGTAGGGAAGACGGAGGAATGACATGGTCGGAAGGAAGTGAGTGGACAGAGGAAAGGCAGGATCAGAGGCAGCCTAGCTTGAGCCGCCTGACCCAGGTGAAGTGCACGTCCTTTACCCGCAGCAGCTTTCGCATACCCAAGACCGAGCAGGCTCTCCATCCGAACTCCATGCAGTCGCCCCCAAGCTGCTCAACGCAGCGCGGGCGGCAGACCGAAGTCTACCGCCCGCGCTGGACGTGGTTGGCAGGCAGTCGCTAGGCTAGCTCCAGCGTGAGCGCTGTGCCGCCGCCGGTGCCGTGGCAGATGCTCGCGAGACCGGCCTGGCCGTCATGCTGCCGCAGCGCGTGGATGAGCGTCACGATGATGCGCGCGCCCGAGCAGCCGATCGGGTGGCCGAGCGAGATCGCGCCGCCGTGGACGTTCAGCTTGTCGTACGAGACGCCGAGCTTGCGGTTGAAGAGCACCGAGTTGATCGCGAACGCCTCGTTGTTCTCGATGAGATCTACGTCGCCGATCTCCATGCCGGTCTTCTTGAGCACGTTCTTGACAGCCGGAACGGGGGCTTCGGGGAAACGCCACGGCTCACCCGCGGCCCACGCAAAGCCGGTGATCTTGGCGAGCGGCGTGAGGCCGTGCGCCTTCACGGCGTCCTCGCTGGCGAGCAGCAGCACCGCCGCGCCGTCGGAGATCTGCGACGAGTTGCCCGCTGTCAGCACACCGTCCTTGCGGAACGCCGTGCGCAGCCCGGCGAGCGACTCCATCGTCGTCTCGGCGCGGATACCCTCGTCGGCGGTGAGCGTCTTCGTGTCGCGGCGCACGCGGTAGTCCACGCCCACGATCTCGTCGGCGAAGTGGCCCGCCTCGGTGGCCTCGGCCGCGCGGCGGTTCGACATCTCGGCGACGGTGTCGAGTTCCTCGCGGGTGACGTCCTCGGCTGCGGCGAGCTGCTCGGTCTGCTCGCCCATCGGGTCGCCGGTCTCGGGGTCGGAGAGGCCGTCGCGGAACATCACGTCCTGGAACTGATTGCCGCCGCCCATGAGGAACTTGTAGCCCCAGCGCGCGCCCTGGTCGAGCACGTAGCCCGCGCTCGACATCGACTCGGTGCCGCCGGTGAGCACGATATCAGCGTCGCCCGCCTGGATCATGTAGGCGCCGTTCATGGCAGCCATCATGCCCGAGGAGCAGACCATGTCGACGGCCTGCGCGTCGACGGATTTCGGGATGCCGGCTTTGAAGGCGGCCTGGCGTGGGACGAGCTGGCCGTGCCCGGCGCGGAGTACGTTGCCCATCGAGATGAAGTCGAGCGCCTCGCCGTCGACGCCGGACTTGTCGAGCGCGGCTTTCATGACGGGGGCGGCGATGTCGGCGGGGCCCATGCCCTTGAATGCGCCGCCGAAGCGGCCAATGGCGGAGCGGACAGCGGCGACGATGTAGACAGATTTCATAGCGAGGTGTGGGGGATGGAGGTGTGAAAGTTTAGATGTATGAACGTGTGCACGTGGGCGACGCTGCTGTGTGCCGGTTCAAATCCAGACGACACGCAACACGCGATACGCAACACTACTCGTCGCCGGATTTGTCAGACTTGGGAGGCGAATCTGCTTTGTCAGGCGATGCGTCCTCCGGCGGCTCAAACGCTTTCATCCAGGCGGCCTGTGCCTGAAACGTCTCGCGCATCGCGTCCTGCCAGGAGGCCATCATCTCAGAGGCGACCTCCGTGGCTTCAGCGGTCGAGGCGTTTGATTCGTGGAGGCGTTCGAGGCGGGCCTCGGCTTCTTCGAGCTTGCGGCGGAGCTGCTCGGTGCGGTCGAGCAGGTCGAGATAGCGCTGGCGCGGGACCATGCCGATGGCGCGGTACCACTGCTCGGTGGCGGGCTCGTCCTCCTCGCCGCTGGGCAGCGCCGCGCCGCGCGCGATCTCGACCCACGCCTTCGCCGCCTCGCCCGCGCCCTCGGCGACGAGCCGCTGCCAAGCATCAAACGGGTTCGGAGCGTCGGACATGGGAGTGTGAGGGTTTGAGAGTATGGGGGTGGGGATGTGTGAGCGTACAGGATAGGCTTGGCGGTTCGGGTCGACGACTACCCGCACACACCCATACCCCCACGCTCCCGTACGCCCAAGCTCACGTGTGGTGGCCGCCGTTCACGGCGACGGTCTCGCCGGTGATGAAGCTACCCGCTTCGGGCGAGAGGAGGAACGCGCAGGCCCAGGCGATCTCCTCGGGCTTGCCGAAGCGCCGCATCGGGATCTGGCGGATGATCTTCTCCTGCACCTTCTCCGGGATCGGCTTGAGCATGTCCGTCTCGATGAAGCCCGGCGCGACCGTGTTGGCGCGGACGCCGTAGCGCGCGCCTTCGAGCGCGAGTGCCTTCGCCAGCGAGATCACCGCACCCTTCGAGGCGGCGTAGTTCGCCTGCCCGATGTTGCCGCGCTCGCCGACGATCGACGAGATGAAGACGAGGGCGCCTTCTTTGCGCTCGTACATCTTCGGGAGCACGGCCTTGACGGCGTTCCAGGAGCCAGTCAGGTTGATGTCAATGACCTGGTCCCAGTCGTCCTGCGTGAGGTTGGGCGCGAGGCCGTCGCGCGTGATGCCCGCGTTGCAGACGACGCCGTAGACCGGGCCGAGCTCGGCCTCGACCTGCTCCATCATGGCGGCCATCTCGTCGGGCTTGGTGACGTCGGCCTGGATGGGGAGCGTCCCGGCCTCGCCGGGGCTGCTGCGGTAGTTGTAGGCGACCTTCGCGCCGAGGTTTTCGAGGAGCGCGACGATGGCCGCGCCAATTCCACGGTTGCCGCCGGTGACGACGACGACTTTGTCTTCGAATCCGAGCATGGTCGGAGAGAGCGTTGGTGATGAGAGCAAGGGACCCGCGCCGACTCGCTGCCACGAGGCTCGGCTCAGGGGGCGAAAGGAGAGGAACGATGCTGCCACATCGCTGCGCGCTCGCCCCGGCGCGCGAAGTTGGTTAGCGCTCCTTCAGCCAGTCGGCGATGAGCGGCGGGAGCGTCTTCTGGACCTTCCCGCTGACGTACATCCCGATGTGGCCCACGGGGAAGTTCGCCTCGGTGTAGTCGTCCGTCCCGACGAGCCCGGCGAGCGCCTTCGACGACGCAGGTGGGACGAGGTGGTCGGCGTCGGCGTAGACGTTGAGGACCGGCATGGTGAGGTTGCCGAGGTCCACGGTCTGGTCGCCGACCTCGAAGTCGCCCGTCATGAGCTTGTTGTCGCGGTAGGCCTGCTTGATGAACGCGCGCCACGTCTCGCCGGCTTGGTCGGGGCTGTCGAAGATCCACTTCTCCATGCGGAGGAAGTTGAGCAGCTTGCGCTCGTCGTCGAGGACGTCGACCATCTCGACGTACTTCTGGAAGAAGAGCGTGAACGGCTTCAGCATCAGGTAGCCGAAGTTCATCAGGTCGCCGGGCACGTTGCCGAGCGCGTCCGCCATGAGGTCGGCGTCCATGTGGCGGCTCCACGCGTTGAGCAGCCCCGCCTCGGGCGTCGCCTCAATGTGGAAGTCGACGGGCGCGACCATCGTGACGAGGTTCTTGACCTTCTCGGGATGTAGCGACGCATAGCACATCGAGAAGACGCCGCCCTGGCAGATGCCGAGCACGTTGATGGCGTCCTGGCCGCTCGCCTCGCGGATGTGATCGACGGCGTCGTTGAGGTAGCCGTTGATGTGGTCGTCGAGTGTGTCGTAGCGGTCGGCGCGGGTTGGGTAGCCCCAATCGATGAGGTAGACGTCGAGGCCGAGCGCGAGGAGGCTACGCACGAGCGAGCGGTTCTCCTGGAGGTCGACCATGTACGGCCGGTTAACGAGCGCGTACGTGATGAGGAGCGGGACGGGGTGCGGGCTCTCGACCTGCGGGGTGTAGCGGTAGAGCACCACGCGACCGTCGTGCCAGACGGCCTCCTTGGGGGCGGTGCCGATCTGGATGTCGGCGGTGTCGATGCCCTGGAAGGCGCGCACGCCGGTGGCGAGCTTCTGGTTGAGGTCCGTCAGTTCGCGGACGGCGGCCGGGGCGAAGTCAGGTTGCATCGGTAGCGGGTCGAGGGTCAGGAATCGCAGGTCAGGAGGCGTGGCGGCTCCCCCCGTTTCGCTCTCCCTGAAGGGTCGCGAAACTGTCCCCCTCACGTGTGAGGGGGACAGCTTGACCGCCGTCCAGGCGTGTCAAGCGGGGGGAGCGTCGGTTGGCAGCGTCGTCAATCATGCCGCGAGCGCTTTGGCGTCGGCGATCACCTCGGCGAGGCGCTCGTCGTCGAAGAGACGGTTGCCGATCACGGGCGTGAGGGCGGCGGGCGTGGCGGCGGCGAGGTCGGCGAACGTGGCGAAGCCCGCTTGCTGGAGCTTTTTCGCGCGCACGGTGCCGATGCCGCTGATCGCGGTCAGGTCGTCGGGCTTCGGTGCGGCTTTGGGTATGGCTTTGGGCGCTGGTGCCGGCTTCGCGTCCGGGGCGTCGCCGAGCTGCTTCTTGAGCGCAGCGACCTCGCGGCGGAGCGCCTTGATCTCTTTGCGCGCGCCGTGGAGCAGCTTGAAGGCCTCGTCCACCTCCGAGCGGGTCGGCTGGTCGTTCATCTGTTGGAACAGCTCCGCGACAGCGCGGCGCTGCTTGCGGTAGCGCATCGTCGCGGCGACCAGCTCGTTCTGCTGCTCGATGTAGGCAGGCTCGCGGAAAGCGTCGGTGAAGACGGCGTCGGCCTCAGCGGTCCAAAGGCGCGTGAGGGCGCGGAGGCCGTCGACGGGCTCGCCGTCCTGCGCCTTCTTGCCGAGTGCTTGTGTGAAGCGCTCGACCGACTTCGTGAAGAGGCCGCCCATGAGCGTCTGGTAGCGCGCCTGCTCGCGGAGGTAGCCCTGGTAGGCCGCAATCGCCTGTGCGATCTCCTCGTTGAACTCGCGCGTGAGGCCGAGGCCCGGGCTGTTGAGTACGCGCCCGAACGAGCGGTCGAACGTGCCGACCATCTGCTCGAAGAGCGCCGCGATAGGCACGTCGCCTGTCTCACCCTCACGTCTGTTGGGGGCTTCCGCCTGTGCCCAGTCGCGGAGGCTGTCGAAGGGCATCGTCATGGCGGCCCACGGCGTGCCGGGCGCGGCGGCCTGCATCTCGCCAAAGAAGCGCTGCGCGACCGTCTGGAGGTCGTTCGCGGCCTCCATCGCGGCGGCCGTCACCGTCTCGATCTGCGCGCGGACCGACTCGTTGAAGCGCGTCGCGGCCTCAGCCGGGTCGGTGCCGGCGGTCAGGCTCTTCGCCATCGTCTGCCACGCCTGCGCGAAGCCGGTCGCGACACCTGCCATCGTCTTGGCGCGCTCGGCGGTCCGCTCGGCCGTCTGCTGGGCGATGGGCGCGGTCTGCTCGCCCCAGGCACTCATCATGCGCTCGGTGGCCTGCTTCCACTGCGCGTCGAGGGCGCCAAGCATGTCCGGGGAGACGTTCCCCGCCGCCTGCTGCCACTGCGCCGTTATCTGCGCTGTCATTTTTTCGGCGAGCTTCTTCTGCGCCTCGGTCGCGGCCTTGAACGCTGGGTGGTCGAAGAACGCGGCAGGGTTGAAGTCGGGCGGGGCTTGGCCGTTGGTCGCCATGTCGGGAGCGGGCGTGAGGAAAGAGAGGGGAGGTAGCAGGCGCGTCAGCCGGCGTGCTACTTGGTCTTGAACGCGGCGAGGGCGTCGTCCATCGCCTCCTGGCTCTGGGCGACCCACTGCTGCGTGACGTCTTGCCAGGTGGCGAAGGCCTTGCGGGCCTCCGTCTCGGCGTCGCCGGTGAAGGCGCGGAGGTCCATGCGGCGCATCGCGTCGAACCACTGGCTCCAGAGCTGCTGCTGCGTGGCGGTGAACTGCTCGTAGGCAGCCTTGCCCTGGCGCAACTGCTCATGCGCTGCTTCGGGCAGCCCGTCGAGGTCCGCCATCTGCGCGGTCCAGGCCTCGAAGAAGTCGGCCTGTGTCTCCATCGACTTGGTGACGGACGACTCCCACGCGGCGAGCGTCTGCTCGAAGGGTTTCGTCGCGGCGTTGGCGGTGAAGGGGGCCATCGCGTCCATCATCTGCTCGACGATGCGCTGCTGCGACTCGGCCCAGGAGCGCATGGTGTCTTGGGTGTGCGTGATCCAGTCCATAGCGAAGTCCGGTTTGGAGAACGAGGGCGGTGCGTGGGCGCAAGTAAAGCGTCCCAGATCAAGGGCGTGCGAAGGAAGGGCTTACACTCTAGCGAAATTTCGCTGAAGCAATGCGAGGGCAGTATCCCCCGCGCCCAGACTGCGCTGCGACAGCCATCCGCCCGATGCGCTGCCGGGGATCTCCCCACAGGGCTGGGTCGCAGGTCGAGCGCGGATCTAGCGATCCGCTGTCGCAGGTCGAACGTCCCCTCCGAAGCTGGTAAACGCTTCGACCTGAGGCCTTCGACCTACGACCCCAGACCGCGTTACAGCACCAGCCCGCCGTCCACGCTCAGCACCGTGCCGGTCACGAAGCCTGCCTCGTCGGAGGCGAGGAAGAGGTAGGCGTTCGCGATGTCGCCCGGCTGGCCGAGGCGCGCCATCGGCGTCTTGTCGACGAACATGTCGAGCACCTTGTCCGGCACGCTGCCGATCATGTCGGTCTGGATGAAGCCCGGCGCGACGGCGTTGACCGTGATGCCCTTGCGGCCGAGTTCGCGCGCCCACGTCTTCGTCATGCCGACGACGCCGGCTTTCGTGGCGGCGTAGTTGGTCTGGCCGAAGTTGCCGTAGAGCGCCACCACGGACGCCGCGTTGAGGATGCGCCCGTGGCCCTGCTCGATCATCGCCGGGATGACAGCCTGGGTGGCGTTGAAGACGCCCTTGAGGTTGACGTCGATCACGAAGTCGAAGGCCTCCTCGGACATCTTCTTGAGTGTGGCGTCGCGCGTGACCCCGGCGTTGTTGACGAGGATATCGATGCGGCCGTAGGCGTCGAGGGCAGCCTGCGCCATCGCCTGCGTCTGCTCGGGCTCGACGACGTTGGTCTGGACGAAGAGGGCGTCGTAGCCGAGGTCGCGGAGGGCTTGCGCGGAGGCCTCGCCCGTCTCGGCGTTGATGTCGGCGAGCACGAGCTGCGCGCCTTCCTGGCCGAAGCGGATCGCGGTGGCGTAGCCGATGCCACGGCTGCCGCCAGTGACTACGGCCACGCGGCCTTCGAGGCGGGAGCCCGTGCGGGCGTCAGGAGCTTGCATGAGGGTGGGGGATAGCGACGCGCTGCGCGTCGGGGTGATGGAGGAGGGAGATTTAGGCGTCGGGGCCGGGCACCGACGCGTCGGGAGCCGAAGCAGGCGGGGCCGCCGGGGTCACCTCGATGTCGGTCGCCGCGACGGCGTCAGGGCGCAGCGAGTCGCCACGCTCTTGCCACGTGGTCGTGAACTCGGCGAGGAAGCGCTCCATCAGCCCGTAGAACGTGGTCATCCGGCGGAGGTGCTCGGCGGCCCCGTCCACCAGGGCCGCGCTATCCTCGGTGGCAGCCGAGAGAAAGCGCTGCGCCACGGCGCGGCTCTCGCGCACCGTGGCCATGTTGAACGCGAAGGCGTTGAGGAAGAAGTCGCGGTGGACGGTGTAGTAGTCCTTGCGCGGCTCCGGCCCTTCAACCTTGCGGATGAGGTGCTTGTTGGCGAGGTCGCGCGCGGCGATGGAGACGGGTCCCTTGCTGCGCCCGAGCAGCTCGGCGATCTCGCCCAGCGAGCGGGCCTCGGCCTGGCTCATGAGCAGGCCCACGATGAGCGCCTGGAGCCGCCGGAGGCCAAACGACTCGTAGAGCGCGCTCACCTCTTCGATGAGGCGGCTTTCAGTGGGGCTGAGCTTGGGCGACATGGGCAACCACGGTAGACAGGTTCGCGAGAGTTGCAACATACATATCGTTTGAAATATTTCAAATTTAAATATAAAAACGCTTCCGGGCGACCTGCTCAGCTCGCGCGAACGGTCCGCTGAAGCGCCCCGCGCATCGAACCGGACGTATTGAACCCGCCTGCGTCTCCGTTTACTTTGCCGATGCCTCCACCACCCGGCTGCCGCGCCGTCGCCTTCCCCATGCCCGTTTTTTCCCCTCTCCGCATGCGAGCGCCCGGCTGGAGCGTCTGGGCGCTGGGTTTGCTGGTGCTCCTGAGCGGTCCCCGCAGTGAAGCGCAGCGCACGGGCGACGTAGTGGCCGCGTTGGAGTTCGCCCCGCCAGTCGCGCCGAAGACACTTGCCTCGCAGGCCCTCGACCGCCTCCGCTTCGAGCGCTCCGACGCCCTCGCCTTCGACCAGTCGAACTTCATCACCACGCACCTGCTCGACCGCCACGGCTTTGTGTGGATGGCAAGCGAGGGCAACCTGTTTCGCTTCGATGGCTACACGCTGCGCACCTACGGCCCGGACCCGGCCGACCCGAACTCGCTGCCGTCCGATGTGATCTATGGGCTCGCGGAGGCCCCAGACGGGCGCCTGTGGCTAGCCGCTGTGCCTGAGTCCCTGATCCGCTTCGACCCAGTGACGGAGAAGGCCGAGACGTTCGACACGCCGCTTGCCATACGGAACCGCCGTGTGGCGGTGGACTCGACCGGCTTGGTGTGGTTCATCAGCCAGCCTGTTGATGAGGCGGTACCTGGACACCGCCTCTACCGGCTCGACCCCGCGACGGGACACTCCGAGGTCGTGCCGCTCGACGCACCGGATGGGCTCCTCGTCAGCATTGTGGACATGGAGGCCAGCGCCGATGGGCACCTGTGGCTCGCCACCACCGAGTACGGAGCCATACGGTATGATGTCTACGCGCGCCAGGCGCACTTCTATGACGCGAGCCGGGGGCTCGACACGCCCATCGCGCGGGTGCGGGTGAGCGCAAGCGGAGCCGTGTGGGCGCAAGGCGACGGCAGTCTCTATGAGTACGATGCCACCGCCGACCGCTTCACACGGCGCCTGACGGGGCCGTTGCTCGACTGGCGTCCCAATCCGTTTCTGTCTGGCTGCTATGTGGACGCGCTCCGCGTGGCGTGGTGCTACCGCGTGGACGACGGCACGCTCGCCGTCCTCGACGTGGACACGGGCGCGGAGCGCGTCTTCACCTACGACCCCGCTGACCTGGACGGGATTCCCGGCATGGGCATCGGGCGCGTGTTCGAAGACCAGGCGGGCGTGCTCTGGATCGCAGGCCTCGGCGGTGTGCGGCGGGTGACGGGGCGCCAGGGCTATTTCACGCGCATCAACAACGCGCCGACGACGTTCCTGCGCGCGGGCACGGGCCGCGACGGAAGCCTGCTCGTCGCGGAGTTCTGTGGGGATGTCTTCAGGCTGGAGGGGACGCTGCTCGTCCCGCATCCGCTCGTCCCGCTCGGGCTCGGTCTGTGCGCGATGACCGTCACGGAGACCACGGATGGGGCCGTGTGGGTCGGCACCTGGCCGTGGCAGGCCGGACAGGGCGGTGTCTATCGCTTCGACCCGGACGGGACCTATCGCTACTTCGTCCACGACGACGAGGACCCGACTTCGATTGCCATGCGTGGCGTCCGGGCGATCCTCGAAGACCGGACGGGCCGGATCTGGATCGGCACATCGAGCACGCTCGACCTCTACGACCCCGCCACGCAGACCTTCTCACGCGCACCAACGGTTGGCGACGGGTTCGCCGGCGACGACGTGTGGGCGCTTGCCGAGGCCCCCGACGGCACGCTCTGGGTGAGCTACTACGCCGACGGCGTCGAGCACTACGACCCCGCCACCGGCCGCGTCCTCGCACGCTACCAGCACGACCGCACTGACCCGGCCACGCTGGGCGCGGACGTAGCGTCGTGGATCGAGCCCTCGCGACAGGACACCAACACGGTCTGGATCGCGACCTGGGGCGGCGGCCTCAACCGCCTCGACCTCAACAGTGGGCTCATGAAGCGGCTCACGCCGCGCAACGGCCTCCCCGACCTGCAGGTCAACCAGGTGCTCGAAGATGACCGGGGGCGCATCTGGGCGACAACGCCGCGCGGCCTGGTGCGCCACGACCCGGCCACGGGCGCGCTCCGCGTCTTCGGCCAAGCCGATGGCCTCCGCGCCTACGCCGGGCTCGCCGGGTTCAGCCGCCTCGGCGACGGCCGCTTTGCCCTCACCGATGGGCGCACCTTCGAGGGCAATGGCCAACTCTTCGTCTTCCACCCCGACTCCATCCGCGACGATGCAACGACCGCCCCGCTCGCGCTCACCGCGCTGGACGTGCAGGGGCAGGCCCGCCCGATCGCGCCGCAGCCCGATGAACTCCGCTTCGCCCCCGCCGACGAGGTGTTCGGCCTCGAGTTTGCCGCGCTCAACTATGCCGACGCTGAGCGCATCCGCTACCGTCACCGCCTGGACGGGTTCGACAGCGACTGGATCGAGGTCGGCACCCGGCGCTATGCGGCGTACACGAACCTGCCACCCGGCCGCTACACGTTCCGTCTGCAGGCCGACCTCGGCGCCGGGTGGGGCGGCACGTTTGCGGTGCCCGTGGTCGTGGAGCCGTACTGGTGGGAAACCGCCTGGGCACGCCTCTCGGCGCTGCTGAGTGCAGTGGCCCTGGGTGTGCTGCTCGTGCGCTACCTCGCCACGCGCCAACTCCGCGCGACGCTGCGGCGGCTGGAGGTCGAGCGGCGGCTCCAGGACGAGCGCGAGCGCATCAGCCAGGACCTCCACGACCACGTCGGCGCGCAGCTCTCGACCATCGTCTCCGGCATCGACCTCGCGCGGCTGGCCTCGGCCTCGCCCAACCAAGGCGACGGGGCACCTGCCAAGGCGGTGTCCTATCTCGACCGTCTCGAAGCGCATGCGCGCACCACAATGGCACAGCTCCGCGAGACGATCTGGGCGCTCCACCACGAGACGGTGACGCTCCAGGCCTTCCACGAGCGGCTCTGCACCTATGCCCGCACGCAGGCGGGCCTGCGCCCCAGTCCTCCCCGCATCGACTGCCGTCTCCACGCTGCCGACCCGGGATGGACGCTCACGCCGATGCAGGCGCTCAACCTCTACCGCATCGCGCAGGAGGCGGTAGAGAATGCGCTCAAGCACGCCGCTGCGCAGCACCTCACCATCGACGTGCAGGCGGCAACCGACGCGCTCATCCTCGTCGTGGAGGACGACGGCGCCTTCGCCGCGCCGCGGACCGTGGGTGCTACCGTGGCCGACGACCTACGCGGCTTTGGCCTCGATGGCATGCAGCGTCGTGCCGAGCGCCTCGGCGGCCGCTTCGCGATGGACACCGCCGCTGGCACGACGGTCCGCGTGGAAATACCATGGGCACATGAGGAGCCGATGAGAGGGTGAGCCCGCGTTCTCCGAAGAGCACGGGATGTCGTGCGGCATCCTACCGCTGCCGCAGTTTGCGTGCAGCGTAGCCGGCGCCGGCCAACGCCAGCAGCCCCAGCCCACCGTCGATGGGTACCTGCGGCGGATTGGGCGGCAGCGTAGGTACGGCCTCGGCAGGTGTTTCCTCAAACGCGGGCGGCGATGTGGACGGCGCAGCCCAGTCGGGGAGGCTCTGCGCGGCAGCAGGCAGGGCGAACAGGAGGGTGACAGCGAGAGCGGTCAGGCGAAGCATGGCGGTGTGCAGATCGAAGGGGACGAGCCAGGAGCGGCGGGAAAGGTAAACAGGGGGGCGCGGAGCAGCGTGCTTCACAACGAGCGTGCGGCCCACTTTGGCCTCGCGGCTCGCAGCCGTCGCCGACCCTACGCACCACATATACACGCCACGCGCGAGTGGCGCCGCGTCCACGCCGAGCGTGTGCCACCCCGCCTACTGGGCGCCGTCGTGCACCACGAGTACCCCGCGACCGAGCACGCCGCAGACCGCCACGCGCACCGTCGCAGCTTCAGGCAGGCCGCAGTGCAGCGTGGTCTCGTCGGCTACCGGGGTGCTCGGGAAGCGAGTCGCCAATCGTTTCCCCGCTTCCGGGGGTTGTTCGCGGACGCAGGATTTCGGAGTCTGTGTGCGCTTGCCCCCTCTCACACGCCCCGGCTGCGCTAGACCCCGATTGCCATGCCCGTTCGCCTCGCCCTCGTCGAAGACCGCGCCGACGTGCGCCGCCTGCTCACCGAACGCCTCGGCTTCTTCGACGATGTCGAACTGGTGCTCGTCGCGCCGAGCGCGGAGCTGTTCTTCGAGCACCTCGCCGAGCTGGACGCCACGGAGGGCGCGGCGCTACCTGAGGTCGTGCTCATGGACATCGAGCTGCCCGGCATCGACGGGATCACAGCCACCATGCGACTCAAGGGCGCGCACCCGGCCATCGAGGTGCTGATGCTGACCGTCTTCGAGGACGAGGAGCGCATCTTCGCGGCCGTGAAGGCTGGGGCTTCGGGCTACCTCCTCAAGGACGCGAGTGCAGGCCGCATCGTGGGCGCGGTGCTGGAGGTGGCCCACGGCGGCGCGCCCGTCTCGCCGCTCGTGGCGAAGAAGCTCCTCGGCTACGTGCGCGGCGACGACGCGGGCGAGGACCTCGGCCTCACCAACCGCGAGCGCGACGTGCTCGACCTCATCGTGGAGGGCCTCATCGAAGACGCCATCGCGGACCGCCTCTCGATCAGCCCACACACGGTCCGCTCGCACATCAAAAACCTGTACGAGAAGCTGCAGGTCCATAGCCGCGCCGAGGTGGTGCGCGTGGCCTACCAGCATCGCCTTATCCGCTGAGGTGACGCCCACCCGCCGTGCGCCTCTACATCCACCCGCAATATCCCCTATTGGGGGGATACCGCTGCGCCTGTCCACGATGCATCTTATGCCGTGCCGGTCCCGTGGGGAACAGGACCAGTCACCTGCGCTCGCCCCCTGACCTCGTGCTGGGCGACTGCTCCTCGCCGACTCCCGGCGAGGCGCGAGGTCGGACGACTGTGGTGGGCGTCCGGCCTCGCTTTGTGGTGGGGCAACGGCTCCCCCCGCTTGAAACGCCTGCAACGGCGGTCAAGCTGTCCCCCTCGGAATCGAGGGGGACAGTTCGGGTTGTCGTGGGAGCGTAGCGACCGTCAACCCGAACGGGGGGAGCCGTGCGGAGCGAAAGACCGGGTGGCTGTTTACGATGACCCGCTGACCGCATGGATCGCGCGTGCATCCATACCCCCTTTCTCTCTCACCGGACCACGCACGCGCCATGTTCCGCTTCCTCTCCCCCCTCGCGCTCGCCGCGCTCCTCGTCGCGCTCACCGCGTGCGGCACCGTTCAGCCTGTTCAGGACGTCGTCGAAGAAGACATCGAGATGGTCATAGAAGACGCCTCCGACGGGCGCGTCCACGTGACCATCCTCCAGGTGAGCGACGTGCAGGAGATCGTGCCCGCCGAGGGTGGCAAGACGGGCGGCCTGGCCCGCGTCGCCGGGCTGCTGCGCGAGCTCGAAGCCGCCAACCCCAACACGTTCGTCATGGTGCCGGGCGACTTCTACAGCCCGTCGGCCATCGGCACCTCGAAGGTGGACGGCGTCCGCCTCAACGGCCAGCAGATGGTCGCCGTCTTCAACGCGATCGGCGTCGACTATGTGACGTTCGGCAACCACGAGTTCGACCTCAGCCGCGACGACTTCTACCGCCGCCTCGACGAGACCGGCTACAACATCGTCTCCTCGAACGTCACCGACGAAGACGGCGCGCTCTTCCCGAAGACCGCCGCCCACGAACTCGTCACCGTCACCGACGAAGACGGCACCGTCACGCTCGGCGTCCTCGGCGCGACCATCGGCCTCAACGTCAAGGACTACGTCCGCTACATCCCAATCCTCGATGGCCTGCAGGCGCAGGTGGACGCCATCGGTGACCAGGCCGACGTGCTCATTGCGATCACGCACCTCTCGCAGCAGCAGGACGTCACCATCGCCGAGCTGATCCCCGAGATCGACATCATCCTCGGCGGCCACGAGCACATCAACATGGAACTCTACCGCGGCCCCGACTTCACGCCGCTCTTCAAGGTCGACGCCAACACGCGCTCGGTCTTCGTCCACCACCTCTACATCGACCCCGAGACGGGCGACATGGACCTGGACTCGGAGCTGGTCCCGGTCACGGACGCGCTGCCCGAGGACCCCCAGGTGGCGGCCGTCGTGGACGAGTGGGTCAACATCGGCTTCCAGGGCTTCCGCGACGCAGGCTTCGACCCCGACGCCGTCGTCGCCACGATCGACCAGCCGCTCGACGGGCGCGAGATCAGCGTCCGCTTCCGGCCCACCTCGCTCACCGACCTGATCGCCGAGGCCATGCTCGCCGAGGTCCCCGACGCCCAAGTCGCCGTCTTCAACGGCGGCTCGATCCGCATCGATGACATGCTCTCGCCGGGGCCGATCACGCAGTACGACATCATCCGCGTGCTCCCGTTCGGCGGCGAGATCCTCACCGTCGTGATGCAGGGCGAGTTCCTCGCGCGCGTCCTCGATCAGGGGATCGCCAACCGCGGAATCGGCGGCTTCCTTCAGACGGCGGGCGCACAACCCACGCCCAACGGCTGGCTCGTCGGCGGGGAACCGCTTGACCCCGATGACGCCTACCGCGTGGCCATCAACGACTTCCTGCTGAGCGGCCGCGAGGCCAACCTCGACTACCTCACGTTCGACCACCCCGGCGTGACGCTTGTCGCCGAGGGGGTCGACATCCGCATGGCCGTCATCGGCGAGATGCAGCGCCGCGCCGACGGGTGAGGTGAAGTTCGAAGTGAGAGGTCCGATGTGAGAAGTAGGTCAGAGCCCGGGCGCTGAGCCTGTGCCTGACGCCTCAGCGGGGGTTCCCCTCGCACAGACATTGAGTGATGCGAGGTAGGGTGGAGACGGTTCTCCCCCAAACCTGTCTCGTTCCATGGAAAGCAGCATTGAGCTCGCCCAGGCGGCGACGCTCCGCCCCATCCGCGAGATCCGCGACGGCCTCGGCCTCCACGAAGACGACTTCGACTTCTACGGCCGCCACGTTGGCAAAGTCCGGCTCTCGGCGCTCGACCGCCTCGCCGACCAGCCCGACGGCCGTCTGATCCTCGTCACGGCGATGACGCCGACACGCTTCGGCGAGGGCAAGACGCTCACGTCCGTCGGCCTCGGGCAGGCGCTCGGGCACCTGGGCAAGAAGGGCGTCGTGGCGCTGCGCGAGCCGTCGCTCGGGCCTGTCTTCGGCATCAAAGGCGGGGCGGCGGGCGGCGGCTACGCGCAGGTGCTGCCGATGGAGCAGATCAACCTCCACTTCACCGGCGACCTCCATGCCATCACCGCCGCGCACAACCTCCTCGCGGCGATGCTCGACAACCACGTCTTCAAGGGCAACGACCGCCGCCTCGACGTGACACAGCTGCTCTGGAACCGCGCGCTCGACGTGAACGACCGCGCGCTACGGCAGACCGTCGTGGGGCTGGGCGGGCGCGTCAACGGCGTCCCGCGCGAGTCGGGCTTCGTCATCACGGCCGCCTCGGAGGTGATGGCCATCCTCGCCCTCGCGCAGTCGCGCGCCGACCTCAAGCGGCGGCTCGGCAGCATCGTCGTCGGCTACACGCACGGCGGCGACATCGTCCGCGCCCGCGACCTCGACGCCGCCGGAGCCATGGCCGCGCTCCTCAACGATGCCATCGCGCCCAACCTCGTCCAGACGATGGAGGGCACGCCCGCGCTCGTCCACGCCGGGCCGTTTGCCAACATCGCGCACGGGACCAGCAGCGTCCTCGCCGCGCAGATCGCCCGCAAGACGGCCGACTACGTGATCACGGAGGCGGGCTTTGGGGCGGACCTCGGTGCGGAGAAGTTCTTCGACATCGTGTGCCGCCACGCCGACCTGTGGCCCTCAGCGGTGGTGCTCGTGGTGACGGGCCGCGCCATCAAGCGGCACGGCGGCGTGCCGACCAAGCCCAGCGACCTCCTCACGAGGCCGCAGCCGGAGGCGTTCCGCAAGGGCCTCGCCAACGTGGACCGCCACCTCGCCAACCTGCGTCGCTTCGGCGTGTCCGTGGTCGTGGCCATGAACCGCTTCCCGTGGGACACGCCCGACGAGATCGAGATGCTGCGGGCGTTCTGCGACGAGCGCGAGGTCGCCTTTGCCACCCACGAGGCGTTCGCTCAAGGGGGTGCGGGGGCCATCGACCTCGCTGAGACGGTGGTGGCGGTGGCCGACGCGAACCCCGCGCCAACGCCGCGCTTCCTCTACGACCTCGCTGCATCGCCCGAGGAGAAGATTGAGGCCATCGCGACGGAGATCTACGGTGCGAGCGGAATCTACTTCGAGAAGCGCGCGCGCAAGAAGCTGGAGCGGTTCGTAGACCTCGGCTTCGGCGGCCTACCCGTGTGCATGGCGAAGACGCAGAGCTCGCTCTCGGACAACGGGAGGCTCCTCGGCGCGCCGACCGGCTGGCAACTCACCGTCTCGGATGTCAACCTCTCGGCCGGGGCCGGCTTCCTCGTGGTCGTCTGCGGCGATATGCTGCTGATGCCGGGCCTTCCCAGAGTCCCCGCCGCTGCCGGGATCGACGTGGACGACGCGGGGCGCATCACTGGGCTCTTCTGAGCCAGGGTGGGATTCCGAGCACCGCATCGGTGCTTTCCGTTCGCTTACCCCGCCAGCGTAGTCTCGGTGGGGCCGTCGGCGAGGGTGCCGCGCACGAGGACGGCATGGCCTGCGAAGAGGTCGCCGTCGTCGTACCAGAACTCGAACGCGCCATCAGGGGCGCACGCGATGGCGTCGAGCGTCATCCGCGCAACGAAGGCCTCGGGCGTGTCCTCGGTGTCGTCGGGCTGCCGCCAGCCGCCGTCCCAAACGTCGAAGAGCGTGGCCGCGCAGGCCTCGACGCGCGCATTCCAGGCGGCTTCGTCCGTCCACAGTTGCTCGGCGGTGGCGAGCGCGGGCGCGAAGTCGTCCGCGTCGATATAGCCCCGCAGACCCAGGTTGAGCGTGAGGCGCACGGTCGTCTCGCTCCACGTCGCGGTGCTCTCCATCCAGCCGAGTTGCTGGTCCTCGGTGAGCATGCCGAAGCGGGCGGTCTCCATCGTCTGCGGCGCGCGAAGGCGCTCGGCGAGGTCGAGGAGGTCGTCGTCGGCGTGCTCGAAGCGGTCGCCCAGGCCGAGGTCGTCGAGGAAGACAGCGCGGGTTGCGTCGTCGGACAGGAGCAAGGTGATGCGCACCTGACCGCCCGGTGGCACGTCCGCGATCCACGGGTGGCCCGTGGGTACCGGCCGCAAGACGGTCAGCGCTCGCTCCACGAGTGGGCCGTCGACGCGCCGCCATGCGACGAGTGTAAACAGGTGGACGAGGTAGCCGTCGTGGACGCCCGCGCCCTGGCTTCGCATCGAGACGAGACCCTGCACGGTGGCCGGTTCCGCCGAGTAGGTCGCCCCCGACACGTCGACATCGGTGAGGTTGGCGAGGCCCGGCGGGTGGTAGGCGGCGCGCATAGCAGAGAACGGGTAGCGGGGGAGTCGGTGGGGCGAGAGGATACGGCGGTTACGCGGTCCGCACGAAGCGGACGATCTCGCGGAGGTGCTCTACGAAGCGCCGGTCCTCGGTGACGGTCGCCAGCGCGGCCCGATACTCCTGCTCTAGCCGCGCGTGTTCCTCCCTGTTCCCTACTCGCAGGCGCGTCACGTCGGACACCAACTCGGCGAGGTCATCGACTAGTGTCTGCACCCGCTCCTGCGTCGTGCTTGCCCAGGAGGTGTCTGCTTTCAGGTCGAGCGTCGCTTCGAGCGTGTCCACGCGGCGGCGCAACTCGACTACGTCCTCGCGGGGATGCGTCACCTCCTTGCGAAAGGTCCGCACCTGCTCTGCGAGGTAGGCATAGGCACGGGCGCCCGGCCGCACGAAGGTCAGCGCTGCCGCGAGCGCCGCGCCTGCATAGCCGACCGGGCTCCAGCCTGCCGCCGCGACCGTGTAGAGCCCGCCCGCCGTGAGCACGTGCAGCGCCAGCGCGACCCCGAGCGCTTGCCGCCCAACCGCCGCAATGCGCGCCTGCTTCGCCGCATCCACCTTGATGCCCCGTTCCGACGACACCGCCGCCTCGCGCACCGCCGCCCGCGCCGCGAAGTGCACGTTCCAGGGCACCGTCGTGACCAGCAGCAGCCACCACACGCTCACGATGCCAACCACCCAGTCCACGAGGTCGCCCGCGGGGATGTCGAGCAGGTTCAGAGTGACGAGGGCGACCACGACGAGGAGCGTGAGCACCACGGCGGCGAGGAGGTAACGAGTGAAGTCCCGGTACATGGATTCGGCAGACCAGTGATTGGAGTTGACATTGTCAACATACAATAAGATGTAGACGTTGTCAACAATAGTACTGCGCTCTCGCCGCCTCTCGAACTCAGCGGGACGCATCGAGTCCATCGATGCCTCCCACGTCTGCACTGCAACGCTGTGCGCGGCGTTAAACCACGAGACACGGCGGCCTCATCCATCGCCGATGGTCCCGGTAGCCCACCGGAAGGTGGCGTCGGCCTTCAAGACATCGATCCGGGCTGCGATGCGCTCCTCGCGCGCCTCGGCGAGTGCCTGCTCGCGCTGGTTGACGAGGAAGAGGGTGCTCTCACCCAGCTCGAAGCGTCGCTGCTCGGCCTCCTGGAGGCGCTCAGCCAGTTCCACGCGGCGCTCAGCGGCCGCCACGCGGCGCAGCGACTGACGCAGCGCCACGAGCATGGCGTCTACGTCCGCGCGGATCGCTCGCCGGGCGAGGTCCTGCTCGAAGCGCAGTGCTTGCACCTCGATCTCGGCCTGCGCCACCTCGCTCCGACCGCGGCGCAAGAAGAGCGGCTGGTTGATCTTAAAACCGAGCTTCACGTCGGTCACGCCGAGCGGATTGTCGTCGTACGACACGACCTGCGCCTCCAGCCGCAGGTCGGGGCGAAGCTGCTCGCGGGCGAGGCGCTGCTCCACCTGCATCTGCCGCTGCTCCAGCGCCACCTCGCGGAGTTCGGGCCGTTGGTCTAGCGCCGTCGCCACGGCGAGCGCCGAGTCTGGTTCGGCGGGGAGCCCCGGGAGCGCGGGCGCGGTGTAGCGCGAGGTCTCAGGGGTGCCGTCTTCGTTCCACAGGAAGACGGCCAGCTTGACGCTCGCTTGCTCGGCCTTGCGGCGAGCCTCGGCCACCTTGCCCTCGCGGCTGACCACGGCCAGCTCCGCCTCGACGCTGTCGACGGCGGCGGTCTCTCCGGCCCGCGCCTGTCGCACCACGAAGGCGCGCCGCTCGGCAGCCAGCGCCACCAGCTCGCGGTTGACCTGCAAGATCTGCTGCGCCTCGACCCACGACCAGAACGCGCGTGTGGCGTCCAGCAGCAGGAGGTTGCGCCCTCGGTCCTGGAAAGCCTCGGCGAGGCGCGGTGCGAGGCGGGCCTTTTCGAGTGCCGCGCGCCGCGTGTTGGTGCCAAACCCCTGCAGCGGCGAGAACGACAGGCCGAAGCGCGTCTCCCCAGCAGGCGACGTGCTCACCGACGGGTCGATGCTCGACCCTAGCCCGCGCCGGTAGTCGACCATCAGGCTCGGGCTCATCGGCAGGTCGAACGGGAGCGTCACGCCGCTGCGCAAGATGTTGAGCTTGTCTTTGTTCTCCTCGGTCTTGTACTCGTAGCCGGAGAGCAAGACGGGATCGAAGGCGCCGCGGGCGTCGAGCAGGTCGGCGCGGGCGCGGTCAGCCTCCAGGCGCAGCGCCCGCGCTGCCGGGTTGGTCCGCAGCACTTGGTCGAGGAAGGTGTCGAGCGTGAGCTCCGGGCAGTCGCGTCCGGGCTCGCAGCGCGCGTCGGCTCGCGCATCGTCCTGTGCCAGCGCTGCCGGAGCGACGAGCAGGCCGAGCGCGAGTACGAGGCAGGTCCACCGTCCCCACTCTCCACACCCTACGCCCCACAGGTGGCCCAGAGCGCTTCGCATCGACATCGTGCAGCGGTGACGTGGCATGGACCCGGCGCTCATTCGCGGACGGGGATCTCGGGCGGCAGGCCGTTCATGCGGCGCCAGATTTCGTAGCCGAGCGAGACATCGGACAGCATCACCCAGCCGGCGACCGACGAGCCCTGGCGGAGGTAGCTCTGGTCTGGCCACGCGGGCAGCGCGCCTGACGTGTCGGGCACCACGAGCAGACGGTAGCGCCCCATGCCGTCGTCCACGGGGTCGATGACGCGCACCGTGCCCGTGAAGATGCCGATGGAGACGCCGGGGAAGCCTGCGAACTGCAGCGCCGGGAAGCCTGCGAACTGCAGTTGCACCCGGCTCCCGGGCTCGACGATGGCGGCGTCCATGCTGCTCACGAACAGCTCGGCGGCCTGGTCGTCCGTCTCGGGCACGACGAGCGCGAGCTGGTCGCCCGCGGACACCGTCTGGCCCGGCCCGGCCTCGCGCACCCGAGCGATGGTGCCATTGATGGGGGCGCGCACGACGGACGCCGACTGCCGCTCCTGGGCATTGTCGAGCCGTAGGTCGAGTTCGGCCTGGCGGGCTTCGAGCGCGCTCGTCGCGCGGTCCACGTCGAGGCGGGCCGACTGCACCTCCTGCTCGGCGGCGGCTTGCTCGGCGGCGGCGGCGATGGAGTCGGCGCGGGTCTTCTGGAGGGCGAGTTGCTCGCTCTCGAACGACCGCAGCGAGGTCAGCCCGTCAGCGTAGAGCGCCTCGATCCGCTGAAGGCGCTCCCGCGCCGTAGCGGTTTCCAGCGTGACGTTCTCTAGGCGAGCCCGGGCGGCACGGAGCTGCTGCTCGGCCTGCGCGCGCGTCTGGCGCGCGCGCGCCGTCTCTAGCTGCAACACGCGCAGCTCGCTCACCCGCGACGCAGCGATGCGCTCCACGAAGCGGCTGTCCATGAACGACGTGCTGATGTCTTCGAGTATGGCGATGGTGTCCCCGGCCGCGACGGCGTCGCCCTCGTCCACGTACCACCGCTGGATGCGCGCGGAGATCTGCGCCTCGACCGGCTGCGGGCGCGCCTCGGGCGAGAACGCCGTGACGGCCCCCGAGCCTGAGACAGTCTGCTGCCACGGCGTCACCATCAGCGCGATGGCTAGCAGCGCGAGGGTCACGAACGAGCCGAGCATCACCCGGAGCGCCATCTTCGGTGTCTCGGCGGCCTGCAGCGCGCTCGAGTGCAAGCCGTAGGGCGACTCGTGCGGCGGAATATGCCCGGCCAGCCGCTCCGTGGGCGGGCGGGCCTCCCGCCAACTCCAGAGGGGCTGGCTGGCTCCGTCAGACGAGGTGGATGTGGACGACATGAGGCAGGGCGTCAGGCGGATGTGGGCTGGCTGGTGCGAAGCGACGCGACGAGCTGAGGAAAGTGCTCGCAGAGGAACGCGTCGGGCTCGTGGGCCAGCGCGCGGGGTCTCCCGCTCCACACGACCGAGCCGCGGTCGAGCACGATCACATGGTCGGCGCGCTCCACGGTCTCGGGGTCGTCGTCGGTGACGGTGATGAGCGTCCAGGCGCCGTGGGCGTAGATGCGGTCCATGAGCTTCTGCTTGACCGGCTCCTCGATGCCGTTGAACGCCTCGTCGAGAATGAGCACGCGCGGCTCCCCGATGATGGCGCGGGCGATCATGATGCGGCGCACGAAGCCCTGGGCGAACTCCAGGCCTGCCGAGGTGACGGCCGTAGAGAGACCGTCGCGCAGCCCCAGCACGTCGTCCTCCAGGTCGGCCATGTGGAGCGCCTGCTGCATCTCGGGGTAGGTGAAGTCGCGGCCCATCGTGATGTTGTCCTCCAGCGTGCCCTTGAACAGCTCGTCGGTGGAGAGCGCCATGCCGATGTCCCGACGGTAGGCCTTGAGGTCGAGGCGGCGGATGTCGTGCCCGTCGAACGTGATGCGGCCGCTCTCGGGCTTGTGGAGGCGCACCAGCGTGCGCGAGAGCGTCGACTTTCCGGCTCCGCCGACGCCCACGACGCTGACGTGCGTGCCAGCCTCGGCACGGAACGAGACGTCCCGGAGCGCAGGGCGGCTGCCGTAGCCGACGGTGACTCCGCGCAGTTCGAGCGTGGCGGGGCCGGTCCTGGCGGGCATCGGCTCGCCCCCGACCGCTTCGAGTGGCTTGTCCGTGATGTGCAGGATCTTGCTGATCGCCGTGAGCAGGTCGTACACCTGGTCGAAGAGCTTGACGAGGTTGAACCCGGCCCCCGTGAGCGACACGATGACGAGCTCGGCGGCCACGAACTGCCCAAGCGAGATGTCGCCGCGCGTGACGAGGTAGCCCCCGATGCCGAGCGCGATCCCCACCACGAGCGCCCGGAAGACGGCCGCGCTCGCCAGCTGCCGCCCGAAGATGCGGAAGTGGTCACCGCGGGTGCGGACATAGCGCGCCGCGAGGCGATCCGTGCGGGCGTGGACGTACGACGTGGCCCCGTTGAGCTTGAAGCTCTGGTGGCAGCGCGAGAGGTCCTCCAGCCAGTGCGCCATCGCGTACTTCGTGCTCGACTCCCGGAAGCTCGTGTCGAGCGCGTTGCGCCCCAGGCCCCAGATCAGCACCGGCGTGAAGAGAACCGCCAGCAGCCCGACGACGAGGAAGAAGGGGCTGTAGATCGCCAGCAGCACCAGGCTCACGAGCGCAACGAGTGAGTACGACAGCCCGTCGATCAGGAGCTTCGCGAGGCTCTTTTGCATCGTGATCACGTCGAAGAAGCGGTTCATCAGCGCGGGGCCGTACTCGCCCTCCAGCGCCGAGCGCTTCATCATCGGGATGCGGTAGGCGATCTCGAGCCCCGTGGCAGCGAAGAGGCGGCGCTGCAACACATCGACCGTGTAGTACTGCAGCATCGTAAAGATGCCGTAGAGCAGCAGCCCGACCGAGATCGCGGCGCAGAAGATGACAATCTGGTTCGTGAACGTCCCCATCGACACCGCGTCGATGATGCCCTGCGAGGCGAGCGGGATCGTGAGCGAGAAGAGCGCCACCATCACGGCGTACATCGTGACGGTGACGATGTCGCTGCGCTCGTCGCTCATCAGGCGGAGCAAGCTCTCGAACGTCTCCCGGGCGTTGTCGAGCCGGTCGTGCGGGTCGATGTCGGCGGCGTGGTCGCTGTAGAGCGGCGGCGCGTGCGTACCGTCGTCGAGGAAGCGCGGGGCCTGGCCCTGCAGGTGGAGCACCTGGATCTCGCCGGGGTAGGCGCGGGCGAGCTCGTCCACGTTGTGCCGCTCCTGGGCGCCCGGACCGAGGTTCTGCACCGTGATGCTGCGCGCGAACGTGTTGACCTCCATCACGAGGCCGATGTCACCCGCAGGCAGCAGGACGAGGTCGTCCACGAGCCCCCGATCCAGCAACTCGTCGGGCGCGATGTCCTGGTGGACCACCACAAGGCCCTGCGCCCGGGCAAACTCGGCCAGCAGCTCGAAGAGGGCGAACGACGAGATCGGACGCGACTGCAGGAACGAGCGCAGCCGTTCGGGAGCAATCACGCGGTCGGCGCGGCGCTGGAGGATGCCGAACGCCTCGATGGCCTGCTCGCGCAAGCCGCGATGGCCCGACGCGCTAGCCGTACCGGCTCCGTTCGACGGGCCTACGGTGGATGCGTCGCCGTTGTGCGGTGGCTGGGACATAAAGGTGGGCGTTGGGTGCCACACCGTCGCGGGAGCACGCAGCACGGGCCGAACGCGGGTGGCTTGCCGATGGGCTCGGCATTGAGCCCAAGAGGTGACGGGCTGCGCACAGGCCGCGGTTGGGCGAAGAGAGGAGAGTGCCGGCGACCCCGCGCACCAGACGGGCGCTGTTGTCGCGAAACACCACGCGTAGTAGGACGAGCGAGACACCGGGATGATCCGAGGCGTCCGCGCGCGCTACCAATCCGTGGTGGTCCAGGTGCCGTCCTGCCACGCCACGAGACAGCCGTGCTCTTCCTCCCAGATGGGATAGAAGACGAACCGGGCGAGGCGACCGTCGGCGCTGAGCAGGACCTCGCGGAAGCCAGCCTGCTCAAAGGCGGTAGCGGGCGTTGCGAGGTCGAACGGGTCGTCCATCGGGTTCTTGACGACGCCGTAGTCGGTCGCGTCCGCGCAGAGCCGATAGTGCTCGAAGAGCAGCGCCTCGATGCGCGTGCGCTCAGCCGTGCCCATCGCCACGAGGCCGTTGACGAGCGTCACGTGGCCGTCCGTCAGGCCGGACGCTGGGGTGTGCTCCGCTGGCTCGCCCTCGGCGTCTTCGTTGTCGAGGCGCAGCGCCGTGATGCCGTCGCCGAGCACGGGCAGCACGAGGTGGACGACAGGGAGATCGTAGTGCGAGTCGCCAGGCTGGACGAGGGGTTCGACCTCGGCGCGCGTGTAGCGCGACCGCTGCTGGGCAGGCGTTGGGACGGGCGGCGGAGGGGGCGGCTCGGCGGGCTTCAGCGGTGCGGTCTGCCGGAAGGAGGCGACGAGGCCCTCAACGAGCGGGTCGTAGGGCGCGCGGTCCGCGAAGGCGCAGCGGAAGGCGAACTCGTAGACGTGCCCCTGCGCCAGCACCCCGACCCAGCGCTGGTAGCGCTCGAACGATTGCTTTCCGTCCCAGCCGCGATCCAGCACGCGGTACGCAAAGTCGAGGGCGGGTTTGCCGTCGATCGTGCGCTCGGTGCGATGGAGGCGGGTGCAGTCGGCGCGGTAGACGGTCGTGTAGATGTCCGTCAGGCTGTCGAGCACGTCTTCCTCGAAGCGCACGCGCCAGTCCTCGGCGTTGCTACGCGGACGGTAGCTGTTGCGATGGTCGACGTCCAGCCAGGCGTGGAGGTCGTCGGGAGGCTTGACCTGGAGCGCCTCGGCGTAGCGAAACTGCTGGTGCTCGCTGAAGAGAGGCGGGACGCGCACCGCGAAGCTGCGCAGCGTGATCTCCGGCCACGCAGTCGGATCAGTCGGGGTGTCAGCCATCGGCCTGCGCTGCCAGCCGCTCCGCCAAGCGCTTCTCGATAGCCGCGCGCAGCACGTCCGGTATCGCCACGGGCCGCTCGGTCGTCCGGTCGACCCACACCATCGTCGACTCGCCGGTAGCAACGACCGTATCGGGGTCGCCGTCGAGCGTGAGCACGTAGCGATTCGTGAGCGACGTGCGCCCCGGCGGGTCGGCATCGACGTGGACGAGCACCGTGGCGGGTGCCTTGATGGGGCGCTTGAACTGGCAACTCGCCGCGACGAGGACGGGGCCGTATTCCTTCGTCACCCACGGCAGGTCCAGCTGCTCCATCGCCTCGATGCGGGCTTGTTCGAGGTAGGTAAAGTAGACCGCGTTGTTGACGTGCCCGAAGGCGTCCTGGTCGGCCCAACGGGCGGGGATGCGAGCAGTGTAGAGGGGCATGGAGCGTAGCGGTGTGGCGGTGCAGCGGTGAGGCAGTGGATGAGCACACCGCAACACAGCCGAGCCGCCACACTCATCAGTAGAGAGAGCGGTTGAAGACGGGGCGGTGCTGCTTCACAACGGGGTGGCCCTCGCCGAGCGTGGCGAAGATGGCGAGGCAGGCGCGGCGGGCGCCGTCGGCGTCGTAGCTGCGGTCCTGGACGAGCACCTGAATGAACCGAGCCAGCGCAGCATCGGCGTCGCTCTGCTGGAGCGCGGTGAGGGCCTCGGCGTAGAGCGGACGCGCCGGGGCCTCGGCCAGGGACGTGAGGTCGCGCTGGAGGAAGTCGGCGAGGGACCGGACGCCCTCGGCGGTCTGCGTGTGCTGGCCGTCCACGAGCGTGCGGGCGCGGCCGGGGGCGTCGAAGACGACGGCGCGGGCCAGGTGGACGCGGGCATCGGGGTTGGCCTCGTCTTCGGCGTAGGCAGCTTCCAGAAGCGGCAGGGCAGCGGTCCGGTCGCCTGCGTCGAGGAGGGCGGCAGCGTCGGCGAGGAGCGCCTTCTGGCGGCTCGGGAGGTGGTCGGCGAGCCAGCGGCGCAGCGCCGGCTCGGGGAGCGCGCCTGTGAACTCTGCCACGACCTCGCCGCCCGCAAAGAGCTTCACGGCGGGGATGCCGCGGATCTGGTAGCGTGCCGAGAGCGCCTGGTGCTGGTCGGTATTGACCTTCACGAGCGACCACGCGTCGCTCTCTGCGTCGAGTTTGTCGAGTGTCGGGCCGAGCACGCGGCAGGGGCCGCACCACGCGGCCCAGAAGTCGACGAGGACGGGGCGCTCGTGGCTGGCCGCGATCACGTCCTGCTCGAAGTCGAGGACGGCATCGGTCGGTTGCATAAACAGAGGGGCTGGCGCAGAGAAGGGAAGGTCTTCCCTGACGCGCAGCCCTGCGCGAGGTTCGCGCTGTCCGCTACGGCACGCCCCAGATCGAGAGGAAGCCGTCGTTCTCCAGGCCGATCAGGCAGGCTCCGGCCGTGCAGTCGCCCTCCTGATTGCTGCTGAAGAGCGTCGTGCCGCGTCCGCCCGTGACGGAGCCGTCGCCGATGCGGAGGTGGTCGGCCATCGGGCCTTGCCCGATCACCTCGGCCTGCTCATCGTTCACGGTGAGTTGCCGAGGCATGAGGAAGCGAAAGACGACCTCCGTCTCCTGCTCCATAAACTGCGAGCCTGAGTTTGCGCTGGTGGTGCCGAGGCCGCCATCGCTGGCAAAGGGGACGTGCATGATTTCGCCGATCAGGACGATGCACAGGGTGGTTTCGCTGCAGCCAGCGTGACGGTCCGTGCTGCCGTAGAGCGTGAGGCCCCGCGCGGCCGCGACGGTGTTGTCGCCGGTCGGCTGAAGGATCGCCGCGTAGGTGCGGTTCTCCTTGACGAGCGCCATCTGCTCGTCGCTGAGGACGGCCTCGCGGACCGGTTCGAAGTCCACGAGCCGACCGCTGCCGAGGTCGAGGGCGGACACCCCATCGACGCGTCCGCTGCCGAGGTCGCCGCCGGCGATAGGATGCTCCTGCGCAAAGGCGGGGCTTGCAAAGGCGGGGCTTGCAACCAGGAAGAGAAGGATAAAGAGAAGGCGCATCGTGTAAGGAGGGCTGAGGGAAACGGTCCGGTTGTTTCGGTACGCGCGGTCGCTCCGGCCGAGAGGTCACAGGCAACCTCGCCGCGATGTCGCCGTAGGGCGCAGCGTGACACTCGATCTCCCCATCCCTGACTTGCTGGCAGCCCTCTTTGGCGGGGGTGCGGTCGTGCTCGGGTTGGTCGTGGGCGTTGGGCTGCTCGTCCGGCCCGGTGCCCAACGCGTCGCGCGGTGGTGCCTAGGCGGCTTTCTTATCGCTGGAGCGCTTACCCTCGCCAACGAACTCATCGGCACGCTGCGTCTCCACCGGCTGAGCGACCACTTCTGGATCCTGCCGCTTGTCTACACCTATGCGCTCGGACCGCTGCTCTATCTCTTCGTTCGGCAACGCCTCCTGCCCGAACGCGGACCGCGCCGCCGTGACCTGGTTCATGCGGTCCTCCCGGCGTTTCAGGTGGTGCACCAGGTCGTCATCGGCTTCGCGTCCGTCGCGGTCAAGGAGGCCTACTGGCGTTCCTCATTCGGGCAGATCTACAGCCAACTCGACACCTTGATCTTTGTGGCGAGCTTTGGAGTCTACCTCGTAGCATGCTGGCGACTGACGCAGCAACGGGCGGGACCGCCAAGCCTGGTGCAGTGGCTGCGTCGGCTGATCACGGGAGCCGTCGTCATCCTTGTTGTGGCGTTCGTTATGGAAACGATGCTCGTGACAGCGCTCGTCGTGGAGGCGGTGCCTGCGAGTGTGCTGGCATGGCTCAATCTTGGGGCGATGCTGACCTATGCCGCGATGCTCTACTGGGTCACCTTCACCGGCTTCGTCTACAGCCTCGCACCGAGCGCGGTCGAGGAGCCGCCGGGCAAGCCCGTGCCGACACCAGAACGGCGCGAGCGGTACGGGATGACGCCGGACGACCTGGCTCGCCGTGCCGCTCGGCTCCGCGATCACATGGCGACCGCGCAGCCCTACCTCGACCCGACGCTTTCCCTCGGCACCCTCGCCGATGCGCTCCGCCTGAGCGAAAAAGAGCTCTCGCTTGTCCTCAACGAGGGCCTCGGCATGGGCTACACGGAGTATGTCAACGGGCTGCGCGTGGCCGAGGCGCAGCGGATCCTTGCCGATTCAGACCGCGCCACCACGTCGGTGCTCCAGATTGGGATGGAGGCAGGATTTGCCTCAAAGGCTACGTTCAACCGCGCCTTCAAACAGGTCACAGGATGCACGCCGACGCAATACCGTGCGGGTGCCGACTCGCTCCTGGCCTCCTGAAACGCCGATTTCGCGTCTCATCCGTTCCGTGAGGCGAAGGGCTTGGGAGACGTTGCCCAGTTTGGCAGCGTCTCATCAACCCCGTACTGGACTATGTCACGACTCTCCCCGCTCGTCCTTCTTCTCGGTGGCATTCTCGCCACCTCGGCTGCCAACACCCAGCCCATCACCCTCGCCATCGACCTCGGTACCCACGATCTCGGCGCGCATGATCTCGGCGCGCATGATCTTGGTGAGCGCAATCTCACCGACGCAATCGTCGGCGTTCACGGCGACACCGCTCCGCTTTCCTGGGAGCAGTCGCTCCCGCTCACAGACATGGAAGCGCCCGTCTCAGGCGATTCCGATAGGCCCCTCCCGTTCGAGGCGCTCGTCGGGGACTGGACAGGCACGCTCACCTACACCGACTACAGTGACGACACTAGACGGGCCACGCTGACCATCTCGGCCAACGGGCGCGCGCTGCGGCGCGGTGGCGTCCGGCTCGATCTGCGCTACGTGGAACCCGACGGCTCCTCCGGCGGCATGGGCACCACGACGCTCCGCGAGCGCCGTGGCCGGATCGAGTACGACGGCACCCCGTGGACCCAACTTGAGCGTGAGGTGCGCGTCGACGGCTTCCGCATCGTGTTGGAACGGGAGGGCGACGACAATCGTCGCCCGGCTACGATCCGTCACACCATCACCCTCGATGGCGAAGAGCTATCCGACCGCAAGGAGGTACGCTACGACGGCACCGACACCTTCTTTGAGCGCAACCTCTACCGCCTGACTCGTGCGGATTGACGCCCGTGCGGGAAGCGTGCGCTGGAGAGCATCGCCCAGATCGGACCACCCCATGTGTGGCTACGGCGGGTAACCTCACAGCAGCGTGCCCGCAACGTCAGAGTCTCACTTCTCCCCATCCCCTTCATTTCCATGTCTCGATTCTCGCTCGTCGCTCTTCTCGCGCTGCTCGCCGCGACGGTGCACGCCCAGCCCATCACCATCGCGCTCGACCTCGCGGACCGCGATCTCGACGGGATGACCGTTGGGGTGCGCGGCGACACGGCCCCGCTGTCGTGGGAGGCGTCGGTTTCGCTCACCGACCCCGATGGCGACGGCGTCTACACGGTCGACCTCGCCTTCTCCGACGGTACCGGGCGCGTGGCCTACAAGGCCGTCCTCGAACCCGAGGCGGGCGAAGTCGAGTGGGAGCCGGGGAGCAACCGCCTGCTCCTCCCCAGTGTGATGACGATGGACCGCCGCGGCTTCGGTGAGCCGCAGACCGACCTACCCGAACTCACCGTCACGCCCGCCGAACTCGCCGAGGACCTGGCGCTGCTCCGCGAGGCGATGGAGGCGCTGCATCCAGGCCTGCGGCTCCACAACACGGACGCTGACCTCGCCGTGGCAGCCGATCACCTCGCGGCTTCCGCCCGCGACCTCGCTGCGACGCACGGCGACGCGATTCCCGTGACGGTGGCCTACCTCCCCATCGCCCGGGCCGTGTCCGCGATCCGCGACGGTCATACGCAACTGAGCATGTACAATCAGACCAGCTACACCGAGGCGATCCTCTACGACCGCGCCGACCGCGTGCCGTTCACCTTCCGTCTCGTTGCCGACGATTTAGGTACGCGCATGCTCGTCACGGGCGACGCTACCACCGACCGTGTGCTGCCTGCTGGGACCGAGATTCTGACGCTCGACGGTCGCCCTGTCACGGAGGTCATCGACGCGCTGATGCCCTACGCCTCCGCGGACGGCAGCAACGATGCCAAGCGGATCGATCTCCTTCAGGTGCAGGACCTCCTCGCGCCCGCCGAGCGCTTCGATGTCGTCTACAGCCAGCACTTCGCGCCCGAGGGCGATCTCGCGCTCACCGTCCGCACGCCCGGCTCCTCTGGGACAAGCACCGAGCAGGCGCTCACCACCCCGCGCATGACCGCCGACGCGCGCCGCGACGTGCTCTGGGACCGCGACCCCGACCTGCCCCGCTCACGCGACGACCTGCTCCAGTACTCGTTCCTAGACGACGGGACCGCCTACCTCCGCATCGGCTCGTTCTCGACGTTCAACATGGACCTCGACTACGAAGCGTGGCTCACCGGTGCGTTCCAGGCGTTCCGCGAACGCGGGGCCGAGCGGCTCGTCGTGGACCTGCGCGGTAACGGGGGCGGTATGGACAACGCGGCGGCGCTGCTGCTCGCGCACCTACTGACCGAGCCCGTCGAGGTGACGCAGTGGCAGGGGCACACGGCCTACCAGACCATCCCCGAGGCCCTGCGCCCGCACGTCCGCTCATGGTCAAACGACTTCTACGACCTCGGCGATAGCGTCACGCCCAACGGCGACGGCACCTTTGCCCTCGCTCCGCGCTCGCCGGTGACCGTGTCCCCTGCTCCCGATGCCTTCGACGGGAAGGTCGCCGTGCTCATCGACGCGGGGCCGTCGTCGGCGACGTTCTATCTCGCCGACACGATCCAGCAGGCTGGCGCCGCGCCGCTCGTCGGGCAGACGACGGGCGGGAGCTTGAAGGGCCTCAACGGCGGCCAGATGGTCTTCCTCACCCTGCCGCATACCGGCTTTGCCGTGGACGTGCCGCTCTACGGCAGCCGCCCCGTCACGCCCGGCCCCGACCGCGGTGTCGCGCCCGACGTGCTCGTGGAGCCCAATGTCGATGCCATCGTCGCCAGGCGCGATCCTGAGTTGGAGGCGGCGCTGGCGTTGCTGTCGGAATAGCCGTGGGGGGCGTGGCTACGGCAGCGTCAGGCGCACGCCGAGGCCGACGCAGCCGCCATGCATGGGACCGTAGACGTAGGCCGTATCGAAGTTGGGCCCAAACGGATTCGCCGGGTCGATGAGCGGCGCGGGCTGCTGGTAGTTGAAAAGGTTCTCGCCCGCGAGGTAGACCTGCGCGAGTGTCCCGTCCGGGAGGTCGAAATCCTTCGTCACCTGCACGTTGTGCAGCGCGAACGTCGGCGAGGTGGTCGGGCGCTCGAACGGGGCCTCGTACTCCGGCAGAGCCATCGGGCCGGTGAGGTTCATCGTGTAGTCCACCGCGAAGCCGCGCGGCAGCATGTAGGTCGCGTTCACGACGCCCTGGAAGTCGGGCGCGAACTCCAGCGGGCGCGTCTCGCCGTCTTCATCGACGAACACGTCCATGAACGTCGCCCCGACGGTGTAGGTGAGCGGGATCGCGGTGAGGCTCTGCGAGAGCGTTAGCGAGACGCCCCGTGTGGTCGCGGAGCCGTCGAGGTTGGCGTAGACGATCCGCCCGGGCGTGTCGTAGTTCGGCTCGATCTTGTTGGTGAAGTAGGTGTAGAAGCCCTCCACGTCGATGGTGAGCGGGTTCGCACCGAACGGGACGATGTGCTGGAGGCTGACGGTGCCGTTGACGGAGCGCTCAGGCGCGAGGTCGTCGAGGAGGACGGTCGCGCGGGATCCGGTGTAGGCGGCGTGGTCCTCGGTGAAGAGGTTGACGATGCGAAAGCCGGTCCCGGCGTTGAGGCGCAGCGTCGTGTTGCGTCCCGGCGTCAGCTTGAGGCTCGCGCGCGGCGACGGAACGACGCCATAGTCCTCCTGATAATCCAGCCGGAGCCCGCCGAGGAGGCGCACCACGTCGGAGGCGACGTATTCGTGTTGCGCGAAGACGCCGGGGATAAGCCGGTCGTCCGGCGCGTTGTCGATCTCGGTGCCGTTGTCGTCGAAGACGCCGGTTGCCCCGGTGTTGTCGTCATAGCGCTGAGCACGGAGCGCGGCCCCGAAGAGCGTCGAGTGCTGCGACCCGAAGCGGACCGGCGCGATGAGCTGGGCGAACGCGGTCGTCTGGCGCGCCTGGTAGTCGGCGTCGCCGTAGAAGCTGTCCTGGTCGTGGTGGTTGAACGCGAGGTCGAGCTTCACGCCCCGGCGCGGCGCGAGGTGGACGCTGCCGACGGCCTCGATGCGGTGCGTGCGGATCGTCTCGCCGTAGATCTGGTCCGAGCCGCGCAACGCTTCGGAGAAGTTCTCGATGAAGGCCTCCGTGCCGCCGAGGCGGTCCTCGTAGTAGTAGCGCACCGAAAGGTCGGCCTGCTTGAAGCCGTCGCGCGTGGCGAGCGCGGCCTTGCCGAAAAGCGAGAACCGCGTGTTGAGCGGTGTATCGGCAAAGGCGTCGTTGTTGTCATCATGGAAGGTGTTGTTGTAGAACGCCGTCGCCGAAACCAATGTGGCGAACCGCCCGCGCGTGGGCACCACACCCACGTCGGCCGCGAACTCGCTGTGGGTCGTTCCGAACGTGTTCACGGCGAGGCGCGGGGCCGTCTGCGGGGTTTTCGTGATGATGTTGATCACGCCGCCCATCGCCTCGGAGCCATAGAGCGTCGACATCGGCCCCTTGATGACCTCGACCTGCTGGATGAGGCTCGGGCTGATGCCGTTGAGCCCGTAGACCGTCGCGAGGCTGCTCATGATCGGCATACCGTCGATGAGCACCGCCGTGTAGGGGCCATCCATGCCGTTGATACGGAGGTTGTTGGTCCTGCACACCGCGCAGTCGACCTGCTGGTAGAGCCCGTTGACGTTTTCGAGCACCTCCATGATGTTGGCGGTCGGGATCTTCTCCAAGTAGCGCGGCGACACCACGTCGACCTTCACGGGCGAGTCGCGCACGAACGTCTCTTGCATCGTGCCGGTCACAACGACCGTCTCGGTCTGGCTGACCGTTGCGGTGAGTTCGAAGGCCACGGTTGCACGCCCGCCGCTGGTCACGGTGACCGCCTGCGTTTGCGCTGCGAAGCCTACCGCCGAGGCCGTGAGGTCGACCGTCCCCGCAGGCACGCCGTCGATCTCGAAGCGCCCGTCGAGGTCGGCTGCCGCCCCGAGCGCGGTCCCGCGCACACCGATGGAGGCGAACGGCACGGCCTCGCCGTCGGCGTCGGTCACGCGGCCCTCGATGAGGCCCTGGGCGACGGCCGCCGGCGCGAGCAGGGTGAGGAGGAGCAGGAGCAGGGAGCGGGGCATGATGGTGATGGTTGTGATGTGCTCGGTGCGGCTCCCCCTGTTCAGATCGACAATCGCTGCGCGCTTGCGTCGATCTGAACTGTCCCCCTCGATTTCGAGGGGGACAGTTTGACCGCCGTTCAGGCGTGTCAAACAGGGGGAGCCGACCCGGCAGAAGTCACCCTCCTGGCGGCGTAGCCTGCGTTTGCTCGGCGTAGGAGGCGAAGTCGGTGTGTTGGTAGGCGTCGGTGGCGACGTAGGCAAGCAGCAGCGCGAAGGCGCCGGTGGTCTGTGCCCCTTGGACACGCGTGATGGGTGTGCCGTCTGGTTCGAGGAGGACGAAGGTGGGCGTGCCCGCCGCGCCGAAGTGCTGCGCCCAGGCGAAGGGCGAGCGCGTGTGGTCGCCGAGCGTGAGGCGCGACTCGTGGTCGGCGTAGTCGAGTTCGGCGTGGGCGAAACGGGCTAGGAGCGGCGCGACCTCCGGGAAGACGGCGGCTTCCATCTGGCGGCATGGCCCGCACCACGCCGCGTGGACGTAGATGAGCACGTGTTGCTCCGTCGCGGCAGCCTTGGCGAAGGCGTCCGGCAGCGACGCCCACGTCACGTCCTCCGCGACGCTCGCCGGACCGGGCGAGGCGTGCACGAGAAGCGCGAGTAGGAAGGCCGTGAAAAACATTTTTTGGTCAGCCTAAATTGACTTAGGTGAACCTAAAAAATATCTTGATCTCTGTCAAGCCTCCCCTGCTTCCTTCACCGCGCCGTCATGCAGACGCAAGCCATCGAGGACTACGCCAAGGCTATCTACGACCTCACCCGCGGCGCAGACGCCGTGGGCACCTCGGCCCTTGCCGAGCGGCTGAACGTTGCACCCGCGTCCGTGACGGGCATGCTCAAGAAGCTCGCGGCGATGAACCTCGTCGTCTACGAGCGCTACCACGGCGCGGCGCTCACCGAGGCCGGACGCAAGCTCGCCGTCGAGGTGATCCGCCACCACCGGCTCGTGGAGGCCTACCTCCACCAGGCGCTCGGCGTCCCGTGGGACCGCGTCCATGCCGAGGCTGAGCAATGGGAGCACGTCCTTTCCGAGGATCTCGAAGCCCGCATCGACGAGGCGCTCGGCCACCCGACGCACGACCCACACGGCGCGCCGATCCCAACGCCCGACCTCCGCCTCGTGGAGCCCGACTGGCCTGCCCTCGTCACGCTCGATGCTGGAGCCAGCGGCATCGTCGCCGAGGTGAGCGACCATGACGCGGAGCTACTGCGCTACGTTGGCAGCCTCGGCCTCTACCCCGAGACGCCCTTCGAGGTCGTCGCCGTGGCCCCATTCGATGGCCCGATCTCGGTGCGCCTCACTGCATCGGACGCGGCCTCCGACGTGCACCCGGTTGGCTTCGCCGCGGCTCAGCACATCTATGTAAAACCGGCGGCGTAGCTCCGTCTTGCCTCCTACTTGACCTCCCCATCATGCCTCGTTCCTTCGACAGAATACTGTTGGCCTTAGTCGTGCTGCTTGGACTAGGGCTTCCTGCGTGCGCGGACACCTCCAATGAGGTCCCGCTCGCCGAGCGCGAACTGCGCATCGTCGCGACGACGAGCATGCTGGCGGACCTCGCGCGCGAGGTGGGTGGCGAGCATGTGACCGTGACCGGGCTGATGGGGCCGGGCATCGACCCGCACCTCTACCGGCCCACCGAGGGCAACGTGCAGACGATGACCGAGGCCGACCTCGTGCTGCTCAACGGCCTCGACCTCGAAGGCAAGATGGGCGAGGTCTTCCAGCAACTCGACCGCCTTGGGATCCCGTCGGTTGCTGTCGCGGAGGAGGCGGTCCCCGAAGGGCGGCGCCTCAATGCTGAGGGCTATGCGGGGTCGTTCGACCCGCACGTCTGGATGGACGTGGCTCGCTGGCAGGACGCAGTGGCGCTCGTAGGCGCGACGCTCACCGAGGTGGACCCAGCGCACGCTGAGAGCTACCAAGCCAATGCCACGGCCTACCACGAAGCCCTGGCCCCGCTCGACGCCTACGTGCGTGAGCAGATCGCCACGATCCCCGAGGGCCAACGCGTCCTCATCACCGCGCACGACGCGTTCAGCTACTTCGGCGAGGCCTACGGGATTGCCGTGCGTGGCCTCCAGGGCCTCTCGACGGACGCCGAAGCCGGGACGGCCGACGTGCAGCGCCTCGCCGAGTTCGTCGCCGAACGCCGCATCCCGGCCATGTTCGTCGAGTCGTCCATCTCGCCGCGCTCCATCGAGGCCGTGCAGGCCGCCGTGCGCAGCCGCGGCTTCG
Organism: Bacteroidota bacterium; assembly: GCA_039821555.1. Lineage (NCBI taxonomy): Bacteria > Pseudomonadati > Bacteroidota > Bacteroidota bacterium. The sequence continues at coordinate 52,867 of JBCBNX010000021.1, forward strand.
ACGTGGCTGTCGGCGGAACGCTCTACTCCGATGCCCTCGGTCCCGCAGACTCGGGCGCGGACACCTACGTTGGGATGATTCGTCACAACGTCGACACGATGGTGGGCGCGCTGGCGCAGGTGGAGGGATGAACCCTGACAGCCGCCAGCCGACAGCCAACAGCCACGCCGCCATCGACGTTGCTGACCTCACGGTGGCCTATCGCGATCAGCCGGTGCTGTGGGACATTGACCTCGCCGTGCCGGAGGGCGTGCTCATGGCGATCGTGGGGCCGAACGGGGCGGGCAAGACGACGCTCATCAAGGGCATTCTCGGTCTCGTACCGCTCGCGGCGGGGCGTGTGCTCGTGCTCGGCGAGGCCTACGAGCGGCAGCGCAAGCGAGTCGGCTACGTCCCTCAGCGCGGCTCCGTCGATTGGGACTTCCCGACCAACGTGCTCGACGTGGTGATGATGGGCCGCTACGGCGCGCTCGGCTGGCTGCGCCGCCCCGGCGACGCCGAGCGTGACCTCGCGATGGGCGCGCTCCGCAAGGTGGGCATGGAGGACTTCGCCGATCGCCAGATCGCACAGCTTTCGGGCGGCCAGCAGCAGCGCGTCTTTCTCGCCCGTGCCCTCGTCCAAGACGCCGACGTCTACCTCATGGACGAGCCCTTCCAGGGCGTCGACGCGACCACCGAGCGTGCCATCGTGCGGCTTCTGCAGGACCTCCGCTCGCGCGGCAAGACCGTGCTCGTCGTCCACCACGACCTCCAGACCGTGCCCGAATACTTCGACTGGGTGCTGCTCCTCAACGTCCGCCGCATCACCGCAGGACCCGTCGCCGAGGTGTTCACCGAGGAGAACCTCCGTCTGACCTACGGCGGCCGCGTCCCCTTCGCGGGTCACGTCGCCGGACGGCAAAGGCTTGGGTAGTCCTTCGTGTTTAGTCCCTAGTCATTTGTCCTTGAACCATCGAAGATCCGCACACCACTGTCTCATACTTGCTCGATCTCACCCCTTGTCATGCTGAACTCGTTTCAGCATCTCTTCGATGCCTTGGTATTCCTCAATAGTCAGAGATCCTGAAACAAGTTCAGGATGACATCTAGGTGAGCAAATGCCAACCTGGATCCTGGCTCAGGTCTCGCAGCCCGGGATTGCTCTCACGTATCAGATTCCATTTCCAGGCCCGCCGCCAGTTCTTCAACTGCTTCTCCCGAGTGATAGCATTGTGTACCTCTCCGAACGTCTCGAACCAAAGCAGGTCATGCACCCGATAGCGCTTCGTAAATCCCTCAACGGCTCCGCTCCGGTGTTCCGGAAGCCGTCGGGCGAGGTCGTTCGTTACGCCGCAATAGAGCACCGTGCGCGTACGGTTCTAGAGGAAGTAGACATGGTAGCGGTGACGATTCATCCAGCTAGACTTCCCCAGAATTGTCATGCTGAACTTGGTTCAGCATCTCAGCGATGCCACGAGGTGCTGCAATCGTCAGAGATCCTGAAACGAGTTCAGGATGACAAGAGAGGCGGTTCGGAAATGGCCCAAGGGGTGGAGCAATGGGTGTAGTTCGGTGCCAGCGTCATGGTAGACAGTCGGGAGTCATGTGCCGTAACCATATTGATCTGGCAATCAAAGAGCGAAGCTTGAAGGACGGCGTGGCCGAAGTGGTCATAGACCTGATGGACGATGGGGCTATTCCGATCTCTACGCTATTGTGTACGCAGTGCGCGAAGGTCTACGAAGTCCGAGATGGTCAGACCGTCGAGGGCGAGTGCCTGGAGATGTGGAAAGACCTCACGATCCAGTGCCCGGAATGCCTTGCGGAAGCGCAACTGGTACTGGCAGCAGAGCAAGCAGTGCGCGATAGCGACTCAGCCCGTGACCAATGATCAAGGACCAATGACCAACACCTAGCCGTGGACCTCTTCTTTGACTACACGCTGCGGACGGTCGCGCTGGGGGCGGCGACGCTGGGGCTCGTGAGCGGGTCGCTCGGGACGTTTGCCGTGCTGCGTGGGCAGAGCCTGCTCGGCGACGCGATCAGCCACGCGGCGCTCCCAGGTGTCGTGCTCGCCTTCCTACTCACGGGTAGCAAAGCCCCGCTCGTGCTCGTACTCGGCGCCGCGTTCGCTGGGTGGATCGGGACGCTCGCCATCCTACACGTCACCGATCACTCGCGCGTGCCGTTCGACGCGGCGCTGGGCTTGTTGCTCTCCGTGTTCTTCGGCGCCGGACTAGTGGGATTGACGTATCTCCAGGGCAGCGGCACAGGGGCGCAGGCGGGGCTCGATAAATTCCTCTTCGGGCAGGCCGCGGCGCTCGTCGGGCGCGACGTGGCGGTGATGGCGGCGCTCGGCGGCGGGGCGCTCCTGGTGATGCTCGCGTTCTGGAAGGAACTCAAGCTGCTCCTCTTCGACGAGGACTTCGGCGCGGCGCTCGGGCTACCAATGCAGCGGCTTGACGTGCTGCTGACGGGCCTCCTCGTGATTGCCATCGTGATTGGGTTGCAGACCGTAGGCGTGGTGCTGATGAGCGCGATGCTGATCGCCCCAGCGGCGGCAGCGCGGCAGTGGACCGACAAGCTCGGGCAGGTCGTCTTTCTGGCGGCCGTGTTCGGAGCGCTCGCTGGCGTGAGCGGGGCCCTGCTGAGCGCGACGGCCGCGCGGCTCCCGACGGGGCCGACCATCGTGTTGTGTGCCTCGCTCATGGTGGTGGTGAGCCTGCTCGTGGCACCGGGGCGGGGGCTCGTGGCGACGTGGCTGCGCACCCGAAAAAACCGCCGCGACCTCCGCGAGACGGGCGTCCTCGAAGACCTCTACACGCTGGCGCAGCGGCACGGCGACCCGCACTACCCGCACCCTATCGGCACGCTGCGCACGATGACGCACCGTCCTGAGAGCATCGGCCCGAGCCTGGAGCACCTACAGGCGCGCGGCTGGGTCGTCCCCACCGGCGACGCCTGGGCGCTCACTACGGCGGGCCTCGACGCCGCCGAACGCCTCAGCGGTCGACGTGCGAAGTCTGAAGTTGGAAGTGCGAAGTAGGAGGCGGCGCGTGGCACGTCGCCCAACAGCGCCTCCACGCTGAAGCGGGGCACCCTCGACCCTCGACCCTCGACCCTCGACCCTCGACCCTCGACCCTCGACCCTCGACCCTCGACCCTCGACCCTCG
>JBCBNX010000022.1 GCA_039821555.1 Bacteroidota bacterium
CGCTCACGGTCGAGAACGAGGGCACGTGGGCCGTCCAGGGCGGCTCGGTCGAGTTGGAAGAGGCGAACACCCAGCGCGACGCGACGTTGGCGGTGGCTGAGGGCGCGCGGCTGCAGTTCAACCGCCCGCTCACCGTCGAGGGCACGCTCAGCGCTGCGCCGACGGGCCGCCTGGCGCTCAACGCGGCGCTGACGGCGGGGCCGGGCGCCACGCTCGCGGTGGCGGGCACGGGCTTCGAGTGGCTGAGTGGCTATCTGGAGGAGGGGCGGCTCGTCAACCGGGAGTTGATCCGGTTCACGGGCGCGAACGCCAGCCGGGGGGCGCGGGGCGAGACCGCCGTGCTGCGCAACACGGGCACCGTCAACTGGGAAGGCTCCGGCATCCTGTATGTGTACGACGGCGCCCGCTTCGAGAACGCGAGCGCCTTCGACGTGAGCGGGACGGGCAGCCTGCGGGGTTTCTCCGGCATCGGCACCTTCTCGACCGAGCCCACCGCCACGCTCACCAAGACCGGCGATGCCCTCTGGGAGCTCTACGGCCCGCTCACGGTCGAGAACGAGGGCACGTGGGCCGTCCAGGGCGGCTCGGTCGAGTTGGAAGAGGCGAACACCCAGCGCAACGCGCGCCTCGACGTGGCGTCGGACGCCACGCTGCAGTTCAACCGACCGATGACGGTTCTGGGCACCCTCACCAGCGCGCCAGCCGGACGCCTGGTGCTCAACAGCCACCTGCTCACCGACCGCACCGCGGAACTCGCCGTGGCGGGGGCAGGCCTCGACTGGCGCTCGGGCTATATCACCGAGGGCACCATCGTCAACCGCAACCTGATCCGACTCACCGGCACCGCTAACAACCGTGGCGTGCGTGGTGCCGATGCGCGCCTCCGCAACGCGGGCACGATGACGTGGCGCGGCGATGGCCTTTTCTACGTCTACGACGGCGCACGCTTCGAGAACGAGGCTACTCTCGACATCGTTGGGAATGGCGGCCTGCGCGGCTTCTCCGGCTTGGGCACCTTCGTCAACACTCCAACCGGGACCTTCACCCGCCAAGGCGATGGTGTCTTCTTCTTCGGGTCCGACGTGGAGCGCAACCGCGGCTTCGAACCATTCGACGCGACGCTGGACGGTGCGGTGGAACTCGGCGGTGAGATCGACGCCATCGGCCTAGCCCTCACCAGCCGGGCAGCCATTGACATCACAGGCCCTGGCGGCGAGGTCGGGGCGCTCACCTGGACGGGCGACTTCACGTTGGACGACGGCGCCAGGCTTCGCTTCGACCTCGTCAACGCAATGGCGAGCGACGACCTCTTCGTGCTGCCCAACACCCGCGGGCAGGCCCTCGGCACGGCCCAACTCGACGGCACACTGGAAGTCGTGCTGCGCGATGGCTACATCCCCGATGTCGGCACGTCGTTCGACCTCATCACGGCGGAGGCCATCACAGGCGGCTTCACCGACCTCTCGTCGCTGACGATCGAGAGCGCCGATTTGTCGCTCTATCCATCGATCACCGACGAGGTGTTTAGCGTCACGGCTGCGCGAGGCATCCCAACAATCTCGGGGAGCCTAGCCGCATCGCCTTCGCAGGTACGCGGGGGAACCCTCGTCCCGATCACGCTCTCCGGTGCGGGCTTCGCTCCCGACCTGAGCGTCGCTCTCACGTGCGTCGAGTGCGCGGACCCAGACACCTACGGTACGCTTCCGGGGCAGATCGACACCATCACCCCAACCGCGATCGGCTTGGGCCTGGACCTGACGCCAGGCGACATCTACGGCACTTACGAGATCCGCGTATCCGACCCGCGCGGCGGCGAAGCCACGACGACGCTGGTCATTCTCCCGCCCGACCTCACGCTCTCCGTCGAGGTTCGGCGTGCCGACGCCAGCGAGCTCGGCAACCGCGCCGGCACGTTCGTCGTCCGGTCGAACCGGCAGACGCTCGCGCCGGTCACCGTCCCGTTCGCGCTGGGTGGCTCTGCGCAACGGCTGGCTGACTACGTGACGACCGAGCTGGGCGACGCCCTCACACTGCCGCTCGGCGTGACCGAGTTGCAAGTCGGCATCATCCCCGTCAACGACGACCTCGCCGAGCCGAGCGAGACCGTCACATTCACGCTCCTCGACACGCCCGACTATGCCCTCGGCAGTCCGGCGACCGGCACTGTGACCATCGAAGACGGCCCGCCCCGCGGTGACTTCGCGGCCTTCTCCGTGAACCCCCGCCGTGGAGGCGACGCGGGCCTGCTGACGCTGACAGTGGTAGGCCAGAACTTCACGGACGGGGCGACGGTGTCCCTCAGCGGCAACGGCCCCACGCTGGAGAGCCTGGAAACGCAAGTGGGCGAGGACGCCACGACCCTACAGGCGGTGTTCGACCTCAGCGATGCCCCCATCGGCGCGCGTGATGTGGTCGTGGTCAACGGCGATGGCGGCGCGGAGACCCTGCCACGCGCCTTCAACGTGGAGCAGAGCGTGGGGGCCGACGTCTGGGTGACGCTGGTCGGTCCCGAGGCCGTCCGGCGCGGGCGCCCAGGCACCTTCTCGCTCGTCTACGGCAACGACGGCAACGTAGACGCCGTCGGAGGCATCTTTACTGTGATGGGCATCCCGCTGGGAGCGGACGTCACGTTCGATGACTCGTTCGCGCTTCCGCCTCTCCCTGGTCAAGACGAGACGGAGCAAACGCCCGTCGTCCAAGACGAGAACGAGCAGTACATCGTGCTCGGGGCCGTCGGCCTTGCGCCAGGTGAGGCGCGTACGTCGACCTTTACCATCACCACCTCGGCCGACTATACCCTCCAGCTCTTCGCCTTCTCCGACGCGGACGCCCGCGCAGGTGCCACCGGCCGCACGCCGCTCCGCTCATCCGAGCGAGCCCAGCGGACCGCCTCGCCAGCGTCTCGCAGCAACGACATACCAGGGCTGGTCGCCGCTGAGGCCTACCTCGCCTCGACGGCAGCCTCCAACAACTTCGTGACCCGGGCGGCGGAGTTTGTCTTCACCGGGGGCCGCGACGGCGCGTGCGTCGGGGCGGCTGTCGACAACTTCGAGAACCTCTCCGCCCTCACGTTCGGCACCGACTCGCCGCTCTTCGGCTGGGGCGTGGAGGTGGTGACCAAGAACGGCACGGGCGTCGGGCATACGACGGTGCTCCTCACCTCGCCCGACGGCAACTACTACGTCGCCGACAACTACACCGGCATTCCGACGATCCTCCCCATGGAGCGGTCCGGGGACAACTACTTCCCGGCCCCAGAGAACGCCCTCGTCCCGGTCAACGCCCCCTATCTGATCGCTGACGGTGTGGTGAACATATCGAGCGCGTTCGGCGGCGACCAGTTCTACACGCTCTTCGACGAGCGCTACCAGACGAGCCTGCGCCCGAAGCCCGATGAGCAGCAGCCCGTCACCACGGTCAACTCGTTCGACCCCAACGACAAGATCGGGCCCGGCGGCGCAGGCGAGGCACGCTACATCGCCAGCACCGAGCCGATGCCCTACCTCGTCCGGTTTGAGAACCTGGACACGGCCACGGCTCCCGCTGCCGAGGTCATCGTGGTGGACACGCTCGACCTCGAGGTGTTCGACCCCGCATCGCTGACGCTCGGCCCGGTCACCTTCGGCGAGCGCATCGTGCCGGTCCCGCCCGGTTTGCAGGACTACGCGACCACCGTCGACCTGCGCCCAGAGCAGGACCTCCTCGTGCTCATCGCGCTCACCCTCGAACCGATGTCGGGCATCCTCACGGCTCGCTTCACCTCGCTCGACCCTGATACGGGCGAATTGCCCGAGGATCCCTTCGCGGGCTTCCTGCCCCCCAACGTGACGCCGCCGGAGGGCGAGGGCAGCATTTCCTTCGTCGTCGCGCCCCGCGATGGGACCGGGAGTGGCACCGTCCTCCGCAACGAGGCACGCATCTTCTTCGACCTCAACGAGCCCATCGACACCCCGCCGTGGATCAACACCGTGGACCTCACCGCGCCTACGAGCGGCGTCGTAGCCTTGCAAGAAACCCTGAGCGACTCGGTGTTCACGGTCACGTGGGCCGGCAGCGACGCCAATGCTGGGGTCAGCGGCTTCGACGTGTACGTTTCCCAGGAGGAAGGTCCCTTCGAGCCCTGGCTCCTCAACTACGCGGAGACCTCCGCTACGTTTGTGGGACGCAACGGTGGAAGCTATGCGTTCTACAGCATTGCGTCGGACTTCGCGGGCAACGTCGAGCCGCCGAAGACGGACGCCGAGGCGACGACCACGGTCGTTGTCAGCACCGAGGACGATGCGGGCCTCCCGGAGCGCGTCACGCTGACGCAGCCCTACCCCAACCCAGCCTCCTCAGCCATGACGGTGCCCTTTGGGCTGCCGACCGCTGGCGCGGCGGAGATCGAGGTGTTTGACCTGCTGGGGCGCCGCGTCGCGCAGCTTGCCACGGGCGACCAAGCCGCCGGCTGGCACACGCTGCGGTGGGACGTGAGCCGTCTCGCGTCGGGCGTCTACGTGCTCCGCCTCCGCGCCGATGGCGTGGCTGAGACGCGCCGGGTGACCGTCGTGAGATAGCGTCGGTTCAGTCCAGCTGCAGGCGTCGATTCGTGTGACAAATCGGGCAGGTGAATGCTATAGACGGTGGTGCTGGCAACATTCCTGGACAGGGGCGATAGACCAAACCGCTCGCTCTCTTCACGCTCTCTCCACCGACCATGCTCCACCGCCCCACACGCGCGGCGGCGGGCTGGGTGCTCCTCGTAGCGCTCGCCCTCCTCGTCTGCGTCCCGGCCTCCGAGGCCCAAACCCGCACGCTCAACCTCCGCCTCGAAGGCGGCGTCCCCCTCGGGGACTTCCAGGACAGCGTCGAAGATATCGGCTTCGGCCTCGCCGGGCAGTTGCTCTTTCAGCCCGCAGGCGTCCCGCTTGCGCTCGGCTTTGAGGGCAGCTTCCTCACCTACGGCCGCCAGATCAACCCCGTGCCGGTCGACTTCGGCGGCAGCGGCGTCTCGGTGGCCGACCAGATCACGCACAACAACATCGCGAGCCTCGGCCTCGTGCTGCGCATCCAGCCCAACGGCGGCGCGGTGCAGCCCTACATCGAAGGCTTCGGCGGCTTCAACTACCTCCACACCCGCGTCTCGCTCGACCAGGCGGTGGTTGCCAACAACAACAACGGATTCGGCGGCGACCCGGTGGTCGTGACGCGCAATTCCGGCAACACGGTCGTGGACGACTTCGCGTTCACCTACGGCGGCGGCGGCGGCCTCCTGCTCCGCGTCTTCAACGGCCTCGACAACGGTCAGCACGTCACGGCCTACGTCGACTTCGGCGCGCGCTACCTCCTCGGCGAGGAGGCCGACTACCTCGTGGAGGTGGACGACGCCGACGCGACCAACACACCGCAGAACCCGGTCCGCACGACGGTGGACGTGATCCGACCCTACTTCGGCCTCTCGTTCCGCTTCTAGCTGCTTCGGGCTTGGTTGCTCGGTTCGGCTCTGACCCTCCCGCCGAACCGACCTCAGTGCGGGGGCTGCTCACACCGGGCGGCCCCCGCATGTCTTCGTTGGACTCACCGCGTACCGCCGCTTCCCGAGACAGCCCGCGTCCACGCAGGCGTCACGAGCGAGCCCGACGACTTCGTCACCAAGGGCACCGGCCTGTTTTGGGCGTTGATGCTGTTGCCGCTGGCCAGCGTGTTCGTCTGCGGCATGATGGGGCTAGTCTCGCTCACCGACCCGAAGCGGTAGCTCGACGCCCGAAGCGAACCCCTTCTGCTCATCCGGTTTGTGCGCGCGTTCGTATTCATGGTCCTCCACGAGGCGACCCCCAGCGGCCGACAACGCTACAACGTGCTGAGGTCTGGCGACGCCTGCACCAGTTCGCGGGACGCATCTGGGTGGACGTGCTGCTCGCCGCGCTAGTGCTGCTGTTTCGGCAGTTTCACCCGTCAGGGCTGAGCCCAGCGGGCGGCTTGACTTTGCGGAGGTATGGGGGCTATTGTCGGCGCTCCTCACTCACCCGCTTCACAACCTCGCATGTATCGCCCCGTTCTTGTCCTTGGCCTCATTGCGCTCGTCTCCCTCCCTGCTGCTGCGCAGGGGAACCGCGTAGGCATCGGCGTGAGCATCGAGCCGCTCACACGCTTTGCCGTGATTGATCAAAACGGGTTTTCGAGCTTAGGTTTTTTTACACCGTCACTCTATGTCCCCATCACGCTAGGCCAATTTCGCCTAGAGCCTGAAATCAGCTATGTCCGCGATGCCGTCTCGCTCAACGATGAAACAACGGCCAACTCAAGGCTGCGTTTTGTTACCGGCTTGTTCTACTATAACCAGCGGAGTGAAGCCAATGCCTTGTACGTTGGCACCCGCATTGGCTTCGCGCGCACAGCTGTTTCGAACGCGTTCTCGGACGACACCGCATCGCAGATCGACTTCATCTTTGCACCCACGCTGGGAGGCGAGCACTACTTCGGCGACCTATCACTCGGCGTGGAGAGTCAGGTTCAGTACACTCGCATTGGCAACGTCGACGAGGACAGCGAGGTGACCCGGTCGCAGTTCTTGATCCGCGCGCTCTTCTTCGCCCGGTTCCACTTCTAGCGGTCCACCTTCGCCGAGCCTGTGCCCGGCGTTTACACGTTCGTGATCGGCTTGCGGTACTTCAGCGCCTAGCGGTACTCGGGGTTCGGGTGGTCGAAGCGCGCCCCGGCATCCCAGGCGGAGCGCTGGTTGCCGTAGGCGGGCACGCCGCCCGCGTCCTTGAGCAGCCGGGCCAGGTGGAGCAGGTTCCACGTCATGAACGTGGTATTGCGCTGCGTGAAGTCGTTGTCGAAGCCGACGCGGGTGCCGTCGTCACGGAGGTCGCCGTAGCTCGGTCCGGGGCCGGCCTCGCCGATCCAGCCCGCGTCGGCCTGCGGCGGGATGGTGTAACCGAGGTGCTGGAGCGCGTAGAGCGTGCCCATCGCGACGTGCTTGATGCCGTCCTCGTTGCCAGTCACGAGGATGCCCCCGACCTTGCCGTAGAAGGCGTACTGCCCCGCGTCGTTGAGTTGCCCCGACTGCGCGTAGAGCCGCTCGATGACCTGGGTGCAGACCGAGGAGCGCTCGCCGAGCCAGATCGGCGTGCCGAGCACGAGGATATCGGCCGCCTTGACCCGCTCGTAAAGCGCAGGCCAGTCGTCGTGCTCCGCACCGTGCTCGGTCATGTCGGGGTAGACCCCCGGCGCGAGGTGGAAGTCGACGGCGCGGAACGCATCGACGGTCACGCCCTGCTTCTCCATGATCGCGCGGGACACGTCGAGGAGCGTGTCGGTGTGCGACTCTGCAGGCGAGGGCTTGAGCGTGCAGTTGACGAAGAGCGCTCGGAGGTCGCCGTAGCGGGCAGGAGGCGTGTCAGGCATAGAAGGGGAGGCTGTTCAAGGGGAGCGTAGCATCGGTGTCATTCACCACCGCTGTTCTTACATCAAGCTGGCTAGATCGCTGCCCAAATCGTTGCATGACGGTGCCTACTAGGCCAATCGGGCGAACGCCAGCGCCATGACGCCTGCCACCATCGCCGCTTTCAGGAGCGCGCTGGCCTGGCCTGCGGTCGTGGTGGGATCAGGCGCAAGCAGGTGCCACGCCGCAGCCAATAGGAGGCCCGCCGCGGGCAGCCCGAACGCCAAGAACGGAAGCCCAAGTGCCGGGATAAACGCGGGCACCGGGAGCACGGCGAGCGTAGCTGCCAGCACCGCTAGGCACACCCACGCCGCCGTGCGCGGACTCGTCACGAGCGGGAGCGTTTGCGCCCCGTCGGCCGCGTCGCCCACCACGTCTTCGAGGTCTTTGGCCCCCTCACGCGCCCACGTCGTCAGAAACGCGAACGCGGCCCCCACCAGCACTGCGTCCGAGAGCCCGACGGCAAGGCCCCCGTAGACGAGCGCCAGCCCCAGAACCATCGACACCGCGAGGTTGCCCACTACGGGCAGCCGCTTCAGCGAAGCACTGTAGAGCCACAGCAGGCCACCCGTTGACGCGGCGAGCAGGACATGCGTGCGCGACACGCCGGCTGCCAGCACCACACTCAGCACCGCCAGCGCGATGGCCACCGACGTCGCGGTGCGCACCGTCACCGCGCCCGACGGCAGCGGGCGACCCGGTCGGTTCACCCGGTCGATGGCGAGGTCGTACACGTCGTTGATCGCGTTGGCCGCGCCGCCCAGGCACGCCGCCGACGCCATTGCCCACATCAGGGCCCGGCCCGACGCACCCTCGAAGGCCTCGGCCCCTGCGCCCAGCACGCCGCCGAGCGCGACCCCCGCTAGAAACAGCACGAAATTGAGCGGACGCAGCAATTGCACGATGCCGAGCAGGGCATCCGAGCGCGACGGCGAGGCCATAGGGTGAATAGGCGCGACGTGGAGATGGAGAGCCGCCAAGATCGGCACCGCGCCGGGCAAAAACACCGATGCCCCGACGCTAGGCCGAGGCATCGAAACGTGTGACCGGGCACGGGGATGAGTCGCGTCGTCGCGTCTCCCCTTCCAGCACGCTGTCCTTACTCGTGGCCGTTGCGGCCGACGTAGTGGCCTGGCGTTCCGTTCTTCCGGATGATGCCGTGCTTGAGCCCGATGCGGCGGAAGGCGTCGAGAATGAGGTCCAGCTCCTCGTTCGTGTGCGTCGCCATGTAGCTCGTGCGCATGAGTGCCTGGCCACGTGGGACGGCCGGCGGCACCACGGGGTTCACGAACACGCCCGCTTCCAGCAGGTCTTTCCAGAACGCGAAGCAGGTGAACATGTCGCCGATCACGACCGGGATGATAGGCGACTCACTCGTCCACACGTTGAAGCCAAGATGGCTGAAGCCGTCGCGCATGTAGGTCGAGATCTCCTCCAGACGAGCAAGACGCTCGGGCTCGGCCTGCAGGATCTCCAGGCACTTCAGCACCGTCGCCACGTTGGCAGGCGGCATGGAGGCGCTGAAGATGTGGGCACTGGCCTTGTGGCGGATGTACTCGATCACCTCGCGGTCCCCGACGACGAAGCCGCCGAGCGAGGCGAAGCTCTTCGAGAAGGTGCCGGTAACGAGGTCTACGTCGTCGAGCCGCCCGAACGTCGAGGCTGAACCGCGGCCCCCGTCGCCCACCACGCCGACGGCGTGCGCGTCGTCGAGCATCAGCGCGGCGTTGTATTCGCGGGCTAGATCGACCAGGTCGGGCACCTTGGCGATGGTACCACTCATCGAGAAGACGCCGTCCGTGACGATGAACTTGCCCGCGTCGGGGTGCTGCGCGCTGTAGCGCTCCAATTGGAGGCGCAGGTGGTCCATGTCGTCGTGACGGTAGCGGACCGTCTCGGCAAAGCTGACCTGGGTCCCTGCGACGATGCAGGCGTGGTTGTCCTTGTCGCTGAAGACGAAGTCGCCCTTGCTCGCCAGGCTCTGCACCACGCCTAGGTTGGTCATGTAGCCCGTCGAGAAGAGCACACACGCCTCCTTGCCCATGAAGGCTGCCAGCTGCTCTTCGAGTTCCAGATGCAGGTCGAGGGTGCCGTTGAGGAAGCGAGAGCCGGTGCAGCCCGTCCCGTAGTTGGCAATGGCGTCCTGGGCGGCCTGGACCACGCGCGGATCGTTGGTGAGACCGAGGTAGTTGTTCGACCCGGCCATGATGAGGTTCTTTCCATTCATCACGGCCCGCGTCCCCTCCGCCACCTCAATCGGCCGGAAGTAGGGGTAGAGGCCCGCTTCTTGGACCCGTGCATAGTCACCGCCGGGAGCAAAGAACTGGGCGGCCTTGTCGAAGAGCGCGGGGCGATCTGCGACCTGCGAGCCGTGGGCGTCGGGGTTGGGCATGGGGAGCGTGGGTGGGTGCCTCAGGCTAGCGCGCGGGGCGGCCGTGTGGTGGAAAGCGAAGGTCGGGACGAGCCCAGCCGCGTCGCTTAGCGCTCAAGGTGGGTGAGACGCTAGTGGACGCCCCTATGCGAGGAGCGCCCTACAGTTCCCCTACGGAGGTACCTGCACGGGCGGTTTCGCAGGCCTTTCGAACGCGACACGGCCTGACCGACAGGACAAGGGCCAGGCTCACACGGCGAGACGACAGATACAGATGGATGGCGGAGGGTGCACAGAAATAGGCACGAACCCCGAGCGGATGCAAGCGCTTACCCCGGATTCACGATCCCGCGCCCGCCCGCCGGTCGCAAATCGACCAGAACGACCAGCATTACCACACCCACCGGAGCGCGAGCCGCCCTCCAACCGTTCCGTGCGGTGTGAGGGCAGGCAACGCGCGCAGCGAGAGATCTTCGCTCACATCGAAGTCGAGCAGGTGGCCAGAGACATAGGCGTCGAGCGCCTGCAGGCCATAGACGAGGATGCCAATCAGGATGGCGAAGTCCCGGTTGCGGCGGAGCACGTCGCGGTTGTTGAGTGCCAGTTGCGTCGAGGGCTCGCCGAGCGACTGCCACGTGTCGATGAAGCCGGCGTTGGGGTTGACGCCGGGCTGGTCAGGGTCGCACACGAGGTCTTCGCAGGCGCTGAAGAGGTACGCCTCGCGCCACTGCCGGTAGTCGAGGTGGTTGACCACCACCAGCACCGTCACGCCTGCCACGGCGCCGAACGCGATGGGCGCCTTGCCCCACTGCCCGTTGTAGACCTGCCCCCACCCCGGCACCGCAAGGCTCCGCAAGAGCGCCCCCCGCGGCGTCCTCGGATCGTCGGGTATGGTCACGACCTCCACCCCGACGGGGCTCAGCACCACAGCGGCGTCGGCGCCCCCCTCTTCCGCTGCGACTTCGCCCGCAGTACCTGTCGAGTCCGCCACGACCTGCGCATGCACCGTACAGCACAGCAGCGCTATCGCCAGACACCACGCGACCCGCAGTACACCGCTGTATGGGACGTTGTATGTCATCCTGAACGTGTTTCAGGATCTCTACCGACTGAGATGGCTTGCGGCATCGCTGAGATGCTGAACCGAGTTCAGCATGACAAAAGGCGGAGTTCGCCTTATTTCTTACCGAGGACTACTTCTTACCAAGGACGAGGTCGAGCACGCGTTCCAGGTCCTCCTGCGAGTAGTAGGCGATCTCGATCTTGCCGCTGTGGTCGGCGCGGTGCTGGAGGCGGACCTGCGTGGCGAGATGCTCGCGCAGCTTCGCCTCGAAGTCGGCGATCTGGAGGCGGTTGCGCTCGTCGAGGGTCGGCACGGCCGTGACGGCTGGCTCGACCTTGTTCTCAGGCTCGGGCGTCGGGTTCTTGTAGGCGCGGACGCGCTCCTCCACGTCGCGGACCGAGAGGCCCTCGTCCAGGATCGCCTGGTGGAGCGTCATCTGGATCTCGTCGTCGCCGAGGCTGACGAGCATGCGTGCGTGGCCGGGCGTGAGCAGGCCGTCGCGGATCGAGGCTTGCACGCGCGGCGGGAGGCGGAGCAGCCGCAGCAGGTTGGTCACGCCCGAGCGGCTCTTGCCCACCTTGTCGGCCACCTGCTCCTGCGTCAGCCCGATCTCGTCGATGAGGCGCTGGTAGCCGAGGGCGATCTCGATGGGGTTGAGGTCCTCGCGCTGGACGTTCTCTACGATGGCCATCTCCAGCATGGCCTCCGTGTCGGCCTCGCGGACAAAGGCAGGCACGCGCCTGAGCCCGGCCTTGCGGGCGGCGCGGAGACGGCGCTCGCCCGAGATCAGCTCGAACTGGCCGCCGCCGAGGGAGCGCACGGTGAGCGGCTGGATGATGCCCAACTGCTCGATGGAGGCCGCGAGTTCTCGCAGTGCGCGCTCGTTGAACTCGGTGCGCGGCTGGTAGGGGTTGGGACGGATGGCGTCCACCTCCAACTCAGCCACGCGCCCGGCGGTGCGGAAGCGCTCCTCGAAGTTGTAGAGGCGGGCCTGGGGGCCGCGGGCTTGGGCAAGCGTGCCGTCCTCGCTCGCCCCGTCGCCCTGGTCGGCGTCCTGGGCTTCCTCCATTTGAGGGAGGAGCGAGCCGAGGCCCTTACCGAGAGCTGCTTTGCGCGTCGCCATGCGATCAGCGGTGTGTCGTGGAGAAAAGCGGGGAAGAGAGCGGGAACGCCAGGCGGAGCCCGAGTTGGGGCAGAGCCGAGGCCGGTCAGCGCCGTGCTAGTCGTCTGAGGACGAGTCGCGGGTCGTGGCCGAGGGCAGGCGGATGCGCTGCGGCGCGGCAAGCGTATCGTCGGAGGCGCCATCGCCGTTGGAGACGGCGCGGCCGGAGCGGTCCATCAGGTCCGCGAGTGGCACGCGGCCCTCCTCCTGCACTGGGGCGGCGAGGAGCGCGGCGTTGTTCTGGATGATCTCGCGGGCGAGCGCGATGTAGTTGCGCGCGCCCACCGACGTGGCGTCGTAGAGCAGGACCGGCTTGCCGAAGCTCGGTGCCTCTGAGATGCGGACGTTGCGCTGGATGATGGCCTGGAAGACCTTCGCGCCGAAGTAGCGCCGGACTTCGGAGGCCACCTGGTTGGAGAGCCGCAGCCGGCCGTCGAACATGGTCAGGAGCACCCCCTCGATCTCGAGTTCGGGGTTGAGATGCTGCCGGACGATCTTGATCGTGTTGAGGAGCTGGCCGAGCCCTTCGAGCGCGAAGTACTCCGCCTGCACGGGGATCAGCACCGAGTCGGCGGCCGTGAGCGCGTTGAGCGTCAGCAGGCCGAGGCTCGGCGGGCAGTCGATGACCACGAAGTCGTAGGCGCGGCGGACGTGCGTGAGCGCGTTCTTGAGCACCTGCTCGCGGTTCATGAGGTCGATCATCTCGATCTCGGCGCCCACCAGGTTGATGTGGCTCGGGACGAGGTCGAGGTAGGGCATCTCGGTCGAGAGGACGGAGTCTTCGACCGGCACGTCGCCCGCGAGGATCTCGTAGCTCGACGAGGCCACGGTGCGGGCGTCCACGCCGATGCCCGAGGTCCCGTTGGCCTGCGGGTCCATGTCGATGAGCAGCGTGGGGTGCTCCGTCGCTGCGAGCGACGCGGCGAGGTTGACCGCCGTGGTCGTCTTGCCGACGCCGCCTTTCTGGTTTGCGACCGCGATGACCTTGCCCATGGAGCCGGTGCTGCCTGTTGCGTCCAGGGCCTCCCATGGCCCTGCCTGTTGCGTACGAGAATAGGGAGAGTGCGCGCTCGCGGCCGGTGGGTGGGAATGCGACACCGCGAGGCGCCTGAATATAGCCCCGCTCCCGATGGGCCTTCAATGCCAGGGACAGCATGTGGATAAGTGAAGCCACACGCACCACCCGTTCCCCTCTCCTGTTGCTCTCGACGATCCGCGCGAACGGTCACCCGCGGCCCCCGAACGGCCCCGTTGCCCTGAACATCCGGCGACGCTCGCGGGTATTCTCAGCGTCCTCATTCTCATGTGCTCGCCGACGCCTGCTCGTGCCCCGTTTCGCCTCTCGCCTGCTCGCCCTCTCGCTCACACTGCTGGCCGCGCGCTCCGCGGCTCAGCCGGTGCCCGCCTTCGCGCCCGAGGCCGCGCCGTTCCCCATCGAAGTGGAGGGCGAGGCTCTCGCCTATCCATTCCTAGGCGGCTTCGTCGGCCCGCGCCCGCAGCTTGTCGACGCTGACCTCGACGGCGACCCGGACCTCGTGGTGCTCGGCGAGGGCGGGCGGCGCCTCCTCTACCTCGAAAACACGGCGCCCGCGGGCCAACCCGCCACCTTTGTCTGGCGCCCCGACGCCTATGCCGATGCGGACCTCCTCTCGTGGGTGCAGCTTGGCGACCTCGACGGCGACGGCGACCTCGACCTGCTCACTGGCAGCGCCTCCGGGCCGAACCGCGCTCGCTACCTCCGCAACGACGGTAGCGCACAGGCCCCGCGCTTCACGGAGGCGGCAGACCCCCTCACGGACACCAACGGCAACCCGCTCCGCGCCGAGAACACCAACGTCCCCGGCCTCGGCGACGTCGACGGCGACGGCGACCTTGACTACTTCGCCGGCACAGCCGACCTCGGCACGACCTATCACTACCGCCACGACGGCGTCAGCTCCGACGGCGTCCCACGCTTCGTGTTCGAGACGGACCGCTTCCAGGACCTTGTCATCTTCGAGAGCAACCCCAACTGCCCCAGCACGCCCCTGGTGGACGACCCGAGCGCGCTCGGAGGACCCGCTTCGGGCGACGTGCGTGGTCCCCATGCGGCGGCGCCACGTGCGCTCGCCTCGGCGAACCGCCACGGGCAGAACGCGGTCGCCTTTGCCGACGTCGACAGCGACGGCGACCTCGACTACTTCTGGGGCGACATCAACTCGGCGAGCCTGCTCTTCTTCGAAAACCAGGGAACGCCGACCGATCCCACCCTCGTTCTCGCCGCCGACGTCTACCCCGACGACGAGCCACTCACGTCCGGCGGCTACGCCATCGCGGCATTTGGCGACACCGACGCCGACGGCGACCTCGACCTCGTGGTGGGCATCGCGGGCGGCTTCTGCTCCCAGCCGAAGAACCTCATCGACAACTTTTTCCTGTACGAGAACATCGGCACTGCGACGGCGCCGGTCTTCACGGAGCGCACGAGCCGGCTGCTGCCGAACTACGATGTCGGGCGCAGCACCCGGCTGGCCATTGCCGACCTCGACGGCGACGGCGACCTCGACGCGCTCGTCAGCGTCGACCGCCCGCCCAGCCTGGACCCAATCCGGTCGGCCCTGCGGCTCCTCGAAAACGTGGGCAGTGCCGCCGCACCACGCTGGCGCGAGACCGACCCCGACTTCCTCAGCCTCGACCTCGGCGTGAGCGCGTCGTCCTACACGCCAGCACTGGTCGACCTCACCGGCGATGGGCTGAGGGACCTCGTCGTTGGCGAGTTTGGGCGCGACCTGTTCTTCTTCCGCCGCACGGCGGCCCCGCTCGACAGCCCCGACGCCTTTGTCGAGGTCGTGCCCAGCCCGCTCGCCGACCTCGCGCTCGGCCAGCGCCCCACCCCGACACTCGGCGACCTCGACGGCGACGGCGACGCGGACCTTGTCGCGGGTGACTTCACGGGGCGGCTGCGCTTCTTCCGCAACACGGGCTCGCCGACCGCCGCGGCGTTCACGCTGGAGGCGGACCGCTTCCTGGACGCCGACGTGGGCACCAACAGCACCCCGCACCTCGGCGACCTCGACGGCGACGGCGACCTCGACCTCCTCGTCGGCAGCGACGACGGCCCCGTCCAGGTGTACCGCAACGAGGGCACTCCGCAGGCCTTCTCGTTTGTCGACGCCGGCACCATCCCGATGCCCCGCAGTGGCACGGCGCCCGCGCTCGGCGACCTCGACGGCGACGGCGACCCAGACCTCATGAGCGGCACGCTTGGCGGCGGCCTGATCTTCCTACGCAACCCCACGACGACCGACGTGGAGCCACCCGCACCGCCCCAGACGCTACAGTTTGAGGCTTTCCCGAACCCAGCGCGCGGCGCCGTGCGGTTCCGGACTGCCCTTCCGCCTGACCTCGGCCCTACTACGCTGGCTGTCTATGACGTACTCGGACGCGTCGTCTTCGAAGCCGCGCTGCCCGAGGCGGGTGCCACGCTGGTGTGGGAAGGTCCAGGGACGGACCGCGGTACGCTCAGCGGAGGCCTCTACGTGGCCGTCCTGCGCAGCGGTGGCGAGCGCCTCGCCACGCGCCGGATCACCGTGCTCCCCCGCTAGACTGGTACGCTCTGCCGAGGACGAGCCATTGGGCGAGGACTACGCCTGCTTGCCCGTCGCCTGCTGCGTGCGCTGGGCCACCTCCTCGGCCAGGCGCTGCGTCTCCGAGGCGTCGGTGGCGGCGTCGGCGGCAGGCGGCATCGCCGTCGGGTCGGCCGGTACCACCTTCGGGGCTGTGGGCTGGGCGGGTGTCGCCGGCGCCTGCAGCGACGACCGCAACGAGGCGAGTTCGCGCTCGGCCTTCTTGGCCCGCTGCCCCGCCCGGAAGCGCGCCGGCACGCTCGCGAGCAGCCCGACAAGCACGCCTGCGCTGAGCGTCACGATGAGCACAACGGCGAGCGAGGCTGTGATGGTGTAGGGGCCGACGTTGACCTCAGTAGAGGCCGTGTTTTGCAGCGTGAAGACGATGGCGACCGCGGCGATCACGAGCGAGAGGATGAGCGCGAAACGCATGGCTTGGGGGGTGGTTAAGAGAGATCCCTTCGTGTCCAATCGAGAACCTACGGCATAAGGTTCCGAGGTGGACGCCGTGTAACGCAGCCGGTGCCCGGTCGGCCCTGCCCCCTCGCCTCCATGCCCGATACTCACGAGTGCCCCTCGTGCGCCCTCCCCGCTCCTGCTGACGCTGAGGTCTGCCCGTACTGCGATTACGAGTTCCCATCGCGCCCTCGCAGCCTTGGCGTCGGCGTCGCGCTGATGGTAGTGGTGCTGCTGCTGTGGCTAGTCGGTTCGCTGTTCCTCTAGACGTGCGATCGATCACATGAGCCGCACGAGGTAGGCCGCGCCGACAATCTCGCTCGCCGCCTCGCCGACGAGGGCTTCCGCCCCGACGAGCGCCACGGCGGCCCCGAAGGCATAGCGCCCGAGGTCGAAGACCTGGCGCTGCGCCCAGTCGCCGGTCGTCGGGTTGAGGGCGAAGCTGTAGACGACGCGGTCCACGTTGGTGTTTTGGCCGAGCTGTTCGTCGTAGCCCACCACGAGTGCACGGCCGCCGCTGAGCGCCACGTCGGTCCCGAAGCCGCCCCGGTCATAGCCGCGTTGCGGTTGGAGCGTGGCCGCCCGGTACCATGTCCCGTCGGCGGCGGCGAGGTAGAGACTGGCTCGCCCGTCCTCGCGGTCGGCGGCAGGCTCACCGACGAGCAGCCTGCGCCCGTCGAGCGCGACGGGGAGGCGCGGCCCGCGCAGGCCGTCGAAGCGGTGGCGTTGCACCCACGGCTCGTCTGCATCGGCGGGAGCCTGCTCGAAGACATAGAGCGCGCCGCCCTTGCGGCGGTCGTCGGAGGGCGCAGACACGGCAAACGTCGTCCCGTCGAAGGCGCAGGCGGCACCGAAGCGGCGGCGGTCGGCCGGCACGGCGATGCGCTGGTCGAGCTTCCAGCCGCGCCCCACGAGGCGGTAGAGGTAGGCCGACCCCTCGGCGCCCTGCGTCGGGTCGGCCTCGGCTGTCACAAGCGCCCAGACCTCGCCCTCGGCGTCGGTGCCGAGCGCCACGCACGCTGCATACGCGCCCTCGTCGGGCTCGATCAGCCCCGAGAGCCGCGCGGTCTGCTCCCAGGTCCCGTCGTCCTGCCGCTCGAAGACGTAGGCCGTGTTGGGCCGGAGCGGGTTGAAGAACTGCGCCGCCGCCGACACCAGCACCCGGTCCCCGTCGAGCGCCACCGAGCGCCCGAAGAACTGCTCGGCTTGGCAGTCCTTGGGCACGAGCCGCGCCACGAGCACAAACGTGTCGTCCGCGGCCCGCTCGTAGACGTAGGCCGCTCCCGCGTTCACGTCGCACGAGGTCTCGCCGCTCGCGCCGACCACGACGCGGTCGCCGTCGAAGGCCACGGCCGCGCCGTACTGCGTGGCGCGTACCGAGTCCGGACGAGGCAGGCGCTCGATTTGGGCGTAGGTGGCGGGCCCCAGGAGGCACGCGAGGAGGACGAGGAGAGAGAGGCGCATGGGAGTGGATCGGCTTGGCTGCTCACACAACGCCGCGCACGGTGCGCTTCGCGTCACGACCCGAGGCGAAGCGAGGCGGGCCGTCCCAGGGCGTCCCGGAACGGCCCGCAGGCACCGATGAACGGTACGGTCGGGTGCTACTGTTGCGCGAGGTAGTTGCGGTAGCGTCGGTCGGCCTCGTCCCAGTTGATGAGGTTGAAGAAGTGGTCCACGTAGTCGCCGCGGCGGTTCTGATAGTGGAGGTAGTAGGCGTGCTCCCAGACGTCGAGGCCGAGGATCGGGAAGTCGCCGTGCATGACCGGGTTGTCCTGATTGGGCAGCCCGTGAATGTGGAGGCCGTTGGCGCCGACGGCGAGCCAGCCCCAGCCAGAGCCGAACTGGCCGGTGGCGGCCTTCTTGAACGCCTCCTTGAAGGCGTCGTAGGAGCCGAAGGTCTCGGTGATGGCCGCGCCGAGGTCGCCTGTCGGTTCGCCGCCGCCGTTGGGCGAGAGGATGGTCCAGAAGATGGCGTGGTTGTAGAAGCCGCCGCCGTTGTTGCGGACCGCTGTCTGCTTGTCGGCGGGCAGCGCGTCGAGGTTCGAGAGGAGGTCCTCGATGGACTTGCCGGCCCAGTCGGTGCCGTCGAGGGCCGCGTTGAGCTTATTGGTGTAGCCCTGGTGGTGTTTGGTGTGGTGGATCTCCATGGTGCGCGCGTCGAAGTGCGGCTCCAGGGCGTCGTAGGCGTAGGGAAGAGGGGGCAGTTCGAAGGCCATGCCAGGTCGGGGATTCAGTCTTGAGAGATGAGTGGACGGCTCGTACGAAGACCGAAGCCTCGCGTTTCCCACGGTCATGCGTCCTCCGCGCATGGGGCGCACGACGCGCCCTGCGATGGTGTGGCGTGGTTTGCGCCACCTTCGACAAGGTACCCGACGTGCCTCCTCGTCGTACGTCCCTTTCACCTCAAGCCACGACTGGCGCATAGGGAAGGCTAGAGAGATTAGACCTCCCCGGCCTTCCCTGTTGACAATGTCACCTGGGCTGTGTTAACTCATCGTTCTCACTCTACCACCGCTCTCACTCCACCTCTATCGTGATGAGACTTCTCGCTACCATTCTACTCACCTTCGCATGCGGCCTCGCCCCGGCGCTTGCCCAGCATGCCAAAACAGTACCGAGCGCGGTCTCCGCGATAGCTTTAGACGACGGTATCGACTCGCCGACGGACGCCTTCCGAAGCGTTGCCGATGTCTCGACAGACTTTGAGGCTAGCGAAGGGTTCGCTCCAGGCTATTGCGCCCAAAACGGCTGGACAGCGTTTGCCGCGTCGACAACGCAGGGGACGGTAAACGCCGCTAATCCCTACAGCGGCAGCCAGCACCTCCGCATCGCAGACGATCCCACCCAGGCCGATGGCACCAGCACGGGCTGCTTTAGCCCTGACGAAGGCGCCCAGCCTGCTGGCACCTATGCGGTGCAGTTTAAGATTGCTATCTCAGCAACCCTTGGAGCTGACTATGACATCATTGCCCAGTCTCCAGCGCAGGCCGCGCTCACTGCTCGTATGAAGTTCAACTTCGAGGGCAACATCTTTGTCATTGACGATCCGGGGACCGGCCTAGCCTTCGTAGACACGGGCGTAGCGTGGAGCGTCGGCCCCTACGTGGAGGGCCGCATTGTGGTCGACGGGGTCACAGGCATCCAGCAGTATTTCTACAACGATGTCCTGATCTACACGACGAACCCGCTCCCCACGCTTGCCACGAGCATTGACCAGGTCATTTTCCTCTCCGACAACTTCCATATCGGAGATGTGGGCGACCTTGACGATCTCTACTACGGGCTGCTCGCCAACATCCCCGTTGAGTTGACCAGCTTCAATGCCGTCATGGACGGTGAGTCTGTGGTGCTCGACTGGCAGACGGCCTCGGAGACCATCAACGCGGGCTTCGAAGTGCAAATGCGCGACGGGAATAGCGGGGAGTTCCAGACCCTAGACTTCGTTGAGGGCGCCGGCACGACGACAGAAGCCCAGACCTACAGCTTCCGCGTGGCCGACCTCAGGGCCGGGACCTACACGTTCCGACTCAAGCAGGTAGACTTCGACGGCGCGTTCGAGTACAGCCCAGAGGTCGAGGCGTCCGTGGCTGTCCTCCAGACGCATGACCTCTCGGAGGTCTACCCCAACCCGTTCGCACGCCGGGCCACGCTGGACCTCGCCGTGCGGGAGGCGCAGGACGTACGCGTGGAGGTCTTCAACCTGATGGGCCAGCGCGTTGCCACGCTCCTCGACGGCGCGATGGAGGCCAACGTCAGCACCGAGGTCGCACTCGATGCGTCTGACCTCCCAGGCGGCCTCTACCTCGTACGCGTGACAGGCGAGACCTTCCAGACCACGCGCAAGGTCACTGTGACCAACTAGGTCGCACCTTCGTGCTTCCTCTCGCGGGGCGGGCCTACGATGGCTCGCCCCGCTCTTTTTTGTGCAGGACTCCGATCTGTAGGCCTGCTGAACGTGTGGTCGGGAGGCTTACGCCCTCCTGCAACAAACGGCTACCTCATGCCGGGGCGACGTGCGTGCCTACCCTTTCCGGCCTGGGACCTCGCTTCACTCCCTGCCCGTTGAAGTACGTTGAGCATTCCCTCTTGAACTATTCCCCGTTGCCTCCTTCATGCCCCAAGCGACTCCCGACTCTACCTCCACCTCTGATGTCCTGACGACTGTCGAGCCCCTCAGCGTCAGCGACCTTGTCGGCACGCTCGTCGACAAGCTCGCAGGCTGGGTCGAAGGCTTCGTGCTGCTGCTGCCCAACCTGGTCGCCGCGCTCCTCATCGTGCTTGCGTTTGTGCTCCTCGCACGCAGCGCGCGGTCGCTCGTGACCACGCTGATGAATAAGATCAGCGGCCGGGCCAGCGGCGCGTCCACGAGTGTCGTCTCGCTACTGGGCACACTCGCCTATAGCGCCGTCCTCGCCGCGGGGATCTTCATCGCGCTCGGCTTGATCGGGCTGGACCGTGCCGTGACCACGCTCCT
Source organism: Bacteroidota bacterium (assembly GCA_039821555.1). Classification (NCBI taxonomy): domain Bacteria; kingdom Pseudomonadati; phylum Bacteroidota; species Bacteroidota bacterium. Next base: position 20,558 of record JBCBNX010000022.1, read on the forward strand.
CGCCGGTGCTGGTGTTCTCGGCCTTGCCCTCGGCTTCGCGTTCCAGGACATCGCTGCCAACTTCATCGCCGGCGTCCTCATCGCCGTGCGCTCGCCGTTCGACATCGGCGACCTCGTGGAGACGAACGGCCACATGGGCACCATCTCAGACATCAACCTCCGCGCGACACACGTCCGCACGTTCCAGGGCCAAGAGGTCATCATCCCCAACAGCCAGGTCTACCAGAACCCGCTCGTCAACTACACCGAGATCGGATCGCGGCGCATCGACCTCGGCTGCGGCGTCGGCTACGGCGACGACCTTCAGCACGCCGAGGACGTAGCAACGGCCGCCCTCTCGGACGTCTCCAGCCGTGACACCGCGCGCGACGTGACGCTCTTCTGGACCGAGTTCGGCGACTCGTCCGTCAACTTCGTGGCGAGCTACTGGGTCACCTTCCAGGGCCAGGCCGACTTCCTCGCCGCGCAGAGCGAGGGCATCAAGCGGCTCAAGACGGCCTTCGACGCCAGCGGCGTGACGATCCCGTTCCCGATCCGCACGCTCGACTTCGGCCCCAACGGCGGCGTCGAACTTCGCGAGATGCTCGACGACAAGGTGTGACGGGTGCGAACGTATGCACGTGTGAAGATGTCGACATAGTCTCCTAACGCCACATCGACGCGCTTGCCTGCGTTCACACCCCCGTACGTTCACACCGTGCTACCTGAAAGCGGCTGCACCAAAGCCGCCGGTCTAATCCACGAATCGCGCCCGTTTCCCCCGGTGGGAGGCGGGCGCGATTTATCGATTTGAGACGGCTCCGATATCAGTGGGGATCGCCAGAGCGGCGTCGCTGCCGCTCCCTCACTGCCCCGCCGGGCAGCCCCGTGCGCTTGCGCGGCAGCCCCGGTATCGCCCCACACCCGATGACCTATCGCTTCTTCGTCGTCGACGACGACCGTCACTACGCCCGCCTCCTCTCCTACCGCCTCGACAAGGACAAGCAGCACGATGTGCGCGTCTTCCACTCGGGCGAAGAGGCCCTCGACGCCCTCGACGAGCGCCCCGACCTGATCCTGCTCGACATCATGATGCCCGGCATCGGCGGCATCGAGACGCTCAAGCGGCTGCGCCAGCGCGACCCCGACCTCCCCGTTGTGATGATCTCGGCGCAGGGCACCGTGGAGGTAGCTGTGCAAGCCATGAAGGGCGGCGCGCTCGACTACATCACGAAGGGGCAGGACGATTTGGTCAAGCTCGACATCGTCGTCAAGAACGTGAAGGAGAAGGTGGCCCTCCAGCGCGAGGTCGAGAACCTGCGCGGCGAGGTCGCCGAGAAGTACGGCCTCGACGAGATCGTGGGCGACAGCACGGCGATGGAGGACCTCTACCGCACGATCCGCAAGACGCTGCGCGGCAACCTGACCGTCGCCATCCAGGGCGAGAGTGGCACAGGGAAGGAGCTCGTCGCCCGCGCGATCCACTTCAACTCGGACCGCGCCCAGGGGCCATTCGTGGTCGTCAACTGCGCCGCGATCCCGTCGGAGCTGATGGAGAGCGAATTTTTCGGTCACGAGAAGGGCTCGTTCACCGGCGCGCACGCCCGCAAGATTGGCAAGTTCGAGGAGGCCGACGGCGGCACCATCTTCCTCGACGAGATCGGCGAGCTCGACCTCGGCTTGCAGGCGAAGCTGCTGCGGGCGCTCCAGAACCGCGAGATCACCCGCGTCGGCGGCTCCGGCCTCATCAAGTTCGACGCCCGCGTCATCTCGGCGACCAACAAGGACATCCTCGCCATGATCCGGGAGAACACCTTCCGCGAGGACCTCTACTACCGCCTCTTCCAGTTCCCGGTCGTGCTGCCGCCGCTGCGCGAGCGCGAGCAGGACGTGCTCGTCCTCGCCCATCACTTCCTCACGGCGTACAAGGAGGACAACCAGCAATTCCGCGACAAGCTGCTCTCGTCCGAGGCCACGCGCGCCATCGCGGCCTACAACTGGCCCGGCAACGTACGCGAGCTCAAGAACGTAGTCGAGCGCGCCATCCTGATCTCGGACAGCGACCTCATCCAACCCGCCGACCTGATGCTGGACACGAACGCCGCACTAGTGCCGTGGAACGAGCGCGTGCACGCGGCAGCAGGCACGGAGGCCGGTGGTGACTCCAGCCCGCGCTTCGTGGCCCCGCCCATCCCGAAGGCGCCAGCCCTGAGCGCGCCGAGCGGCCCCGCGGCCCCGTCGGGCGGTGCCCCAGCGGGCAACCCCGCGCAACCCACGTCGGCCGGCGACGGTATAGACGCGCCGGAGCCCATCCTGGCCGCCGCCTCGACGCCCGACGAGATCGTGCCGCTCGAAGACCTCAAGCGCCGCGCCGTTGAGCAGGCCTACCATGCCTGCGAGGGCAACGTCGACCGCGCCGCCGTCGAACTCGGCATCGGCCGCGCGACCATGTACCGACTCCTCAAGAAGTACGAGATCAACACGGACTAGGTCGAGGGTCGTGTGTCCCGAGTCGAGGGTCTGGGGAGCGCGGTCGCACGGCCTGCGCTGCCCAGACCCTCCCTTTTTTCGTTTCTCCGTAGGTTCCGATGGGTTTTCCGACCTACGACCCTCAACCCACGACCTCCCCATGCGCCTCACCGATTACGAGAAAGCCGCTCAGCGCGAGATCGACGCCTGGCAGCGCGATGAATCGCCGCTCCAAAAGGCGATCAACGTGACCCTCAGCCCCGTCGACTGGCTCTTCAAGAAGGCCATCCCCGATGAGGTCGTCGATCAAATCTCGAACGCGCTCAACGAGGCGCTCGGTGCGCTCAACAACGCGTCTGAGTACACCTTCGAGGCGCAGGACATCCTCGACGCCGCCGAGCAGTTCGACCTGGAGGTGGACACCGTCGAGGCGCTCCGCGAGCAGCCGCTCGACCGGCTCGACGAGCTCGCGCGGTCGTTTTTCTCACAGAACACCATCCTGGCCGCGCTCTCGGGCGGCGGCACCGGCCTCGGCGGTCCGCTCCTCATCGCCGCCGACGTGCCGATCCTGTTCACGATCAACTTCCGGCTGATCCAGCAGATCGGCGCAAGCTATGGCTTCGAGTTGAAGGACGAGGCGTTCAAGCCGCTGCTGCTGGCCATCTTCAACGTCGCCGCGGCCGGCACCAAGGACGCGAAGTCGACAGCGATGCGCGAGCTGTCCGTCGCCGCGGCGGCGTTTGCGCACGGCGGGGGCTACCGCGGCCGCCGCGCCTCCTCGACGTTCCGCGACCAGATCGGCCACCTCCCGCGCGAGATCGCAAAGAACCTCGCTGGGCGCAAGCTGGGACAGCTCATCCCCATCGCTGGGGCGGCCGTCGGCGCAGGCGTGAACTACTGGTTCACCGAGCAGACGGCGAAGACGGCCTACATGCTCTTCCGCTCGCTCTACCTCGAGCGGAAGGACCGGATGTAGGGGAAGGCAGAATGCAAAAGGAGGAAGGCAGAAGTGTAGGAATCAACGCGGGACAACGCAGCATCTATGGACCTAGAAGAGTTCTCCCAACGACTCGGCTGGCGTGTGAGCAGCGAACTCCACCAATTCGGGGATAAGTCGTTTCACATTGGCCTAGACGACTTCTTCCCACCCAGCATCGTCAGAGAGGAGGGCCAAACCTATGCCGAAGGACGTGCCATCGAGTTTGATGGCACTGAGTACACCTATCGCGTCCTGCTTGGCGATTCGACCGTTTGTGTCGAGGAGATTGATTGGGCCGCCCTCCTCCCTACTCAGGAGGATACGGAGTGGCTCCGCGTAAACCTCAAAGAAGGCTGGTTCGAGATCGTACCGCCGGCTGGCGATCCGCGTCGCTCGCCCGGTCATCTCTTGCTGTTTGTGCACGAACGCGAGGATGGCACTCCGCAACAAGAGCCCGTTCATGTTGAGCGGCTGGAAGGTGGCCTGGTCCGGCTTCTTTACTCTCCTGGCTGGGTGGATAGTGTGGCGGCAGGCGACATTCTCCGCCTCCTCGATGACGATGGTCGTTTTGAGGTGGTCGAGCGCAGCGGAAACGTAGCGGTGGTCGTCTTCAGCGAGTATGCGATTGCGCCGCACCTAGACGCCATCGCGCAGGACGTTACCCGTCTGGGCGGACGTATCGACGGGGGGCTTGAGCGTAGCCTGGTCGCCACGATTCCAATCTCCGCGACCCTTGAGACTATCGAACGGGTCTTTGACAGATGGGTCGCAGAACAGCCTGACTTGGTCTGGTGGTACAACAACATCTACGACCCGGAGGACCCAGATCGCACGCTCGACTGGTGGCTGTGAGTCGGCATTGAAGCTGGGAAGGCTCAAAAACGCCGCTTATGCACGTGCTGGGGTAGGCGTTGGGGCCGTTCAGGCATCCTCGGCGTGTGCTCGCTGGGCACTGATCGACGCGAGCCGGATGGTGAAGTCTGAGGGCAGCATCCCGTATGTCTCGCGGAACTGCTTGGCGAAGTAGTCGGCGTCCCGGTAGCTCACCGCATGGGCGACCTCGGCGACGGTCCCGGCCTGCTGCGTCAGGAGTTGCGCGGCCCGCGTGAGCCGGAGTTGGCGCAGAAACACGCCAGGCGCGGTGTCAAGCACTACGGCAACCTCGTCACCTCCATGCGGATGAACGGGCTCGTGCCCTGTCCTGGCAGTCAGCCGTTGCCTCCTTGCTCTTCGTCCTGGCGCGGGTGCTGTCGGTTGCGGCGGCGCCTGCTCTGTTGAAGCCTCGTCTGCATGTTGGTTCGCGTGCCGTCTTCTGGAGCCCCGATGTGACACAGGCACAAGAGATGGAGACATCCAGACAACAGCGATATTGGTCGTCTGCCGGATACTAGGTAACGCTAAACCGGCCACGACTCTGCCGCCTGATTGAACCCACTTGCCCCGAAGCAGCCGAGCGCGCCATCGATGCCGAGACCCGGGACACACCATAATCTTCCGCCGCGTCCTCAACTACGTGCAGACTGCTTGAAGCCGAGCTAGACCGATGAACGACACGCCCACGCCGTCCGCACCGGACGCTCTGCCGTCTGAACCGTCGAACGCCCCCGTCATCACCGCGCCGCGCTGGGACTGGCGGCCGAAGCTGCGGTGGTTTGCCGCTGAGTACCTCATCGTGGTGCTCGGCGTGCTCACCGCCGTCGGCCTCAACGCGTGGTGGCAGGGCCGCACCGACCGCGCCCAGGAGCAGGTCTACCTCCGCCAACTCGACGCCGACCTCGATGAGAGCCTCCGTGTGTTCGCCCGCGCGGATTCGATCCAGGAGGCCGTTTCGACTCCAGCACTGCTCACGGTGCTCGGGTCCTGGGGCTCGGGGACGCCGCTCCCCGCCGACTCCATCGTCCACCACTCGCGGCGGATGTTTACGTGGCGAGCGGTCCAGCCCACGACAGGCACGGCGGAGGCTCTCGTAGCCACGGGAGACCTGACGCTCATTCGCAACGACTCGCTGCGCAATGCGATCACGGCCTATCTCGGCGCTACAGAGACGCTTGTTGGGTTCCAGGCCCGCGTTGCGGAGCAGTACAACGACGCCATTGCTAGGTACATCCCTGCAGTAGGCGCCAACAGGGTCGCCGCGGTGGACCTCGGAATGGACCTCGGAATGGACCTGCTTCAACGGTCCATCAGCGAGTCGAAACTGCTCACCGACGACGGGTGGGCTCCGCCGTTTCCTCTCGACAGCTTCTCGTTCTACGCCAGCCAGGAGGCGTACGACGCGCTCTCGGAGATCGCCCTCTATCGCCAGACCAGCTTCAACATCATGGCGGCCATGTCCCAGGAAACCCAAGACCTGCACGAGCGCGTCGAAGCCGAACTGAACCGATGAGCGATGCCCCGACTCCGCCAGAGGCCGCTGGCGACCCCGTTCCTGCACCCGAGCCGACGCCTAGGTCTGGGCCTCTGGCACCAGAAGCTCCGGCCCCGCGCCCGAGGCGGATCGGCTGGCAGCCGACGCTGCGCTGGTTCAGCGCGGAGTACCTCATCGTCGTGCTCGGCGTGCTTACCGCCGTCGGTCTCAACGCGTGGTGGGCCGACCGCGACGCGCGGACCCGAGAGTGGCTGGTCCTTGAAGACCTGCGTGAAGACTTCGTGTTCAACAAGGCCGAGGTCCAGCGTATCCGGGACCTCTCAGCCAGGTTTCTCACCCTGTACGAACACCTGGCGACGCTCTCGGATGACGCGATTACGGGCATGCCCCTAGACTCCGTCTACACCTACACCGAGTCGCTCTTCATCAGCCACACGTACGATCCGGTTACGGGGTCGTTAGAGGCGCTGATCGCTTCGGGAGACTTGGGCTTGCTACAAGATCGAGCGCTTCGCGAGCGCCTGACCTCGTTTCTGCAAGTGCTCCGAGATAGCGACGAGGAGAAACAGGCCGCGTTCGATCAGGTCGTCCAGATGCTAGAGAGGACGACTCGCCTCGGCGGTCCCTGGAATTCCCCGGGGGCCCCATTCCCCGTGGAGCCCGCTGACCTGATCCGCCTTCGGAGCGACGCCGACTACATGGCTCAGGCTCGCCTGCTCCGATGGGTAGCGTGGTACTACGCCGAGGTGGAGCTGCCGGAGGTCGAGGTCGCGATCGACTCGGTGTTGGTCAGCCTGGACGCCAACCTGGCGCGATAACGTCGCTGCGCAGCACCAGACTCCGGAGCGCCAGCGCGCCGGTCAGTCGAACCGCTCGGCCCAGGCGGCTTGCGCGTCCTCGATCTCGTCGTCGGTCGGCCCGCGATCGTCCAAGACAAAGACGCGGAGCGCGCACCGGGCGACGGCGAGCGCCCGCGTCGGGGCAACGTCGAGGCGCGTGAACTCCAGCGTGCCCATCGGCCCCATCGTCTCGGTCTGCGGCGTGTGGCCGAGGGCGAGCCAACCATCGCGGAAGGCCAGAAGCGAGAACCGTCCGCCGCGCCGGTCGCGAATCGCGTGGACGAGTGCCTCAGCGGCAAGCGGATCGGTCGAGTACGGCAGGACCACACGAGTTTCGCCGTCCGCTCCGGTGTAGGCATACGCGCCATCTTCGGCAAACGCCTTGTCGTTCCAGACGACGGCCAGCCCGAGCGCGTGCTGCGCCACGAGCGCGTCGAGGACCGGCCCCGCAGCCAGCGCTTCGATGTCGGCGAGGGTGTCGAACGGGAGGTCCATGGCGACGGGAGGAAGGCGGGCGGATGCCTCAAGGTAGGCGCTCAGTGGTCGTCGTCGTGCTCCCGGTGTGGAACGGCCTTCCGGGTCGCGTAGGCCGAGGGCAGCGTCCCATACGTCTTGCGGAACTGCTTGGCGAAATGGTCGGCATCCCGGTAGCCCACGGCATACGCGACTTCGGCGACGGTCCCGGCCTGCTGCGTCAGGAGTTGCGCGGCCCGCGCGAGCCGGAGTTGGCGCAAAAACACGCCGGGCGCGGTGTCGAGCGAAGCGCGCAGGCGCCGTCCGAGTTGCCGCCGGCTCAGCCCCACCTCCGCCGCCAGCGCATCGACGCCGAACGAGGGATCGCCCAGACCGGCCTCGGCGGCGTCCCGCACACGTTCGAGGAACGCAGCCTCGGCTGAAGGCACCACGATCTCGCTTGGCCCCACGACGACCTCATCGGAGTAGCGAGCACGGAGCCGATGGCGCGTCGCGACGAAGTTGCTGAGGCGGGCGCGGAGTTCGTCGGGCGAGAACGGCTTCGTGAGGTAGTCGTCGGCCCCGGCTTCCAACCCGGCGAGCGTGCTCTGCTCGTCGGCCCACGCGGAGAGCAAGACGATGGGCACGTCGGCGAGCGCCGGTTCAGCGCGAAGGGCACGTGTCAGGGCTACGCCGTCGAGCTCGGGCATCATCACGTCGGAGAGGACGAGGTCGGGCCGGCAGGCCCGGGCGGTCTCCAGACCGACGGCTCCGTTCTCGGCTTCGAGGACGCGGTAGCGCTCGGCGAGGTGGCTGCGGATGTAAGCGCGCAGTCCTGCGTGGTCCTCCACCACGAGCACGAGTGGGCGTCGGTCGTTGGAAGTCGCCACAGCCGGGGGATCGTCGCCTGGCGTCGCACTGACGGGTATGGGCAGGTCGAGCATCGCCGCCTCACCGTCGCCCGTCGCGAGGACCGTGGGCGCGGAGCGTTGCTCGGTGCGCGGCACGGTGGGTACGCCAGCCTGGGCAGCGGCCTCGGCGTCAACATCGACGGCGCCCAGTGGAAGCCGGACGGTGAACCGGGTCCCGAACCCGACCGTGCTCTCGACGCCGATGGTGCCGCCGTGCAGCTCCACGAGCTCCTTGGCCAGGGCCAGCCCGATGCCGGTACCTCCGTGCGTGCGCGTGGTGCTGCCGTCAGCCTGGCGAAAGCGGTCGAACACGTAGGGCAGCGCCGCTGCCGCGATGCCGGTCCCGGTATCCTCGACTGCCACGACCGCGTCGCCGTGTTCAGCACCAACGCTCACGCGGATCTTGCCCCCACGCTCAGTGAACGCCAGGGCGTTGGCGACGAGGTTGGTCAGCACCGTCTCGATCTGCTGCGCGTCGAGGGGCATCGAGAGCGCAGAAACCTGGGCGTCGAACAGCAGCCCGAGGCCTTTGCGCTCGGCCGGTCCGGCAAACGTCGCAGCGACACCTCGTGCGAGTACCACCACGTCGGTCTCCTCGCTGTTCAGGTCGAGCGCGCCTGCTTCGAGCTTGGCGAGGTCGAGGAGTTGATTGATGAGGTTGAGCAGCCGGCGAGCGCTCTGCTGCATGGACGGTAGCTGGCCGGCGAGCGGCTCCGGCATCGGCGTGTCGCTGGCAAGCGCGTCCTCGATGGGGCCGAGCAGGATCGTGAGCGGCGTGCGGAACTCGTGGCTGAGGTTGGCGAAGAGCCGCGTCTTGAGCCGGTCGAGTTCTTCGAGGCGCAGCGCCTGGGCTTCGACCTCAGCTTTGCTGGCGCGTAGCTCTTCCGTGCGTGCTGCAACGCGTACTTCGAGGTCGGTCGCGTAGGCACGCAGTTCTTCCTCAGCGTCCCGTAGCGAGGCGGTCATCGCGTTAAAGCCCTCGCTGAGCCGCCCTACTTCGTCGTGCACGCCGACGGGCACCGTCACGTCGCGTTCGCCCGCGTTGACCCGCCGGACGCCCTCAAGCAACCGTTCGACGGGGCGCACGAGGCTCCCCTTCAGCGCCCACGGGAAGACGACCAAAGCCAGAACGGTAGCGATTCCCATCAGCACGAGGAGCGGCAGCATCGCTTCATGGTACTCCGCCATCACCCCCGGCGCTGGGATGCCGTCGATGACATTGGGATTGCTTGGCGGAGCCGAGAGCACGGCGGTCATGCCGATCAGACCCAGCACCAGCGCGAGTGCCAGACCGGAGAGCTTCGTACGGATCGAGGTAGGTTCCGGCGCATGCTCTAGGTATATCGCGACCCGCGTGTAGTGAATCGCAAAGACGGCCGGGAGGATGACAAACACCCACATAGCATTGCTGACCACGACCGATGCATCGGCCAGGAACACGCCGATGATGGTTATCAGGAGGACGGCGTCGGCGAGACATACGGCTGCGAAGGCCGCAAAGGCCCGAGCCTCTCGGTCGCGCCCCAACGCGTGCGCCCGCCGCCGCTTGCGCAAGAGCACCGTCACCGCCCAAGCATCCGCCGCGAGCCACGTGAAGCTGTAGACCGACATCATCACGTCGCGGATGCTGCTCTCGGGGCTGCGCGTGACCGCCACGAGCACGAGCGAACCAACGACCGCGAGCGCAGCCACTACCAGGGCGGCTCGCGTTTCTCGCGGGTAGGGCACCTCCAAAAACCGGTACGCGAACTGGACGAGCGCGCCTAGGGCCGCCATCACAACCAGGAGTTCGACCGACTTGATTGCCCACATCGTCGCGTCCGACAGCGGATAGAACGACGCCTCGGCGGCACGGCAGAGGTAGAGGCCGACCGTTCCCGTCGTGAACCCTGCCAACCACCGCGAGGCACCCGCCCCACGCGGTACGCGCAGCAGGTACACCGTGAGCGCCACGTTGAGGATCACGAGGGCCGTGGCGCGGATCGATTCTGGGGAAAGAAACAGGCTCATCGGGCTAGTGGTGGCTAGAGGGTAGCACCGAACAGAACAAGGGCCAACTCCGTCCCCGCAGGTGCGGGGACGGAGCGTGCTCTTGCGTGCATGCTGGCTTATCGGCGGCTTGCGTTCGTCGTCGCGATGGCGACCCGCGGCGAGCCGTCGTCGGGCTTGGCGTCGGTGGTGACGGTGAAGCCATCGGCGTCGAGGCGGACGGTGTTGCGAAGGTGGCCCGTCTGCGCGGGGTTGTTCGGGTTCGACGAGGGCCAGGACATCACGAGCGCGTCACCATCGAAGCTGAGCGTACCACGGTGCGGGTCTGTTATGGAGGCGGCCCGGGTGGGCGAGTCGGCATCGCGGCTATCGAACCGATGGATCGCGTATCTCCCGGTTGAGGCGTCGTGGGAGACGACGAAGCGGAGATACACGGCTTCCTCCATGCTTTCGCCACGCATGGTCAGCGTCCAGTCCCACTGCTGGAAGTGGCCGCCGAGGATAGGCGAGACGTCGAGGGTGCCATCGAAGGTGCCCTCCTCGATCTGGGCGAAGCCGTCGAGGGTGTAGGTGCCTTCGTAGGGCGCGAGGCGTTCCATGGCGTCGGCAGGCTGCTGGGCGAACGCCGTGGAGCAGGTCAACAGCGTGACGAGGAGGAATGCGGATCGAGTGCGGGTCATGAGCTTGCACGTTGGGATGGAACGGAGGCGCGGCCCCAGCCGGAGCCTGTCCGCCGACGCCCTCAGCTTAGGCCGCGACGTTTGGGACATACCGGACGACCCGCCCGGTATATCCGCCGTGTCCCGTTTCTCGGGGGAGGTCGTCACGTTTCCCCGGTCGCCGAAGCCGGAACAGAGCGCTGTCCCTGTGTTTCATCGGCCTAGACCTGTTCCTCTCCCTTCATCTGGCTTCGCCCCAAGCGTTTCTTCGCCCGTGCTACATACCGGTCGCCTCGCCCTCCGTCCCGTCCAGCCTGCCGATGTCGTAGCCCTGCATGCGCACTGGACCAACCCTGTCGTGCGCCGCTATCTGTGGGACGGCGTCGCCATTCCCCAAGATCAGGTCGCAGCGCTCGCCCAGGAGAGTGCGGCCCGCTTCGAGGCCTACGGGCACGGCCTCTGGACGCTCGGCCTTCGTGACCTTGATTCTCCCGAAGCGGCGCCTCTGATCGGCTGCGGCGGGTTCTGGCCGTTCCACGACCCGCCGCGGCTCGAACTCATCCTCAGCGTCGGTCCAGCGTGGCACGGGCAGGGCTTGGCGACCGAAGCCGGACACGCCCTCCTGGCGTACGCCCGCGACGACCTCGGCATGACCGAGGCGCTCGCGAGCACCGACGTGCCCAACGCCGCGTCACAGCGACTGCTCGACCGGCTTGGCTTCGCGTGCACCCACCGCGGCGACGCGGACGGCCTCGACACGCTCTTCTACGCACGGGCGCTTTAGCCACGCGCCTGGATCGAAGGCGGCGCAGGCTGGTAGACGCGCTCGGTCTCCTCGTCTCCTACGCCCTTCGCTTCCCGCCCCCCTCCGTGCCCCAGGTCGGCTTCCTCGAACTGCTGCGGACCAACCGCAACGTCCGCTGGCTGTGGGCCGGGGCCGTGGTGTCGCTCTTCGGCGACTGGTTTAACACGCTCGCGCTCTACCGTGTCGTGCAGGACCTCTCCAGCGAGGGCTCCGTGCTCGGCGACGGCTACGTGGCGCTGGCGCTCGTCTTCGTGGTGAAGCTGCTGCCGCTCGCGCTCGCGGCCCCGCTGGCGGGCGTGTTGGTGGATCGCTTCAACCGCCGCACGGTGATGATCGTCTCGGACGTGCTCCGCGCGCTCATCGTACTCGGCTTCCTGCTCGTGCGCGAGCCCGGCGACCTGTGGCTGCTCTACGTCCTCGCGGCGGCACAGATCATGGTGAGCGCGCTCTTCCTGCCGGCCAAGACCGCAGCCCTGCCCAACATCACCACGGACCGCGAACTGCTGACCGCCAACGCGCTCCTCTCGGCGACGTGGAGCATCATGCTCGCGCTCGGAGCGGCCGTCGGCGGGGCGGCGGTGGAATTCCTGAGCACGGACACCGTGTTTCTGTTCGACGCCGCGACGTACCTCGTCTCGGCGGTGTTCATCGCGCGGACGGTAATCCCGCAGGACCGGGACGACGTGCCACCGGGCAACCCGATCAGGGTCGCCGTCGGGAAAGTTGCGGAGGGCTGGCGACACCTCTACCGGCACCCGCGGATCGGGCGGATCGCGCTGGCGAAGGCGACGTGGGGCGTGGGCGGCGGAGCGCTCATGCTAGCGCTCGTCTTGATTGGCGGACAACTGGTGCCGGGCAAACCCGACCTCGGCACGGGACTCGCCTACGCCGCGCGCGGCCTGGGGACCGGCATCGGGCCGATCCTGGCGCGCGCGCTCTTCCGCGATAGGAGCGTGTGGCCAGCCGTGCTGGGCGCCTGCGTGATCGTGTGCGGGCTGGGCTACACCGCCATCGGCCTGCTGGAGTGGACGCTCGTCGTGCTGGTATTCGTACTCGTCGCCCACGCGGCGAGTGGGGCCAACTGGGTGCTCGCAACGACGCTCTTGCAGGAACGCACCGAAGACCGCTTCCGCGGTCGCGTCTTCTCGACGGAGTGGATCTTCCTGGCGCTCGCTGAGACGATGTCGCTGCTGGTGGCGAGCGCGCTGCTGGAGGCGGAGGCGCTCACGCTGCGGACGGCCGTGCTGGGGCTGGCGGGCGTGCAGGTCGTCTGCGGCATAGCGTGGCTGCTGATCGTGGTGCCGCGCGAACGGGCGGATGCTGGTGAGGCGGTGAGGCGGTGAGGCGGTGAGGCGGTGAGGCGGTGAGCAAGGTGCCCGTGCCCCGCGCTACCGTCAAGTCCTGCTCCTGCACCGCAGCACCTTCCCACCGCGACACGTCCGCACTGCTCTTGGCTTGGCGCTCTTTTTGCCCTCGCATGGCTCCCCCTCCCAGGCAGCCACGGCTGCCGCGTTCCGCTACGATTTCACCCCAACTATGCCCTGCGCCGCGTTCGCTGAGCAGCTTCCCGTCCCGCTCCTTCGCTTTGCCCTCGACGGGAGCGTGAGCCACGCCAACGCCGAGGCGGTGGCGCTCGCCGGGGGACCGGCCCGTGCCCTCGACCCCGACGTGTGGCACGGTGCGATGCATCCCGACGACCGCGTAGGCTTCGAGCAGGCTTGGACCACCGCGACGACTGGTCAGACCGCGCGTGCGTTCGTTCGGCTCGCCCTCGGCGGCAGCGAGCGGCCCGTCGAGGTTCGCTTTGTCCCAGACGGCGACACCGGGTTCATCGACGCGGTGCTGGTGTCCGCAGCGGCCCCGTTGTGGACCGGCGAGGCGTTCCACCAGACGTTCCTGGAGCAGAGCCCGATCGGTGTGCTCCACCTCGACGCGGCGGGCGTTGTCACGTTCGCCAACCACCACTTTCTCCAGATGACTGGCGAGGCCGAAGACGAGGTGTGGCTCGGCCTCAACGTCTTCGATGTAGACGGCGTCGACGCTCAACTCATCGATCTCCTCACGGCGATGCTGGAGGAGGCCGTCGGCTTCGAGGAGCACGAGATCGTACTCAGGCGGCACGACGGCGAACGGCGGACCCTCTTCGTCTACGGCTCGCCCGTCCACCATCCGGACGAGGGGCTCGTCGGCGGCGTGGTGATGGCCCTCGACGTGACGGAGCAGCGCGAGCGCGAAGAGACGCTGCGGGTGCGCGCGCGCTACGACCAGGCCGAGCCAGCGCTCCGCCAGGCGGCCCTCTCGTCGCCCGAGCAGGCCGACTTCCTCGACGAGGCCGCCCGCATCCTCGGGCTCGCGACGCTAGCTGACCGGGCGCAGGTGCTTCTCCCCGTTGAGGCGGGCGAGTTGGTCACGAGCGCCGACTGGACTGCCCAGGCCAGCAAACCACGTCCCATCCGGCTTGCTGCCGTGGACTGGCCCCTCCTGACCGAGGGGGCGCTCCTACGCGTCACCCGCGACCAGGACAGCGAGGCGGCCCAGGCGCTGCTCACCGGGCTCGACGCTGAGCAGGCGATTCTCGTCCCCTTCCTCGACGACGAGGATCGGATCGGCGTGGTCCTCCTCGGGTGGGATGCCCTGGTTCCGCCGTGGCAGCGCGCCGAGCGCCTCGCGCTGAGCCAGCTTACCGGGCTGTTCGAGACCCTGTGGGCCTGGAGCCGAGCCGAGACGCGGTTTCGGCAAACCGTCGATGGCCTAGACGATGGCCTCTTCAGCTTCACCTACGCGCCAGTGCTGGATGCGGGCGGCGATGGCCAGCCGGGCGCGCCCATACGGCGCTACGAGTTCGTGACACACCAGATGGAGGCCCTCGTCGGATTGGCCGTCGAACAGCTCACCATCCCGCTCGGCGATGGCGGCGTCAATTGGACCCACGACCTCGTCCACGCCGACGACCGTGCGGTTTTTTCTGCTCATGAGGCGCAGCTCCGCGTTGGCCGCGAGAGCACCCTCGACTACCGCGTGCGCCGCGCCGACGGCGCTGTCCGCTGGATGCGCGAGCGCGCCACCCCCGCCTACGACGCGGCCGACCGCCTCGTGATCGGCGGCATCCTCGCCGACGTCACCGAGCAAAAGCAGGCCAACGCCTCGATCCTGCAAGCCAAGGTCGCCGCCGAGCGCGCCAGCCAGGCCAAGACCGCGTTCATGTCCACGATGAGCCACGAGGTCCGCACTCCGCTCGGCGCGATCAACGGCTTCTCCGAGCTGCTCCGCGAGGAGGTGCGCGAACTCGAAGGACACGGCAAGGTCGTGATCCCGCCTCCGGTCATCGAGTTTGTGGAGGTCATCCAGGAGAACGCCCGCCGCGCACTCCGGCTCGTCAACGACCTCTTCGACCTCTCGAAGCTGGAGACGGGCGCGCTCCGGCTCCAGCACTCGCCCGTGTTCTTCCACGACATCACCGAGCGCGTGGCGCACCGCGCCCGGATGGATCTTGACTCAAAGGGCGTCACCTTCCGCTGGGATCGGGACCCCGCCCAACCCGTCGTGCTCGGCGACCCCTACCGCATCGAGCAGGTCGTGGAGCAGCTCCTTTCGAACGCGGTCAAGTTCACCGACGCAGGCTACGTCGCGCTCACCACACGGCTCGACACGGACGCGGTCGTCTGCGTCGTGGAGGACACCGGCTGCGGCATCGCCGAAGAGTTTGTCAGCGGGCTCTTCGAGCCGTTCACGCAGGAGGACCACCGCCTCAACCGCAACTACGACGGCTCAGGCCTCGGCCTCGCGATCGTGAAGCGCCTCGTGGACGCGATGGACGGCTCGCTTGCCATCGAGAGCGAGAAGGACGCCGGGACGCGCGTGACGCTCAAGCTCCCCGTTGCCGTGGCAAGCGCCGACGTGCTCTGAAGACCTGCCCTGAAGCAGGCGTGCCCAGCGTTTGCCTACACTGCTTCGCGCCTGCAGCGACCAGTGCGCAGGCTTTCCAACCCCCCGCCGGCCTCGCATTGAGGGCCGGCGGAGATCGCCCGTCTCAGGCGCCTTGCTGACATCGTGCGTCGCGAGCGCTCGCCGCCAGACTTGCTGTGGCTGCGCGCGTGCCTAGTCGCGACTGAGGAAGAGGCTCAGGACGTACCAGAACATCAGCGCAACCGAGGCGAAGAGCTGCAGCGAGGCCGCCACGTGCTTGTCCTCGGGGTAGTGGTGCAGGATATTCGAGGTGTCGTAGAGGATGGCAGCGCCGGCGAGCCCGATCATGGCCACGGCGAAGAAGGTGCCGAGTTCGAAGCTGAAGAGGACGCCCGCCACGATCAGCACGATGGCGACGATGAAGCCCCAGCGGAGCAGCCCACCTAGGAACGAGAAGTCTTTGCGCGTAAGCACCGCGATCGCCGTGAGGCCCGTGAAGCCCATGAGCGTGACCCACGCTGCCTTGTTGATCATGCCAGGGTCGCCGGAGTAGTAGGCCGCCATGAACAGCAGCGGCACGAAGATGATCGCCTCGGCGAGGACAAAGCCGCCGAGCGCGGCATACTGCGCGAAGGAGCTGGACGCCGTTGCGGCCACGCGGCTCGCGATCCAGCTCACCACCACGAAGCCGCCGAGTACCACGAGCCAGCCCCCCGGCATGTTGAGGAGCGTTGTAGCGATGGGCTCAGCGAGGCCACTGGTGAAAATGTAGGCCTCGATGGCGACGAAGAGCAGGATCGCGCCGAAGAGGTGGATGTAGGTCCGCAGGACAAAGGACGCGCGGGCATCGGCGTCGATTGCGGAGACGGGAAGCTGCGAGACTGCCGTGTTCATTGGGGCTAGAGTTGGGTGAAGGAACGAGTGTCCGGAGGGACGCTCTCGTAAGCGTTAGCTCAGGCGGGGCGAATCTACGACGAGGCGTCTTGAAACACCAGCCCGACCGGATGAACAGGGCGCTATCGCCTTGGCCATGCTGTCGCGTTTTCGGACAGCATACCACGCCACTCCTGTTCCGCTGTTCACCCTCGCGACGCCGCCTGCAGTCATCGTGGCTGGACGTAGCGCTTCCTGTACCATCTGCTGCCTCTGGATTGCAGCGGCACGTTTTGTGTCTTTGTGCAAGCACTCGTCCTCCATCTTAACCACCGTGTCCAATGGGCAGCAACAACCTCATGCTGATCGTCTTCGGCGTGATCATCTCCATGATCGCCTTCGTGGTCGGAATGCAGATGTACCGCGCCCACGACCGGCAAAGCAGCTTTGACCGCATGACGGCCGAGTCGATGCGGGTTGCCAGCGACGTGCTGCTCTGGAAGGAGAAGGCCGACGCCATGGGAGGCGGGCGCGACACGCCCTACTTCTCGCGGCTCTCGCTCGACCAACTCGGCTACCCGAAATACGACGAGGTGCAGCAGCTCGGCGGCACCCGCTACGGCTTCTTCGGCTTCGACTCGGTGGCGACTGAGATCCCGCTGATGGACTACTACTCGACGGACTTTCCGGATCTGCGCATCCAGGTGCGCTTCAACGGCTCCGGCGGCAACTGCATCCAGATCCGCCGGGCCATCAACGCGCTGGGAGACGGCAGTGGCACCTGGGACTGGGTCGACCTCGTCGACACCCCCGACGTGTGTGAGGGCTGGTAGCAGTGGGGCGCTGAGCGAGGTAGCTTGGGCTGTGTCCCGTTGCCCTCGCATGTCCGATGGATCTCGTCGCCGATGCCCGCGCCCTATATGACGCCGCCGTGAGCGGGGTGCAAGCGCCCGCCGTTGTGGCCCGGTTCGACGCACAGGCCGTGCTCGGGCGGCCGCTCGACAGCTTCGGGACCGTCACCGTCATCGGTGCCGGGAAGGCGTCCATGGCGATGGCCGGCGCCCTCGAAGTGCAGCACCCGACCGTGCCCTTCGCTGGCAGTGTGGTGGTGCCGCACGGCTACCCCGAGACGTTTCCAGCCGCGCTCCCCGTACCACAGCAGATCCGCGTCCGCACCGCAGGCCACCCCGTCCCTGACGAAGCAAGCGCCGCAGCCGCACGCGATGCCCTTGCGGATATGGCTGCAACGGGCCGCGACCAGGTCGTCCTCGTGTTGCTCTCGGGCGGCGGCTCCGCGCTCTGGACCTGTCCTCCCGAAGGCGTCGCACTCTGCGACTTGCAGGTGCTCAACCGAAGCCTCCTCGCCAGCGGCCTGCCCATCCACATCATGAACGCCGTGCGCAAGCACGTCTCGCGCATCAGCGGAGGACGTCTAGCCGCAGCCGCCCACCCGACCCCTATCGTTGCGCTCGTCCTGTCCGACGTCATCGGCAACGATCTCGCGAGCATCGCCAGCGGCCCTACCGTGGGCGATGGGACGACACGCGCCGAGGTGCGCGCCCACCTGCACCAGGCCCACCTCTGGAACCGACTCCCTGCGTCCGTCGCGGCGCACCTCGACTCGGACCTGGGCGTGCCGCTGGCGCCGTTCGACGAGCGCCTCGACGAAGCGCACACCGTGCTCCTCGGCTCCAACCGCGACGCGCTCGACGCTGCGGCGACGGAAGCACGCGCCCGCGGCTACGCCGTCGTCGAGGTCACCGACAGCATGGCGGGCGAAGCTCGGGAGGTCGGCGCAGCGCATGCGCGGGCGGCACTCGGTCACACAGGCCCGACCGCGCTGCTCTGGAGCGGCGAGCCGACCGTCACGCTCACTGGGAGTGGTCGGGGCGGTCGGAACCAAGAAACCGCCCTAGCTGCCGCCTTGGCGCTCGACAAGGGCCGAGGTGACCTCGTTGTGCTATGCGGGGGCACGGACGGCATCGACGGGCCGACGGACGCCGCTGGAGCCTGGGCCACGCCGCACACAGTCTCGGCTGCCCAGCGCCACGGCCTCGACGCCCGAGCGCACCTCGCAGACAACGACGCGTATTCCTTTTTTGACCGGCTCGCTGGGCTCGACGACACCGCTGGCGGACTACTTCGCCCTAGCCCTACGCACACGAACGTGATGGACCTGCACGTGGCGCTCGTCGCGTAGCGAGGCCACGGCGTTTCGCGCGTCAAGTCCAGGCGAAACTGCGAGGCTCCGCCTTCGTCTCGGTCCAGTCTCGGCGCGCTCTTTGCGTATCCTGCCACGCTGCACGTCCGCAGCCCGCGACTGTCCTCCGCCACCCAGTCTTCTTGGTATGCGCCCCCTCTTCCGCTTTGCCGCGGGTTGCCTCGTTGCCCTCCTCGCGCTCGCGCCCGGGGCCTCGGCCCAGACCGAAGGCCTGCTCCAGATCAACGACGACGTGCACGAGTTTCTGCTTCGGCAGCACACACGCGGGCTGCTGCCGGGAGCGTTCGTGACCAACCAGCCGCTCTCGGCCTACCAGGCCCAGGAGTACCTCACGCGCCTCGCCGACTCAGAAGAAGCGCGGGCCGCCATGACAACCACGGACCGGCGCCTGCTGGCCGAGTATCGCGGCGAGACCCCGGGCGCGAGCGTCGGCTTCGTACGTGACTATGCGCCAGCGCTCTACCGCGACGGCCGCTCGTTTATCTCCGCGACGGGCGAAGACTACGCGTTCCAGGCCGAGCCACTCGCCTACCTCTCCCTCGGCAGCGCCCGGCAGACCGGCGCCGCGAGCGCGTTCGGCGACCAGGTCACGACGCTCCGCAACACACGCGGCTTCCGCGTCGCGGGGCACGTGGACCTGTCGGAGACCACCAAGATCTTCGTCGAGTCCCGGGTGATGGACAACCAGTACACGCTCCCGCTGGGGGCTGTCGCGGACGAGAGCCCCGACTACCGCCCCTTCGGCGAGCGGATCGGCGAGCGCGACTTCGACAACGGCGACACGTACGACTATTGGCTTGTCTCCGGCGTCGTAGGCTTCGACTCGAAGCACTTCGAGGCGCGCTTCGGGCGCGACCAGAACCGCTGGGGCCCCGGCTACGGGAGCCTGCTCCTCTCCAACTATGCCCCGACCTACGACTTCCTCCAGTTCCGCACCCGCTTCTGGCGCATCGAGTACGTGAACCTCTTCGCTGCATTCGTGGACGTGACGCGGGAGCGCGACGCCTTCAGCAAGCAGCGGCGCGCCAAGTATGGCTCGCTCCACCGGCTCGCCATCGACCTGCCCTATGGGTTGCAGTTTGCCGTGAGCGAAGCCGCCACGCTGGCCCCGACGGACGAGGACCGAGGCCCCGAGTTCTACCTCGCCTACCTCAACCCCGTCATCTTCTACCGCGCCCTCGACTTCGAGATGGGCAGCCCGGCCAACATGCTGCTCGCGTTCGACGGCTCCTGGACGCTGCCGTCGGCCTGGCTCGGCAACCGCGGCGCGACGCTCTACTACCAGTTCATGTTCGACGAATTCCGCGCCTCGGAGTTTTTCTCGAGCCGAGGCTGGCGCAACAACAAGTGGGGCGTGACGGTTGGAGCGCGCCTCGTCGATCTGCCCCTCCCCAACCTCGATCTGACGGTCGAGTATGCACGCATCCGCCCGTTCACCTACACAAGTGCGAACCCGGCGCGGGCCTACGTGCACCGCACGGGGCTGATCGGTCATCCCATCGGGCCCAATGCGCAGGACGTGTCCTTCCTCGCTACCTACCGCCCCGCTACCCGCCTGACACTAGGCTTAGGCGGAGCGGTCACAAGCACGGGGCGCAACGAGGGCGGCGTTCCCACCGCCGACGGTTTCTTCAACTTCGGCAGCGACCCGCTCGTCTCCTACAACGAATGCTTCCGGCGCGAAGACCTTTGCTTTGGCAATGGCAACGAGTTTGGCAACGAGGTGGGCCAAGGCATCGGCCAAACGCGGGTGCTGATGGAAGGGCGTGTGGGCTACGAGCTGCTGCCGAAGCTGACGTTCGAGGTGGCTGGGCGCCTCTCGAACCAGACCGACGACGGCGACGCGAGCCGAGACTTTGGGTTCGCAGACCTCTTTGCGACGCTCCGCTGGGGCCTCCCCTTCCAGAGCTTCCGCTTCTAGCGGCCTGGCTGTCCACGCACTGTCTTCCAGCTACGCGCGGCGCGGCGCTTCCTCGGCGATCACAAGAACCGGCTCGGCGGACCGATGGCCGTCGCCGCTGTGGCTCGGCAGACGCGCCGCTGGCACTTCCACCGGAGCCTCCACGCGCTGCGGGTGCCCGAGGAGTTCGAGATACTGCCCGACGATGCGACCCCAGGTGTAGCGCGCCTCGATGCGCGCCACAGCCTGCTCGGAGAGCGCCCGCTGTAGGGCCGTGCTCTCTTCGATGCGTTGGAGCAGCGCGGGTAGCTCGGCAGCCTCCCGGAAGTAGAGCACGGCGTCGCCGCCTACCTCGCGGTTGAACGGGTTGTCGTGCGCGACGACGACGTTGCCACACCCCAAGGCTTCGAGCAGCGACGGGTTGGTACCGCCGACCGAGTGGCCGTGGAGGTAGGAGACACTGTGGTAGCGCAAGGCCTGGAGGCGGTCACGCTCGTAGACGGTCCCGATGAGGCGGACGCGGGGGTCGCGCGCGGCGGCGGCCCGGATCCGCTGGACGTACTCGGTCGGCTGGGTGTGGTCGCCGAGCACGATGAGGGGCAGCGGACTCTCGGAGGCGCTGTAGCCCTCGATGATCTCAGTGACGTGGTTCTCCGGCTCGAAGCGGCACACCACGCTGTGGTAGCCCTTCGGCGTCAGGCCCCACTCGGCGAGGAGAGCCGGATCGGGGCGGTGGTGCAGCGCTGGCGCCCCGTAGGCAATCACGTCGCAGGGCGGCATGCTGCGGTGGCGGTCGGCCAGGTTGGTTTTCACCGCCGCGGCGTCCGCGATCAGCCGCGAGGGCGTCCGCATGGCGAAGCCTTCCATTGCGCGAAGGTAGGCCTTACCGATCCAGTTGTACTTCTCGCGTGCCCACTCGATGCCGTCCATGTTGATCCACACCTCGCGCTTGTAGAGGCGCGGCAGCCAGCAGAAGGCGCTCGCGCCATAGCCGAGCATGTAGACCACGTCGAAGCGCTTGCGGGCTCGCCAGAGGCACCGGACGTCGTAGAGCACCGTGGTGAGACTTCCCAGGCGGGGGGTCTCCACGAATTCGAGGCGGACGCCTTTGTAGTTCTCAGGCGCGCGCGGGCCGTCGCTCTCGCAGAACACCGTCACGTCGATGCCTTGAGCGACCAAGCGCGTCGACAACTCGTCTGCAAAGGTTTCGAAACCACCGTAATGAGCTGGGATTCCGCGTGTACCTAAAATCGCAAGCGAGCGGACGGGAGTAGCACGTGGGGTCACAGCGGTGGAGCGGCGGGTGGGGTGGGTACGCACCGACGGAGGGCGAGAGAGGGAGGGGAGCACCGGAGAGGAGCGCCCGGGGTACGTTTCTGGCGCACGCTGGTAGGAAGCCAAGAATACATACCACGCAAGTAGGTAACAAGTGCGCGCTCACCCCTCCGCAGAAAATGAGCCAAACCGCTCGGCTCCCACCCAGAGGCGCCCGTACCTTTCCTGGTTTCTGCCCCCCTGCCCTTCTTGCCCATGTCCCACGCTCTTCTGCGGGACGCCCTCCTCGTCACCGGCTCGCTCAACGCCAAGGAAGACGACCGCACTCTAGATCGGTCCCAGATTCACCCAGTTCAGTTGGTGACGTCGGCGGGTGCACAGCCCCTCTCCTACTTTGACGCGATCGGCGACCTCGGCGTCTCCGCCCTCGCGCTGCGACCCGGCTCGTTGCGGCTCTTCTACACCGAGGGGACAGACCTCTTCGAACTCGATCTGGCGACCGGAACCCGCACCCCGCACCCCATCCCGCGCCTGCGCGACGTGCACGAGATCGAGTTCATCGGCGACACGCTCTGGTTGTCGAACACGGGCTACGACGAGGCCGTCGGCTACCACCCCGATACCGGTAGCACGCAGCGGGAGCAACTCCGCCGCACCGAGCCCCACGCAGACCCCGTCATCGAAGAACTGGCGGCCGGCCAGTCCGACGTGTCGACGATCGACCGCTTCCACTGCAACCAGGTCTTCGAGGGCTACGACAGCCACCGATACGCCCTCGTGCATCATGTGTCGGGCCTCCAGCTCGTCCGGCGCATCGCCCAGAAGCTCATCAAGTCGCAGGGCAACGGCGGCGTGATTAACCTCGACACCGGCGAGCCCCATAGCCTCCGCTTGAAGGCGCCGCACAGCGTTCGCCGCGTTGCGGGCGCCTATTGGGTCTTCAGCAGCGGGCACGCCAAGATCCACATCTACGACAACACCTGGACCCTGCAGCACCAGCTCGACGGGCGCGGGTGGGGGCGCGGGGCGTCGCTGTCGCTGGACACCACGCTGTTCTACGCAGGCGTCTCGGCGCCGCGCAAGCGCTACAAAGACCTCCTGGGGTGGGGCCAGGCCAGCGCCAACCTCGTGGAGGTGTTCGACGTGTCCACGCGCCGCTCGATCGGCGAGGTGCACCTCGACCACATCGAGCAGGTGAACAACGTCTACACGCTGACCCCGCAGCAAGCCGAGGCCGTGCGCCAGTTGACCTAGCCGGTGCCGCACGGCACTTGCCGTCTTCGCTAGGTCAGACGACGGCGCAGTGTCTCCCGCAGGTTTCGGATGCGGTGGAGGTTGGCCATAAGCGCCACGCCGAGTTGCACGGGCGCGAGCGCATAGGCCCCGGTGACCTTTAGCCAACTCGGCTGCACGGGATCCTCCTCGTAGCGGTATGCCTCGATGAAGTCGGCGTTGGTCGCTTGGGCGATGTAGCGCTCCGTGCTCGACAGGCCGCCCCGCTTCCACCGGAGGGCACGCGACGCATTGATGCCGAGGTCAGCGGTGTCGTCGCGGGCGTCGGAGGAGCCGACCTGCGGCACAGCCAGCATCGCCAGCTCGTAGTCGAGGCCGAGGAAGTCGCAGAGGTGCGCCACGGTCTCGTCGGGCGCATGCACGAGGTCCTCATAGCGCACCGTGCAAACCCGAGGGTGGTCCTCAAAGGCGCGCGCCGCGGCCACCGAAGCCCGCCACAGCTTGCTAACCGTGTATGGGTGGTAGTTGATGCGGGCGCGCACCGTCTCGGAGAGTGGCGTGTCCGGGTGCCCGAGGTACCGCCGGCGCCATTTCCCTTTCTGCGAGAGCAGCACGTCTCTCGGGTCGCGGACCATGTTGACGACCTGCGCCTCCGGGAAGTGATCCAGAATCTCTCGGAGGTAGAGCACGTTGCGCGGCGTCTGCTCGCAGGGCCGCTGAGCTCCGCGCCGAGCAGTCTCGTAGGCCAGGACGACGTGGTATACGCGCAGCGCATCCGGCAGCACTGAGTCGACGGACGTGGGCTGCGCGAGGAGATCGCGTGCTTCGCGGTCGTAGGCGCTCGCTGAGCCATGCGTCAGGTAGCCCTCGCGCTGCACACACAGCAGCCGCGCGGCGAGGCTGACCTGCTCGTCCTCGGCCAGCGGCCCGGCGTCTCCGGGTGTCCACAGCTGCTCGAAAAAGTGCAGTTCCTGAAAGGTGAAGACGCGGGCATTGCGCCCGAGCACGTCCCCCATCATGGTGGTCCCGCTGCGACTGCTACCGACGATAAAGATCATGAGGGTGCATACTCGGTAACCGACTGCGAAACGGGGGTGCCTGCCACCTCCTGGTAGATGCGGGCCGTCTGTACGCCGACTGCGCGCCAGTCGTGGTGCGTGGCCACGTGTGCATGACCCGCCGTGCCCATTGCTTGGGTGCGCGCCGAGTCTCCGAGGAGGTCGCAGAGGACGGCGGCGAGCGCCGAGGCGTCGCCTGCGGGAGCGAGGCGCCCGTGCTCTCCGTCGCGGAGGACCTCGCGCATCGCGGGCAGGTCGGACGCCACGACAGCGCGCTGGTAGCTCATCGCCATCAGGAGCACCCCGCTCTGGTAGATCCGGTGGTAGGGCAGCGCGACCACGTCGCAGGCCGCGTAGTAGGCCGGGACTTCGTCGTTGGGGATGTAGCCAGGACGAAACAGCACCGAGTCGCCGATCCCGAGCGCGTCGATCAGGGCGGTGTAGGTGCTGGGATCGTCGCGCCAAGGCCGACCGGCGACCACGAGCTGCGCGTTGGGGATCTGCCGCCTCACTTCGGGCCAGGCCTGCAGCAGCACGTCCAGACCTTTGACGGGCTTGATCTGACCGAAGAACAAGACCGTGGGCGCTTCGAGCGAGATGCCCAGCCGGTGCCGGGCCTGAACCTGCGTGGGTAGCTCGGAAGGCAGCGCGTCGAGGTAGTGCCCGTGCGGCACGACGCGCACGCGCTCGGCCGAGACCTGGAGCACGCGGACGACCTCGTCTTGGGCTACGGCATTGTGAGCGATCACGCGGTCTGCCAGCGCATAGATCCGAGGGGCCCAGCGCTCGCGGTCCCCGCTGAACGTCTCCACGTCGTGCGCGGTGACCACCGTCTGGAAACCCATGCGCCGCGTCAGCGACAGGGTCACCCACTGGAGCAGCGTGGCCTGAAAAAAGTGCAGGTGACACACCCGAGCGCCGCGCTGCCGCGCCCTACGCAGTGAGCGCAGCAGCGCACGCACCCAGCGCCCGGCCCGCCACAGCGCGGCCTGGTCCCCGAAAACGCCCTCGAACGTTGTCCAGACCTCGTAGCCCTCGACATCACGATCCCACTGGGACGTAGCGAGCGCCACGTTCAACCCGGCGTCGCGCAAGCCGCCGCAGAGTCCGGCATCGTAGAGGTCCATGCCTCCGTGCCCGCCCACGGGCTCGACCACAAGCACATCGAGCGCTCCGCCTCGCGCCGCGTGGGCTGCTTCTGGAGTCCTAGCCATAGAAACAGAATTAGCGACGTTCGACACGGGCCCCGAGCGAGCGGTCGAGGCCGTGGACGTGGGCATAGAGCAGCGTCAAGATGATCAGCGTGGTGCCGACGGAGAAGATGAACCGCGCCGTCGGGATCGACACGACGTAGAGGAAGACGAGGTAGTACTTGCAGGTGACCACGAACACGGGGGACTGCCGGTCGGAGACCTCGCGGCCGAGGCGTGCGGCGAGCAGCACCTGCGCGCTGAAGATGAGCACACCCACGATCCCGTACACGAAGACCATGCCCAACATACCGAGGTCGGAGGGGTGCAATTCGCCGAAGAGTCGGGCAAACCCCCCGTTCCATTGGTGGGAGAGTTGCCCCGCGCCCCACAGGGCGTACTCGGTGATGTAGGGCCACATGACCGCAAACTGGTAGATGCGAGCGTTGGCCGAGAGGTCGTCGCCAGCATCGCCAAAGAGGGTTGCCACAGCCGCCCCATAGAACCCGACGAGGCCTTGGAAGAAGGCGGAGGCTTCGGCGCTCTGCGCCACGTACAGCCCAACGAGCACGGCCAACGTCCCGCCCACGACAGCGAGCTTCGCCTTGCGCGTGCCGGACATCGTGCGCAGCGCCAGCCACCCCAAGGCGATCAGCACTGCGAGGTTGATGCTTCGGCCCTCCCGATAGAAGACGACCGTCCCCAGGATGGCAAGCGCCGCCAGCGCGTCGGCACCGCGTCCCTGGCGTGCATACCGCGCCGCGTAGTAGAGCCCCCCGAACACCAGCAGGATTACGTTGAAGTTGTCCTTGCCGAACCGCTTGTCCGTGCCCTCGATGATCGGCTCGGGGTTCCAGCCGCTCGCCCGGGCGAGGCCGACGAGGTAGATCGCGACGAGGCTCACCCAGCACATGGCGAGGACGACCCGCTCCACATCGCGGAGCCGAATGGCGCGCTTCCAGAACAGGTAGAGCAACAGCCACGCATAGAGCCCCTGGAGAAGATCGCGCTCCGAGAGCACGCCGAAGACGAGCGGCTGCCCGAAGACAGAGTAGGCGCGCCAGGCCGTGTAGAACGGCATGACCCCGGCGATCAGCAGCACGCAGACATCGAGGCCGCTCAGGTGCCAGCCGTGTCTCAGGAGCCGCGATGTGGCAAAGAGCACGGCGAAGAGGGCCAGCGCCGCCAGAATGATGAAGTCGAAGCGCCAGAAGTAGGGCCGCAGCGGCGAACTGGACAGCAGATCGAAGCTGTGAACAAAGGCGAACACCAGCCCTAGCTGCACGAGCCACGACGTGCGTGCCTCGGCTCGCACCCGCGCCCGCGGAAGCGAGCCCGACGCCGGGTTGTCGAACAGGGACAGCGCTCCATTCATGGCGTGTTCGACGTCACGGACCGATGCTCTTCCTGCCGGACGACTCGCTCATCGGCGAGGGCGCAGCCGTCGAACTGAGGCGGAGGATCAGTCGCCCCCCTCGCCGCTTTGAGAGCGCTCACGGCGCCGCGCGCCGCCGCTGCCGCCGCATCCAGACGTCCCTGGCTCGCATAGCGCACGAGCAGCGCTGTCCAGTAGACCGGGAAGCCTAGCCAAAACCGCAGCGCGTCCAGCCCACGTGCGTGCCTCAAGGCCGTCAGGATGCGGTTACGCGTTTGGTGATGTAGGTAGAACGCCAGCCGCGGGTTGCCCGCCCGCCGCCCGCGCTGACTCGTGCTGGCCTCGCTGGCCGTCGAACTGCCGCCGACCCGGTGGTAGAGAAACGACGTAGGCTCGTACCACAGCGACCACCCTGCTCTCTGCAGGCGGAGGCTCAACTCGACATCCTCCTCATACATGAAGTAGCGCGGGTCGAAGCCCCCGGCATCGCGCAGCGCTTCAGCGCGCAGCAACATCGCGCACCCACTGGCAAAGCCGACCGGGCGGGGCGTCATTGCCAGCGGCGCTTCGGCAGCCCCCCCGTAGCCCGGCGCGACGGCCGAACCTCGGAGCCAGCTCACCTCGCCCCCGCCATACCACAGTACGTCGGGCGCTTCGAGGTAGACCGTCCGGGGCGTTGCCAGGCCGCGCGTGGGCTCGGCGTCTAGGGCGGCTTCCAGACGAGCGAGCGTGTCCGCTTCCACGACCGTGTCGTTGTTGAGCACGAACACAAACGACGCGCCTCCCCTGAGAGCGTGCGCGATGCCCACGT
The DNA here is from genome assembly GCA_039821555.1 of Bacteroidota bacterium. NCBI lineage: Bacteria > Pseudomonadati > Bacteroidota > Bacteroidota bacterium. The sequence continues at coordinate 47,851 of JBCBNX010000022.1, forward strand.
TGTTGGCGCGCCCGAAGCCTACGTTTTCCCGCATACGCAGCAAGGCGCTCGCGCCTGGATAGCCCGCCAGAACGTCCTCAAACCCGATCTGCTCGGAGGCGTTGTCCACGATGACCACCGGAGGCGCACCAGCCGCTGCCAACGAAGCCAGGCAGCGACGCGTGTCGGCATCGCCGTTGTAGTTCACCAGCACCACCGTCGTGCGGGCCGTGCGGGTCGCAGAGGCAAGAGCAGCCACGTGACGCTAAATCCAGGGAGGGTGCCGTAGGGAGCGAAAGAGTGCGGGACAACGTGTCCCGGCCGAGGCGGCGGAAAATACTGACAGGACCGAGCCAAATCAGGGTGATGGCGAGCGCGTGCCCCTCGTTACCCACGTGCGACCTAGCTGCATTGCCGCCGGGCACAGAAACGCCGGTCCGTCTCAATCGACGACGGCAGGGGGCCTGGGGTCCAGCGCAGGATCAGTCTTGGGATCGGTCGACGAGGGTGGCGGCACGTCGGCCCCTGCGGCATCGCCGTGCGCAGGCAAAGCCGGGGGCATCGGCGCGAAGACGTGGACCCAGATGCCCAGCCGTCGGCGCACCATGACCGCACAGCCGATGTTGAACAGCACCCACCCGATTGCCGTGCCGCACGCGGCTCCGACCAGACCCAGGGTCGGCACGAGCGTAAGGGTCAGCACCACGTTGGTACCAACCGACACCATGGTGACGTTGCGCAGCAGCCGCTCCCGCCCGGTCATCGCCAGGAGGCTGCCCACCGACCCGGAGGCCACGTTGAAGAATTGCCCGGCCGCGATGATGACCAGGGCGATCCAACCCGCTTCGAACCCCTCGCCAAAGAGCCCCATCACCCACGTCGGTGCCAGGAAAAAGCCGAGGAGCAGCGGGGCCGCCACCGCGGTCATGAAGCGGCTCGACCCGACGGCCGTTCGCACCAGACTGCGCGTGTCGCCCGCCTCGTGCAGCGCCGCGAATTTCGGCGCAGCGATGCTGTTAACCGCGTTCAGGATGTAGCTCGTCAGCATGGCCATGCGCAGCGCCGCGTTGTAGATGCCGACTTCGCTCGGCGTCGCCCAGATGCCGAGGGCAAACGCCGCCGTCCACCCATCGGCCAGCATGAGCGTACTCACCCAGAAAAAGGGGCCTGCCGTTCGGCGCAGGGTGGTCCACTCGAACGATGCCGGGCCAGGCTTTCGATACCGACGCCACACCAAGAGGCCCACGACCGCTGCGATCGTCTGGGCTGTGACATAGCCTGCGACCGCATCCAGCGGCGAAGCCTCGCCCGTTGACGCGAGCAGGAGAAACACGGGCAGCGTGATCAGGTGCAGCATCGCCACCTGGACGAACGTGGCCGCCCGCACGGCTTTCAACCCAAAGAGCGCGCCGGCCGTGACCCATACCACCGTCACAGGGAGGATGGCGAGCGCCATCCACTGCACTGCGCGCGCGACCTCGGGCTGCATCCAACCCAGTTCGCGTGCCCCAGTCGCCCCAGCGATCACCAGCGGCGTCAGCGTGACCGCTGCCACGACCGACACCAGGAGCGCTTTGCGGTACACGCCGCGCACCCGGTCCCACCGCCCCGCCTGCGACTCCGCCGCCACGAACCGCGTCAGCACCCCCGGCATCCCGAGCCGAGAGAGCACCGTCGCCACTGTCGCCACGGCCAGGGCGAGGACATAGACCCCGGTCCCGTTGGGCCCGAGCGTCCTGCCCAGCACCACGACAAACAGAAAGCCGAGGAGGCCGGCCCCCAGCCGCAGCCCGAAGTTGAACACCCCGTGGGCCAGCAACTCCCGGAGGTGCGTATCGGACAGGAGGGCCGCAATTCGTCGCTTCATGGGGCGCAGGGCTTCAGCGGTGCGACGCGTAGGACTGCCGCCAGGCCGTCGTATCGAACCCGTAGCGGTCTGCGAGGAGCACGGCCTCTCGCTCTGCCTCGTCCCACACCCAGCCGGACACCTCGGCTTTCCAGGCAGCGCCCTTCGAGCGAGCGGGGCGGCTGTTGAGCCGGTCGAGCCATCTCATGACGGTCTTCTTCGCCCGGATACCTGGGATCAGCTTTCCGCCCCAGCGTCTCAGGCGACCGCGCCGGTAGATGATGTCACGCACGGCCGTGCTGCGCGGCTCGCTCGCCACGTTGCTTCGTTGCGAACGGTCCGCCACGGCCGGGTCCGACCTGAGACCGATGTGGGCACAGATCGAGGCGTAGGTGCGGTCGCCATGCTCTCCACTCACGAGGTCTTCGAAGCGGACGAGGTGCAGCGCGTCTCGCCCGAAGGCGTCGACGTAGCGGTCGAGTTGCTCGGCATAGCGCCCCCGGGCCAGGTAGGAAAAGTGCATGTGGCCGAGCCGAGCGTCTGCCTCGCTCAGGCGCTCTGCCTCCAGCGCGAGCGCCTCCGGGAACGACACCGTCTCCAACCCGCGCGCGACGCTCATGCGATACTGCGAGTAGGCGCGCGCCACCGGCTCACGGAGCACCGCCACCAGCTTTGGCGTGCCCAGCGCCTCCCGGATACGACGTGCCGCGGCGGGGTGGTAGAGGTATTCCGGATCGACCTCGCCTACCAGCTTCGACGGCGCCGCGCACGGAAACTGGTCGCGGTACCACGCCCAGCCGTTCCCGAAGCGCTTCTCGAAGTAGTGCGTTTCCTTGTGGAGCGGCAGGCACACCTCAGGATGCTGGATGAGCCAGTCGTGTAGCGAGGTCGTGCCGGCCTTCTGCGCACCGATCACGAAGAAGGTGGGCCCCCATGATGCGTCGGACGCATCAGGCGCGCGGTGCTCTTCAACGCTGCTGGATTGGACCATCTCACTCATGTCCACGGGCGCTGGCTCATTTCCACAGCCGCGCTTTGAGAGCCCGCAGCGCGACCCGGTCTCGCGGGGGCGGCGCGACCCTGGTGCCGTCTACCCACTGGTAGTGAACGCGGGACGCCCCGAGCCGGAACAACTCGTTCCGCATCGCGCGGCGCTGGGCAGCGGTGACCTCGATGCGGCGGTGGGGCGACTTGATTGCCAGCAGCCCGAAGCTGATCGCGCGCGTGGTGTTGAACAGGTGCGCCCGGCACCACCCGCTGAGCGGCGGCGGCACAAAGCGAAAGCCCCCCTGCGGGTGAAACACGTGGAACACCTTCTCAAAGAGCACCGGGTTTTCCTCCACGGCCGACCCCTTCAGCTTGTCGACATGGAAGAAGTCGAACGAGAATTCGTTGAAGTGGTGCTTGTGATAGGGGTTGACGAGGTTGTACTTCGTCAGCGTGACGTAGGGAACTTCGAGGAAGAACTGCCCGCCGTGCCGCAGCACGCGGTGTATCTCGGAGAGCGCGAACAGGTAGTCGTCGACGTGCTCCAGGGTGTGCGCCGAATAGACCACGTCCACGGAACTGGTCTCGAACGGGAGCGGGTCGGTGCTCAGGTTCAGGGAGATCTCCGCGTGGTCGGCGATGTCCACGTTGGCGAAGCCAGGGAGATAGCTCGCCCCTGCTCCGATGTTGACGTGCGTGGGGCCAGTCGCGGCGGCGTCGCCAGAAAGCGGTGCCTCTTGGGGAGGCTCTAGGGTCGTCAGCGCAAGCATGCGGGTGGCGTCGATGGAAGGCGAACAGGCCGATCGGCGAACAGGACCGTCTGCGGACGGGACCGGGCCGCTACAAGTCCCGAAAGTAGCACCGCCCTGCGGGAGCGTCGGGAGCCGCCTCGATCTCTGGGAAAAACTCTTGGTCGCAGGACGAGGCCGCGCACAGACCTCGACCTCGGGCAGGTCAGCCAGGTGCCTCGTCCGATGCGGGAGGCTGCAACGCGGCTATGACCTCAGCCAGCACCGCGCGCCAGTCGGCAGGCGCAATGCCGAACGTGTGCGCGAGGCGCGCCGCCTCCATCCGCGAGTTGGCCGGCCGCGCCGCCGGCGTCGGGTAGGCCGACGCTGGAATCGGAGCCACGTCGCGAACAGCGAGCGGCTCGTGACGACGCGCTTCGGCGAAGATGGCCTCCGCGAAGCCGTGCCAGGTCGTGAACGGCGCCCCGCAGAAGTGGTAGGTGCCCCAGTCGTCGTTCCGCTCGGAAGCCTGCCGGAGCGTCACCAGGGCCGCGTCGGCGATAGCGGAGGCCGGCGTCGGACCGCCGTGCTGGTCGGCGACGATGCGCAGGGCCTCACGCTCGCGCCCCAGCCGCAGCATCGTCTTGACGAAGTTGCCGCCGTGCCGCGAGAAGACCCAACTCACCCGGAGGATAAGGTGCCGGTCGAGCGCCGCGCGGACGGCCTCCTCCCCCTCCCACTTGCTCTGGCCGTAGACGCCGAGCGGTGCCGCCGGATCGCCTTCGACATACGGCTCCGGCTTCGCCCCGTCGAACACGTAGTCCGTCGAAAAGTGAACGAGGGGGATGCCGAGGTCGGCGCACGCTGCGGCCAGTGCCGCAGGGCCGTCTCGGTTGACGGCGAAGGCGAGGTCTGGCTCCGACTCGGCGCGATCCACGGCCGTGTAGGCCGCCGCGTTGACGACGGCGTCGGGCTGGTGTGCCTGCACGACGGCGCGCACGGCCTTCGCGTCGTTGAGGTCGAGGTCGGCGCGCGTCAGACCCATGGCCTCGATGTCGTGCTGCGCCGCGCGGGCGACGAGTTCGCGGCCGACCTGGCCGTTAGCGCCGGGGATGAGGACACGCATCGGCCTAGCGGACGCCATCGCCAACGGACTCGGCGGGCAACTCGGCCAGCGTCAGTTGCGCGAGCGGCTTGAGCGCCTGGTCCTTCTTTGAGAGCGTCGGCTCTGCGAACGGCCAGTCGATGCCAAGCGCGGGGTCGTCCCAGAGCACACCGCCCTCGTCCTCGGGGTGGTAGTAGTCCGTGCACTTGTACTGGAAGTCGGCGACCTCGCTGAGCACGCAGAAGCCGTGCGCGAAGCCCGGCGGGACCCACAGCTGCCGGTGGTTGTCTTCCGACAACTCGGTGCCCGTCCAGTGGCCGAACGTGGGCGAGCCGGGGCGCACGTCCACCGCCACATCATACACGGCGCCGCGGGACACGGAGACGAGCTTGCCCTGGGGATGCTGTTTCTGGAAGTGCAGCCCGCGGAGCACGCCGCGCCGCGAGCGCGAGTGGTTGTCCTGCACGAAGCGATACGGGATGCCCGCCTCCTCGTACCGCTCGGCGTTGAACGTCTCCAGGAAGAACCCGCGGGCGTCGCCGAACACGCGCGGCTCGACGATCAACACGCCGGGGAGGTTGGTCTCGATCCTGTTCATGTATGATGTTCGATTGATGATGTTCGATCTTCGACACAGAGCTAGGAGGCGCTTCCCCATCGAAAATCGAACCGCCTACATCGTCAAATCTGCTGGGTGGCGTTGGGTCGCCACTTGGTCGAGGAGCGTGAGTAGGTACTGCCCGTAGGTGCTCTTCGCAAGTGGCGTGGCAAGCGCTCGGAGCGCGTCGGCGTCGATGTAGCCCATGCGGAAGGCGACCTCCTCGGGGCAGGCGATCTTGAGCCCCTGCCGCGCCTCGACGACCTCGACGAAGTTGGCGGCTTCCAGAAGCGACTGGTGCGTGCCGGTGTCGAGCCAAGCCGTCCCGCGCCCGAGCACTTCCACGTCGAGCATGCCGCGCTGGAGATAGGTCCTGTTCACGTCGGTGATCTCGAGTTCGCCCCGCGCCGACGGCGCCAAGTTGCGCGCGATGTCGGTCACGGCCCCGTCGTAGAAGTAGAGCCCGACGACAGCATAGTTGGACTTGGGCTCAGTGGGCTTCTCCTCGATGTCGAGCGCGCGGCCGTCGGCGTCGAAGTGGACGACGCCGTAGCGCTCGGGGTCGCTGACGTAGTAGCCGAAGACCGTCGCCCCGCCCTGCTCTTCCACGCGCGTGCGAGCGCGGCGGAGTGTGTTGGTCAGACCTTGACCGTAGAAGATGTTGTCGCCCAGGATGAGGCTCGCCGGCTCGCCGCCGAGGAACTCCTCGCCGATCACAAACGCCTCCGCGATGCCGTTGGGCGCGTCTTGCACAGCGTACTGTAGGTCGAGGCCCCACGCGTGGCCGTCGCCGAGGAGCCGCTGGAAGTGCGGCAGGTCGTGCGGCGTCGAGATGATCAGGATCTCCCGGATGCCCGCCAGCATGAGCGTGGTGAGCGGGTAGTAGATCATCGGCTTGTCGTAGACCGGCATGAGCTGCTTGCTGAACGCGAGCGTCAGCGGGTGCAGCCGGGTGCCCGAGCCACCGGCGAGGATGATGCCTTTCATGGGTCGTTTGGTGCGTGCGGAGTGGCGGAAAAGGTACGAGGGCGCGGCTTGCAAGGATGGTGCCTTGCGCCGCGCCCTCGTGGGACTTTATCCGTCTAGGATAGGTTGCCGCCGCTTACGCGGGGAGCAGCCCCTCGTTCTGCAGGTAGGCGATGATCGTGTCGACCGCCTCCTGGACCGGCATCGTGTGCGACGGGATGTCGATCTCGGCGTTCTCGGGGGCCTCGTAGGGGTCCGAGATGCCCGTGAACTCCTTGATCTTGCCTTCGCGGGCCATCTTGTAGAGGCCCTTCACGTCGCGGGCCTCACAGACCTCGAGCGGCGTCGAGATGAAGACCTCGATGTAGTTGCCGACGGACGAGATCAGGTCACGGTTGGCCTTGCGGTCGGCGAAGTACGGCGCGATGGGCGCGCAGACGGCGATGCCGCCGTGCTTGGTGACTTCGCTGGCCACATAGCCGATGCGCTGCACGTTGGTCGAGCGGTCCTCGCGCGAGAAGCCGAGGCCCTTCGAGAGGTGCGTGCGCACGACGTCGCCGTCGAGGAGGGTCACGGCGCGCTCGCCGAACTCCAGCAGGCGCACGACGAGAGCGTTGGCGACGGTGCTCTTGCCCGAGCCCGAGAGGCCGGTGAAGAAGACCGTGAAGCCCTGCTTCTCCTTCGGCGGGTAGCTCTTGCGCAGTTCCGCGACGATCTCGTCGTACGAGAACCAGTTCGGGATCTCAGCGCCCGTGCGGAGCTTCTCGCGGAGCTGCGTGCCGGAGATCATGCTGAACTCCTTGCCAGCGGCCTGCACCCACCTCGTCGTGGGCCGCGACCACGCCGGACCGGGCAACGGCTCCGACGGCGAGCCGATCTACGGCC